>JASSUD010000068.1:0-13975 GCA_031963225.1 Mycoavidus cysteinexigens
CACCCCAACCTACCGTTCATTGTAGGTTGGTGGTGAGGTACGAACCCCAACATGAGGACTGCTGTCCTTTTAAAACCTGCATATGCAGGATTACAAGTCGGTGGTGTGCATGTTGGGGTTCGTGCCTTACCACCAACCTACGGTCATTCAAAAATATAGGCAAGATCATTTTTTACCTTGCCCTCTGCTTTTCATTTACTTTTTTCTTTGAGGCGCTGCATGTCTAATGCTGTACTGCTTGATGAAACTCTTCGCATACTACAAAAACGAAGCGACACCTTCACCGATGACATACGGCAGATTGTCAATATGCTAGCGCTTGCTGGCGAAAAAATTAGTGAAAAAGTGCGCCAAGGCGCATTAGCCAATATTTTAGGCAGCGCGCATAGTGAGAATGTGCAGGGTGAGGTGCAAAAGAAGTTGGATTTAATCGCCAACCAAATCTTAATAGATGCCTGCCACGAAGTGCCTTCTATAGCGGCGCTTGCATCAGAAGAGATGGAGGAGATCTATGTATTACAACCCGATCACTCCATCCAAGAACGTGAGGAAAACTATCTATTACTGGTTGATCCGTTAGATGGCTCTTCTAATATAGATGTGAATGTTTCTATCGGCACCATTTTTTCTATACTGCGCTTACCCAACACACAGAAAAGCTATGACGCAGCAGAGCTATCTGATGCTTTTCTACAAGCAGGTACGCAACAAATTGCGGCAGGCTATATAGTCTACGGCCCTCAAACGATGCTTGTGCTGAGCGTGGGCTGTGGAGTCGAAGGGTTTACGCTAGATACTACACAAGGTATCTGGGTACACACCCACCCCAACCTACGCATTCCTGAATCTACCCAGGAATTCGCGATGAATACATCGAATGAGCGCCATTGGTACGCGCCGGTTCAACGTTATATGGAAGAACTGAAAGCTGGAAAAATAGGGCCGCGCCAAATAGATTTCAATATGCGCTGGATTGCATCGATGGTTGCAGACATGCACCGTATCTTAATGCGAGGCGGTATTTTTATGTACCCTGCCGACAAGCGTTCGCCAGACCGACCAGGCCGCTTGCGCTTAATGTATGAAGCCAATCCCATGGCTTTTTTAGTCGAACAAGCAGGAGGGGCGGCCAGTGATGGCCAGAGAAGGCTATTAGAAAAAGCACCCAAAACCTTGCATGAGCGCGTTGCTGTTTTTTTAGGCTCGAAGAACGAGGTAGAGCGTGTAACCCGCTATCACGGGGAAAATACGTAAACCGTCTCAAATCTCGTTTTGCGTAATGCTTACTTGTAGGTTGGTGGTGACGAAGGAACCCCAACACGATGACCACGGTCCTTTGAAAACCTGCATGTATAGGCCAAAAACGATGATTACACGTTGGTGGTGCGCATGTTGGGGTTCCTTCGTCACCCCAACCTACAAGGTGAAGCTGGGCACAGCCCTTTCTCAGTGATAACCACGATCCTTTGAAAACCTGAATGCGCAGGTCAAAAGCGATGATTACACGTTGGTGGTGCGCATGTTGGGGCTCCTTCGTCACCACCAACCTACAAGGTGAAGCGGTGTATAGCTCTTTCTCAGGTAATGCACCTCTGGTAATGCACAGAAAAATCCAGTACCCTTAAAGGTCGAGAAGCCAGTTTAATTTGCAATACTAATACTCATACTGAATTAAACGGCTACAAAACTAAGCAGCAGGCATCTTGTGCACAACAAGCCTCTGTCAGAGAGAGCATATTGTGCGTTTTTTATTTCCTCCTATGAGGAAAGCGCACAGAGAGCGGAGTTATAGATTGCCCAACTCCCGTAGAATATGTTCTGGCCTAGTTATCAAACGCATCTTAAAGAGGTGCGCGTAAAGAGGAAATATATGCGGCGTATAGAAGGTTCAATATGTACGGAAAATCCTGCATTCCCGCCCCTATCGGGCAAAAAATCAGTTCCTAGCGTTGGGGTAGCGGTTGCTCCCGTCGTATGCATTAAAAACCCTTTAGAAAACTTACAGCTCGATGCAGCTATCAGTCCCGATTTTCTCTCTGATGAAGCCGTTCTACACAAAACTGTTGGCACTCCCTTTATTTCAGAGGATCCTCCTCATCCACTGCAACAGCAACCTCTAATTTCAGAGGAGCCTCCTCAGCAACAGAAAAATTTAATTAATGTGCAATGCTATTTAGCATGGGCGGTGGGAAATGCTGAAATTTTATCTAAGCATGCTGAGCATACAGAAAATATGCTGCCTGGTAGCGCCAGGCTTCAGAGCAATGAAGAGAATAAAACGAACGGGCATATCTCTAATGAACGCTCCAGGGTAATAAAAGCCTTTACCACAGCAGGTGCTGCGCTACAGGTTTCATTTACAGCAAGTATTCAGGTGCAAGATAAGTTTTCCCCTGAGCAACAAAAAATAAATTTTACCTATCATCGAAGAGCACGGGATATTCTTGAAAGAGAGTTTAACAAAATTCTTTTAACTTACGACTCCGTCCCAAGCTCTGAATCTGCCTCCAGTTCCATTCCGTTATCAGGACGATTGATCAAGGATATCGCTCCGGAATATCGAGATGTAACTGATTCAAAATTTTTCTCACAAACAAATATTCCACTGCAGATCTTACCCGAGAGCCAGGCAGAAAAATCCGTAACCATCTCCTCCCATCCATTAGACACCGATATTTCTTCAGATGTAAGCGCAATGAGGGCCGGGGAGGATTTTGAATATATTGATTGGTCTGATTATAAGCTTGATGAAGCTATTGATGCGTTTCATAGTTTAATAGTGGATATAAAGCGGATTACCGAGCCAGATTCCACCAAAGAAAATATAGACAATACTGTTTCCGCAGGCGCTTTTACGGTAATGCGTATATTGCTTAGTGTCATTTCAGGTGGTATAGGCTTGCTTATTTCTGCAGCGCTGACCGTGCTATCCACCATAATGGATGTGGTCAGACATAAAAAGCGAGAAGAATTCAAGGCAGATATTGAATATTTGCAAAGAATTGAAAAAATTATCCATACATTAATAGACTCCCTTGAAGGAGAGGGAATAGATATGAATAGCGCTACTATAGGTAAAATTCAAAATACCGTAGGTCAAACAGAAAGTAGATTAACGCAAGAACTACTCTCCTCTAAAAAGGAGGTCACGGATCAGCTTAAAACCGTTAATGATAATAATAATCAGTCTATAGCAAGCCTAGCAGTATTTACTGGCGCTACCATCAAAGAAAATAGCTCCGCTATTATGGATAAAGTAGACCACTTGCAAAATACCATAGAGGCTATAGCTAAAAATATAACGCAGGGTGGGTATAGAGGTGCTGCTGGTTCGGCCAATACTTCTCAAAACTGGAACCGTAAAAGCTCCATTGCTTCAATTAGCTCTATCATGTCAACTAGCCCTGAACCACCGCTTATTATTGGCGAATCAGTAGATGCTTTGCTTAGTCCGTTGCTACTTCCGCAGCAAAATGTAGAGGTTGCTGCGCTTGGGCAAAAATTTGATCTTCTTGCAGAAGAGAATAAATTCCTTAGAGAAGAACTTACTAAAAATAATGAAAAAGTAAGCGAGTTGCAAGGAATGATGAAAGAAATGCTTAGCCTTATGCAACATCAAAATCAAAGCAAAAACGCCAATAATCTTCCAGCATAGAAGCAGTTTAGGGTGTGTCCTAAAGGGTTCCTATTTAGGGCCGCAGGATCTGGATGTACGGTAGGTTGGTGGTGAGGCACGAACCCCAACATGCGTACCGCTGACTTTTAATTTCTGCTTCTGCTTTTAGATAACCTCCGAAGAGGAGCACCTCTACCCGAATCACAGAAACTTTGCGAGCGTTGAAGGTGAGTGAGTTTCTTAGGAATCGTAAGCTGGTCATTAAGTTAAGTACCGTGACCACACGACCCTAAAGATGGGCCCTTTGGCGAAATTGAGGACATGCCCTAAAGATTAAAAATAAGTGGTATGCATGTTGGGATTCGTTCCTCACCACCAACCTACGCCTATTGCAAAGGTGTGAGGTTAAAGATACCGATGCACTGCCCCATAAAAAAATGGCCTTTATAAAAAGGCCATTTTTTATGGGTTGCATTTCTGTATGTAAAAGTTGCTCTACTCTTTGTGCACGCCACCGCCAAGCAATACGGCTACTTGGCGCTTCTTTGCCGATCTACGATGCATAGGGTTGTACATACGGTTTTCAACCGCCCCTCCCCTTTGTCTCTCAGCTTCAAGTGCTTTAGGATTAGGGACATAAGGCTTGGTGAATAAATCATCTTTTTGACGTGCGGATTGGCGCCTTGTGCTATGTGCTGCTTCAGGTTGGCGCTTTATCGCCTCCGTTCTTCGCCCTTTTATCGGGTTTGAAGGAATAAACGCTTCGCGCTCAAAAGGTTTTTGAATCAGCTTTTCAATGTCTGCCAGGTATTTTTCTTCTTCTGGGCTACATAGAGATAAGGCGTCTCCTGATGCCCCTGCCCGGCCAGTTCGGCCAATGCGATGCACATAATCTTCTGCATTAAACGGCAAATCAAAATTAATCACAGCAGGTAGCTCAGCAATATCAATGCCACGAGCCGCTACATCGGTCGCTACTAATGCGATGATCTCGCCTTGTTTGAAGCGCTCTAAGGCCTCCATACGCTCTTTTTGTGTTTTATCGCCGTGAATAGAAGCTGCACTTATACCGGCTTGCTCAATTTGGCGAACGAGTCGGCTAGCGCCTAACTTGCTATTACAAAATACAATGACCTGCCCCATAGCATGGCGGCTTATAAGCTCAATGACTGCGGCGGATTTATCTTTACTATCTAGCGTGTAGACGCGCTGGCGAACGTTTTTTGCCGTAGCATTTTGAGTCGCAACATTAATAGCCACAGGGCTACGTAGGTAGCTCTTAGTAAGTTTGGTAATTTCTGGTGAGAAAGTAGCAGAGAACAGTAAAGTCTGGCGATTCTTAGGTAGTAAGTTGAGAATGCGCTGCAGATCGGGCAAGAAGCCCATGTCTAGCATACGGTCCGCTTCATCTAATACCAAAATCTGCACTTCGCCCAGCTGCGTATTTTTTTGTTGTAAATGGTCTAGCAAACGACCTGGTGTAGCGATCAAGATCTCCACACCTCGGCGCAATTGAGCCGCCTGCGGATTCATATCTACGCCACCAAAGATTGGGGTGCTGCGCAACGTAGAGTATTTACCATACGTTTCTATATTGGCTGCAACTTGATCTGCCAATTCACGGGTGGGAGTGAGCACTAAAGCGCGAACTGGATGGCGTGCAGGAGAGGTACTGGTATTTGCAAAAGGCTGTAAAAGCTGCAGGATGGGGAGAGAAAAACTCGCTGTCTTGCCTGTGCCAGTTTGTGCCGCGCCTAGTAAATCTTTACCCGCTAACGCAACAGGAATAGCACGTGCTTGAATCGGTGTTGGCGTGGTATAGCCTTGTTCTTGAATGGCCCGTAACAGGACTTCATCTAAACCCAATTCTGAAAAATGGGCAGGGGAAATGGGGGTATCGGTATGTGTAGGTATATCTGCTGAACTGTGCACTAGGCCTCCTCTATCCATGCAGCTTGAATGGCTTCTAGAATTTTTTCACCGGAACGTTTTGGGTCATCGTCAAAACCTGGCAGTGCCAAAACCCAAAGGTGTAAATCAGTAAAGCGAATAAGACGGGGATCTTCATCAGGGTGGGCTTGCGCTAGCGCCTGAGCAATATCATAGATATCGGTCCATTTCATAACTGCACACCCTCAATGGTTTTCTTTTGCGTGATTAATAGAATATTTAGGAATTTCCACTGTTACATCCGCCTCTATTGGAATGCGGGCCTGACAGGATAAGCGGGAGGTGGGCTCTAACCCCCAGGCCATATCTAAGAGGTCATCTTCCATATCCTCAGGCGGAGCTAACGTTGCATATCCCTGCCTCACAATTACATGGCAAGTAGTACATGCGCAGACTTTTTCGCAGGCATGCTCGATGGGAATACCATTTTCAAGAAGCGTATCGCAGATACTTACTCCACTCTTGGCATCGATTGTCTTGCCTTCTGGGCACAGTGTAGGGTGCGGCAATACGGTAAGGCGAGGCATTAAAATTTCCGGTAAAAGCGGTACATTTAATCAAAGTGTCCAATACGTTTTAAGTTTTTAAAATTAAACCAAATAAAAAAAGCACGACCGACTAAATTTTTATCTGGAACAAAACCCCAAACCCGGCTATCGGCACTATTGTCACGGTTATCGCCCATCACAAAATAATGGCCAGCCGGCACTTTGCAGACCAGGCCTTGCTCACTATATTGGCAATTTTCCTGGAAACGAAAACGATCGGGATTCAATACAAAGGGCGCGTCGGAGAGGCTACTAAGGATGTCATTTTTAGTTCCCCCTAGCGTTTCCTCATATCGTCTTAAATACGTACCATGGTCTTCATCAAAATAATCGGGGAGCGGTGTAGTAGCAACGCGCTGTCCATTCACTTTAAGCTGCTTGTTTATATAAGACACCGTATCACCCGGCAGCCCAACCACACGCTTGATGTAATCTATTGAAGGATCTTTAGGATAGCGAAAAACAACCACATCCCCGCGTTTTGGTTTACCAAGACGGACTATTTTTTTATTGAGAACAGGCAGGCGCAGGCCATAGACAAATTTATTAACCAGAATAAAGTCGCCCACTACCAACGTAGGCAGCATAGAGCCAGATGGAATCTTAAAAGGCTCTGCAATAAACGAGCGCAATAGAAAAACTGTCAAAATAATGGGGAAAAAGCCAGCCGTATATTCTAGCCACCAAGGCCTGACCAGTGCAGCTTGGCGAATGGCAGAGGATTTTTGCGCTATTTCAGAGGTCGGGCTTGCTAAGGGCGCACCGTGCTGCTGACGCTCATAGTCTGCCACCAAGCTTTGTGCAAAACGCTGCCGCCGAGGTAAAAAAATGCTTTTATCTAAAACCCAAGCAATGCCACTCACTATTACTAGCATTAAAAAAACCAATGCAACGTTCATACACGATCCGCTTATACGCCAAAATAGATACTTACTAGAGGTAGGTGGCAACTTTGTTTTAGAAGCGGTTTAATGTATGAAAAACATTAAACCGCTTCTAAAACAAATACTTCTGGCTTATCGACGCATTGCTTTTTCAGCAGGCGTGAGCGCATCAATAAATGCAGGGCGGCTAAAAATACGCTCGGCATAGGTTTGAAGCGGTGCCGCCTGACGAGGAAGCTCAATACCATAGTGCTCTAAACGCCATAACAAAGGTACCAGCGCAATATCCACAATGGTTAAAGTTTCACCCAACATATATTTGTTTTTAACAAAAACAGGTGCAAGCTGCGTCAAGCGATCCCGCACAGCCAAACGGCCTTTGTCTTGCTCTTTTCCTGTGAGCGTTGCGCGGCCTTTTTTCTCCGCCTCAAATTCGCTCACATACACAAACAATTCACGCTCTAAATTAAAAAGCAACAAACGAGCCCGTGCACATTGCATAGGATCCATGGGCATCAACTGCGGATGCGGAAAACGCGCATCAATGTATTCATTAATAATATTAGATTCATACAAAATCAGATCACGCTCCACCAAAATGGGGACCTGTCCGTATGGATTCATGATGGCGATATCTTCAGGCTTGTTAAAAAGATCCACATCCCGAATTTCAAAATCCATCCCTTTTTCAAACAAAACCTGGCGACAGCGATGAGAGAACGGGCACGTATCGTCAGAATATAAATGCATCATCTTTGCTTGTTCCTTTCCTTTTTTCTGTATTACGTGATGCGATTCATCAAAAACCCCATTCACTGCTTAAATTAGTAGCTTCTACCACTACAACCACGTACCAAATATCTTACTTTGCGTCTGCAAACCGTCTAATTATCTTCTACAATGCTTGAGAATTGACCTGCACAGCAATAAGATTGCCCTATGCTAAACGCACATATAGCGGGCACGCTCTCACCTCTTTTTCAAGATCTTTAGCAAGTGCGTAAATTTAAAGGGGCTAATTTTATTAAAATTCTCAAAAATAAGCGAACTTTCTGAGCATTTACTTTTAAAAAGAACGTAAATTGGCGTTTGGCAGGGGTTGAAACAGCAGAACCGTGGTCCTTTTGGAGCTTGTATATACGGGGTAAGAGCGATGAACGGTAGGTTGGTGGTGACGAAGGAACCCCAACATGATGACCACGGTCCTTTGAAAACCTGCATATGCAGGTTAAAAGCGATGATTAAAAGTTGGTGGTGTGCATGTTGGGGTTCGTTCCTCACCACCAACCTACGAGCCACGGTAGGTTGGCGGTGACGAAGGAACCCCAACATGATGACCACGGGCTCTTTTAAAACCTGCATTTAAAGGGGAAGGGTTTATACCGGGTTGTCCATATCCATAAATTGATGCTCTATACCGAACTTTGCCGCCAAATGCTCGCCCAATGCCTGTACGCCATATCGTTCGGTGGCATGGTGGCCTGCAGCTAGGTACGTTACGCCGCTTTCTGTAGCTAGGTGCGTGGTGGATTCAGAGACCTCTCCGCTTATATAAACCTGTGCGCCTGCCTCAATAGCTGCGCCCAATAGATGTTGGGCTGCTCCACTACACCAAGCCACACATTGCACCTGTGCATGCTGCTCTCCTAATACTAGAGGTCGCCTATTTAATACTTTTTCTATATGCGAAGCCAATTGCGCTACCGGCATCGGTGCTTGCAAACTGCCTATCCACCCCAAATCATTCTCCCCAAACCGGCCATTGGCTATAAAGCCCAGACGCTTGGCAAGTTGCGCGTTATTTCCTAACTGAGGATGGGCATCTAGAGGTAAATGATAGGCCAATAAATTCAGGTCATTTTGCAACAACCGACTCAATCGCTGGTAGCGCACGCCTGTAATAGGCCGCTCTTCATTTTTCCAAAAATAGCCATGGTGAACGATAACTGCATCAGCTCCCCATGCTAGCGCTGCATCTAAAAAAGCAACCGAAGCCGTTACACCCGTGGCGATGCGGCTAATACCAAGACGACCCTGTACTTGCAAACCATTTGGCGCATAATCTTGAAAGTGGTACGAATTCAATAATTCGTTCAAGTAGCATTCCAACTCGCTTGGAGATAAGATCATTATTTTCAATTCCCTGTATGTACACACTGTAGGTTGGGGTTAAGCACGAACCCCAACATGATGACCATTGTCTCTTTTTGAATACCTGCTTTTAATACCACTACCTAGGGCGCTCTCAGCATTATAAAAAGCGTGTCTTCTTCCACACTGCATATAGCCGATAAAATTTTTTTCATTCAAATGAATGTACCTATTTGAAGGTGCTCGAGATTTATTTTAAAAGCATATGCCGTTGTTTTTATTTGCAAGCGGTTTTTTATGCTCAAACGCTTCTGGCTTTTATTCGCACAGGCTGTCACTGCAATACTGGCGGTCTTTTTTGTTGTAGCTACGCTCAAACCAGCATGGCTAGCTGCTTTCGATGCATACCTCCTTCCCGCTTCTTCAACGATAGCAAAGCCCACACCACGGCCACTATGGGCAGGGTTTTCCCGCAATCTGAGAAGCAGCTGCACAGGGTTGTCCTATGCTTATGCAGCAGAAAAAGCGATGCCCAGCGTGGTTAAAATTTTTTCAAGCAAAAATTCCCCTCAACAGCGAGAAACGCAGCTTATCTCTAATAAACAGGAAGAGCATTTACTGCTTGACCCTTTCTTCAAAAAGCATCCACGAAAAAACTCCCAATCCGCCCATCTAGGCTCCGGGGTTATAGTCAGTGAACAAGGTTATATTTTAACGGATGCCCACGTAATCAATGATGCCGATCATATCGAAGTCACGCTAGCAGATGGTCGCCAAACCCTAGGCAAATTAATTGGCACCGATGCGGAAACCGATTTATCCGTTCTCAAAATTAACATCGACCACTTACCTGCCATCACATTTGGCGATCTTCAAAAGGCGCATACAGGGGACGTGGTTTTAGCCATTGGGAACCCATTTGGGGTAGGCCAAACTGTCACCATGGGAATCATTAGCGCGCTTGGGCGCAGTGATCTAGGAATCAGCACCTTTGAAAATCTGATCCAAACAGACGCGCCGATTAATCCAGGCAACTCTGGTGGTGCATTGATCGATGTAGAAGGTAATTTACTAGGCATCAACACCGCGATTTATTCGCGTAGCGGTGGCTCATTAGGTATTGGCTTTGCCGTGCCTGTTTCTACTGCAATTGAAGTTCTAGACAGCATCGTTGCAACCGGTGCCGTGGTGCGCGGGTGGATCGGTGTAGAACTGCAAAATATCTACTCAGAACAAATAGATACCGATTCCGATAAGCCATCTGGCGCCATGGTGTCCGGAGTTTTAGAGAGGGGGCCCGCTGCGCGTGCAGGAATATTGAATGGCGACATCATCGTCGGCATCACTCCTCATGCCCACCCTGCACGCAAACAAACCATCACCAACCGCAATCAACTACTGGAATTAGTCGCGCACATGAAACCGACTACCAAAACCACTTTGCATCTCATTCGAAAAAATAAACCTCTAGATCTCACCGTCACTATCGGCCTGCGCCCAGCCCCCAATCGCCATATTGAGACAGAAGAAATAGGCGAAGAGGAAGAAGAGTAAAATAAGCAATCAAATTAAATATAGCCATCTCTTCATACCCATATGAAGGCTTTAGCACGGTAGGTTGGTGGTGAGGAACGAACCCCAACACGCACACCACTGAGTTCTTTAAGACCTGCTTAAAAATGGCCTAGGGCAAATATTATAAGTTGGTGGTATGCATGTTGGGGTTCGTGCCTCACCACCAACCTACATTTTGGATTTTTTTCTATGTCTTTCTCTTTGCAATCTGATAGCCGATCTGCCCAAGTCACGCGCACTACAAGCGAAACACATATTGCTATCACCATCAACTTAGACGGCACTGGCCAGAGCACACTAGAAACAGGCGTACCTTTTCTAGATCATATGCTCGATCAGATTGCACGACATGGCTTAATCGACCTACACATCACGGCGCGCGGTGATGTGCATATTGATGATCATCATACCGTCGAAGATGTAGGCATCACCCTAGGACAAGCCTTCTCCCAAGCAATAGGAGAAAAACGGGGTATATACCGCTATGGTCATGCATACATTCCACTAGATGAAGCGCTCTCACGCGTAGCAGTAGACCTGTCTGGGCGCCCTGGTTTATTCTTCGATGTACCCTTTACCCGTGCCCGCATTGGTCAGTTTGACGTTGATTTATTGATCGAATTTTTCAGAGGCTTTGTCAACCATGCAGCAGTAACGCTCCATATCGACAACCTAAGAGGAACAAACGCCCACCACCAAGCAGAAACCGTATTCAAAGCCTTCGGCCGCGCCCTACGCATGGCAGTAACAAAAGACGAACGAGCCACCCAATCCATCCCCTCAACAAAAGGCAGCCTGTAGGTTGATGGTGAGAAACGAACCCCAACATGCACACCACCACCCTTATAAAACCTGCCCATACCCAATAAAAGGCAGCCTGTAGGTTGGTGGTGAGGCACGAACCCCAACATGCACACCACCGCCCTTATAAAACCAGCCCATACCCCCAAAAAAGGCAGCCTGTAGGTTGGTGGTGAGGAACGAACCCCAACATGCGCACCACCGCCCTATTAAAACCAGCCCATAACCCACAAAAAGGCATAATCAAAGAAAAGCAGCGTGCATATCAAAATGCATACCTCACCCAAAATACAAGAGAAAAACAATGAGCGGCTCAAAAAAATACGATATTGCAATCGTTGGCACAGGCCCTGTAGCCTGCGCATTAGTCACAGCATTAGCACGCCGAGGCTTAACACGTGCACTGCGCATAGCACTCATTGGCCCACATCGAGCACACACGCCGATAGATCCCAGTGATCCACGCGCAATAGCTTTATCTTACGGCAGCCGCATACTGCTAGATCATGCATGGCCCGCCCATGCCGTCCCTATCCATCAAATCCAAGTTTCCCAAAAAGGATACTTTGGCCGCGCCACCCTAGACCGAGAAGACTGCAAACTCCCAGCCTTAGGCTACGTACTGCGCTATAGCGCCCTACTCCACACACTCGCTCAATCTGCGCAAGCCCATCTAAACCACCTTCAACATCTTCATGGACCAGAAACACCTGGATGGCTAGCAATGTCAGCAGGGGCCCCTATACAAGACAAACAAGGCGTAACATTACCCTTAACCCCACTAACAGAAGACTCCTCCCAAACACGTAAAGAGCCAACTTCCCTGCATGCCCAGCTAGTCATTTATGCAGAAGGCAGCGCTCCTTCTGCACTATCTCAAAACGTTGCACTCAACACAGAGGCTGCATCGGCAATAAAACTAGATCACTCCCCACAAAACCCTACTACCCCCTCCACTCCCAGCCGTCATATTCATCACTACCACCAAACCGCCTTAATCGGAATCGTTCGAGCAAGCGCCCCTCAACCCCATACGGCTTGGGAGCGCTTTACAGCCGAGGGCCCTCTTGCACTATTACCCCTAGGCGGCCCAAATGAAGCAGACTACGCCTTAGTCTGGTGCAGCACCCCCGACATAGCAAAACAAAGGCTTGAAGCCCCAGCAGAGCGCTTATTAGCGGAACTCGATACCGTTTTCGGCGGCCGCATGGGTAAATTTATCCACGTCCAAGACCGCACCTGCTTTCCCCTTACCCTGCAAAAACAGCACCGCCTAACCAACCACCGCATCGCAGCAATCGGCAACGCCGCACAAACCCTACACCCCGTTGCAGGACAAGGCCTAAACCTGGGTCTGCGCGACGCGTGGGTTCTAGCCCAAAGCCTCCAAAAAGGCCCTACCCCTGAAGCCCTAGCTCACTTCGCCAAACACCGCCAAACCGACCGCGAAACCACAATCCACACAACCCACACCCTAGCCAACGCCTTCATCTCCTCCGGCCTCTCCCCTCTGCCAACTCTATATAGCGCAGGCCTAACTTTGTTAGACCACCTCCCTCCTTTAAAAACCGCTTTTGCTAATCAAATGATTTTTGGCAGCAGATGAGTGTGCAGTATGCGCACAATATAGCCACTGGATATCCAGAACTTTTGCACTTGCAAGCAGGCCATCAATATCCGGAGAGTTACCTATATAGCTCCATTTGCGGTGAAACGTAGAATGCTGAAACTTTGAAATGCGCCAAATTAAGCCTTCCCACGCATGATACGTAGGGATTGGATTTGTGTTTAATAGGATATAAGGAACTTTTGGTAATGCTGAGTCAGCCGGTTTCTCCAACATTGCTAGTTAGGCAAGTGATGGCGCAAAGCTATCTAGATCAAGCGCGTATCTATGAATTACAGGATCCTGAATGGGCTTTAGCCTTGTATGGTCAAGCGAAAGTAACCTTTAGATATATTGCGGGTACGCAAGGCGTACTGCCCTTAGCAAAAGCGAAAAGCGCCTTAAGCCAAGCCCGCACACCACAAACCGCCGAAGCCGAAACTTTGCGGCAACGTATCGCTGAAATTTATTTTGAGCGAGCACAACTTCTGGAGAAACTAGGCAAAGCGGACAAAGCACAAGCGAGTTATCAGAAGGCAAAAGCATGGGGGCACTTGGATGTGGCGGCTCAACCTGGCAGTGGGCTAGCTGAGGCAGCGCTGCATTCGGCTGCGTTGATTGGATACTCCGTTGCCACCGTACAGTCAGACGTCACCTTGCTTTCTCCCGCACAGCAAGCTATCAGCCATTCTTCGTCTCCAATCCCCGCCAAGACCCCATCGATCTTATTTGAAGCTACCCAAAACACAGAATCTTCGCTCTACCTCAGCACAGGCGTTGAAGAAAAGAATAAGTTAGTCAACCTGCTGTTCGAAAAAACCCTGCAGACGTTTCAGGAAATGAAGTTAGAGAATGTACTGCCCAGCGCCTTTTTAGTGTACGCCCACGACAACCCGCATTACGG
>JASSUD010000069.1:0-13902 GCA_031963225.1 Mycoavidus cysteinexigens
GTATGCATGTTGGGGTTCCTTCGTCACCACCAACCTACCGTTCTTTGCTTTTCTTATGGATGGTAGAGTTTGATAGAACCCTTTTACATGTGCTTCTCGGTAGGTTGGTGGTGACGAAGGAACCCTAACATGCATACCACTATCTTTTTGAACACCTGCGTAATATCAGGTATTCATACTAAAACCCATAAGCAAAGATCGAGCGTCTTATAAATGATCTTCCTACACCGCGGCTGCAACAGGTATGATCCCATACGAGCCTGATAAGGGGTCTCGATGCGCGCATAACGGCCATGCCCTAATCAATGGCGGGCTAAAATGGATTCATTCATAAGGAAAAAGATGTCAATCGATACGGGTTTTATAGTGCCGCTTATATTTATTGTAATGGTGGTCTTGGTAGCGCAGTCTGTAAAAATTGTGCCTGAACAACATGCTTGGGTAGTGGAGCGTCTGGGCCGTTACCATTCCACGCTCGTGCCAGGTTTAAGCATTGTGGTGCCATTTATTGACCGTGTGGCCTATCGGCACGTTTTAAAAGAAATCCCGCTCGATGTGCCTAGCCAAGTATGTATTACGCGCGATAACACCCAATTGCAGGTCGATGGCGTTTTATATTTTCAAGTAACCGATCCGATGAAAGCCTCTTATGGCTCCAGCAATTACATCGTTGCCATCACCCAGCTTGCCCAAACAACGCTGCGCTCCGTCATCGGTAAATTAGAACTCGACAAAACCTTTGAAGAGCGTGCACTAATCAATCACAGCATTGTTGAAGTACTAGACGAAGCAGCAGCAAACTGGGGTGTGAAAGTACTGCGTTATGAAATCAAAGATCTCACACCGCCCAAAGAAATTTTGCATGCCATGCAATCGCAAATTACCGCTGAACGAGAAAAGCGTGCATTGATTGCTGCTTCTGAAGGAAAGCGACAAGAACAAATCAACTTAGCCACAGGTGCGCGTGAAGCGGCAATTCAAAAATCAGAAGGCGAAAGACAAGCTTCGATCAATCAGGCACAAGGTCAAGCATCCGCCATTCTTGCCGTAGCAGAAGCCAATGCACAAGCCATTTCAAAAGTGGGCCATTCCATTCAATCTTCTGGCGGTATAGAGGCCGTTAATCTAAAAGTGGCTGAACAATATGTGAATGCCTTTAGCAATCTTGCTAAAACAGGCAATACATTAATCGTACCTGCCAATTTAAGCGAAATAAGTACGATGATTGGAACTGCGTTATCTATTATTAAGAAAGGGAAATCATAGCAAGCATATAGCGGCCTCTTAAAGAGGCCCATCATGTGGCAAAGCACTGCAGCTGCATCCTGGCGCTTTATGACACTATCCGCAGTAAAACTATCGCAATAGTGATAGTGAGCGCCCCTCCTAAACGAGTGGCTATTTGTGCAAACGGCATGAGTTGTAATCGATGGGCCGACGTGAGGATCGCCACATCGCCGACGCCGCCCATACCGCTATGGCAGGCATTAATGATGGCGCTTTCGATCGGATAGAGGCCTACCCATTTCCCCACAAAAAAGCCGACCGTGGTGAGCGTAAATACCGTCACGGTAATGGTGACCAAATTGGCTAAGGTGAACGCAGCCATTAGATCATTCCACGATGTAGTAGTGATACCAACAGCGAAGAGCAAGGGATACGTCACGGCTTTGGAGAAAAAGTAATACACCATGTGCGCACCGCCTTCTAACTTAGGCGAAACGGCGTGAGTGAGTTTAGCGAGCACGGCAAGAAAAAGCATCGCTACAGGAGCCGGTAAGCCGGTCAACCTATGAATCAGTATGCCTAGTATGTATAAACAAATCGCCACCATGCCAGCGGCAGCAATATGCTCCACATCGACAGAACGCGTATCGAGAGAATGGGCAGGTATCTCTTCGTGAGCGGCATAGAGGCAGCCATGCCCGTTGAAGCGAGGGTTGCGCCTTCCAAACTGATGCAGCAAACTCGCACAGATAATTGCTGTTAAATTGCCGAGCACAATAGCCGGTACTATTTGAGCAAAGAGTTGGCTTTGCGGTATGTTCAGAATATCTGAATAGCCCAGAGTCAGCGGAATGGCACCTTCACCGATGCCGCCGGCCATAATGGGGATGATGATATAGAAGAATGTATGATGCGCGCTTAATCCAAAGGCCATGCCCGTCAAGGTGCCTGCCATAATGGCCAGCACAGAGCCAGAAGCCAGCGGAATAAAAATTTTGACCATGCCCGCAATCAGCGTCTGACGATCCATGCTCAGAATACTGCCGACGATCACACAGGCGATAAATAAGTATAAAAATTTGGTTGATTGCCAGAAGTCGCTGATGGATTCGACTAATTCAGCCGGTAAAAGTTGGTAATGCACCAAGCAGGCGGGAAGAAAAATCGTCGCGATAACCGATCCACCAATATGGCGCAGGCCTGGAATAGACGCACCCAACCCCGCAAAGGTGAAGCCGCATACACTCAGCACCGCAATCATAATAGAAATATCGCCTGATATTTTATTGAGAGCGAGAAGGACACCCAAGCAAACAAGGATAATGAAATAAAGCGGTAATGGAATAACGCCGATGCGTTTATCCATTAATTTCTGCCAGCGCATAACCAAAGACCTCGAGTCGGGTGTGGGGGGAAATGATATGGTACGAAGAACAGGACTAAATGATCATCAAGCTCAGTAAGGCAGCACCCAGTATATAATAAAAATCGACATTTCAAATGCAAAACGGCGCACTCCATTCCAGAATGGAGTGCGCCGTTCTTGTTTAACTGCCTCTGCGTGGATTAAAAAATTATAAAAAGAACTCAGGTTAGACCTCCGATCTGACTATTGATTTTTTTCTTAGCTTCTTTTCGTTTTATAGCAAAACATTGCGTAAAACACGCGCGCACTTTACGCGTTATCGCGTTTAATAGGAGCTAATAAAACCTATATGAACAGCGTTACTGCTATTTAAAAATAACAAGAGGTAGGCCATGGGTGCTGGAAACATAACCAAAGTAGCGCCATAAACGCAGATACGTTTAAGAGAAATGCTGCTTAATCGTGGCCAATCTATAAGCCAAAGTAGAGGGAGACTGAGCAATTTGTCCTTGCTTACTGTATCAAGCACGGCTCAACTCCCATCGCAGTTTCCGTCTAATTATAATCGTTATGGCGGTGCCCCTATTCTCGATTCTCAGCAAAGCATTTGTGTGTCTAGCACCTGTAGTAAGTCATCAGACAAGAGCGAGGAAGCTAAGCAATCAGCGCCTCTCTTGACTTCTCAGCAAAGCATGGAGATGGCTAGCGCCCGTAGCGAGGAATGGGAGCAATGGTTTAAGCTACCGCAACCCGAATTATCTACCGCTATCTACAGCCCCCTGCCTTCACCTCCTCTAGATTTTCCATTCGCGCAGCATCCTTCTTCATCAGACATGGAGGAGGAAATGAAGCAATCAGCTCCTCTCTCTGAATCTGAAAGACTATGTCTAACTCAACTTCACTTTAAAGACTATCATGAGCAATATGCACCTCTAGAGCAAGATGTCCTACCACAGGACAAAAAAGAACCTCTAATAATGAAAGTAGGCGAATTTTCTGAGGCAAATAGCGTTACTAGTAAAGCAATGCGCAAAAAAAATGGGGTAAATCGCTATAAAAATATTTTATTGGATCCTTTGCGGGAAAATGTGGATTCATTTAAAAGGAAGTCAGGTTGTGGAAGGCCTTACTCAGAAGAAGCAAGAAACTGTGTCTATGATTATTATATAAAAACTATAAATTTAAATAATATCCGGAAAACCGACATTTATGCAAATATCGCGTTACATACTGGAATACGAATGGGCACTATCAAAACATGGTTTGTAAATAGTGCATGATACTACTCACATTCCCCACCTTGTATTCAACCTTATCCGCTTTGTGTACATGGCGTTGGGTATGAATCGTACCCGCTAATTTACGTGGCATATTCTGTTTATCTTTTATCAAAATTCTCTCCATTATATTTATTAATATATGTTTAATAATATTCTAGGAGAGAACATATGGATTTTAACAAAACCAGTGGAAATATAAGTAAACCAACTGAAACTACCCGCCAAGAAGCAGCAACAACATTACCAGGATCAAGGCAAACAGTTAGAGGCCGGGAGATAGTTCTTGGTGCTTTAGCCGCACTTGATA
Source organism: Mycoavidus cysteinexigens (assembly GCA_031963225.1). Lineage (GTDB taxonomy): Bacteria > Pseudomonadota > Gammaproteobacteria > Burkholderiales > Burkholderiaceae > JASSUD01. The sequence goes on from JASSUD010000069.1 coordinate 4,181, forward strand.
AGCCGCAAGGAACGGCTGTCCGTTCAGGATCATATAATTTCGTACGCTCCCATAGAACTGATATGACATTGGAAGCAATGAGAAATTTCAAAAAAAACCAAAGTCCAGATGAGCAACAACAAGGTATTGAAAAATTTAGGGACACTATAAATAATATGTGTGGGCACTCACTGATTGAAAGGGATCGCGCACAAACTCGTATAGAAACAGCAATAAAGAAGGGAGGGAAGCCGCAGCAGGAAGATATAAGACTACAAAAAAGATATAATGCAGATTTGGAGATAGCCCAACGTGCTGCACACATTCTTAGCGAAGGCACTCCCAAAGAAAGAGAACATTTAAATTCTTTGATAGATGATCATAGAACCTCTAGCGACAACTCTCCATTTATTTCTGGCACCAATTTACTAGATGCTAACCAATTGGTTTATATAAAAAGCAATCTCCGTAAAGGAGAGGTAGCAATGATTACCTATTCAAAAATTAATGAGCCTCCACTCATACCCACTAACAATCCTGCTGAAGCAGAAGTATTGGCACCAATTTATCTAAATTTTGATGATATAGAAGCTGCTTGCTTCATCTTACCTCTTAAATATGGTGAGTCTGATCAACCGCGAGATCATTCTGATGTCGATCCTATTAGTAGCTCTAACGCATTCCGAAAAAATAAAATGCTTACAGTTCAAATGGATAGGAGTACAGAGGTTCCAACGGCAATAATTTTACGTGACAATGATGCAAAAGCGCATTATGATCAATTAAATAGAAATCCAAATGGCACCGAATAAAAAAATTAAAATAATTTGCATATGTGATCATTAAATGTAATGCATGTATACGCCTTAAAATATAATTTATTTATTAATATATTTTTATTAAATCTCAGTGAAATTTCATATGACTAAAATTGATACAGCAGCATCTTCAAATATAAAACTCCAGTCTTTTTCTATTCATAAAAAACATGAGGCATCTGAATCAACAGAAGCCTTGCAAGCAAAGATAAAAGATTGTCATGCACAAAAAAGGAATAGTCTAGATTTATCATGCATGGGAATGCAGGTTTTGCCTGAAGAGCTGAAACAGGAAACTCAACTTGTGACGTTGGATATCTCTAGAAATAGATTGAAAAAATTGCCAGATTGGATAGGAAATTTACCTAAACTTGAAAATTTAATATTTAATAGTAACGATATTGATTCTTTGCCTGCCTCCATTGGGAAATTGACCAATCTAAAAGTATTGGATGCGCGCCATAATAAATTAAGCTCCTTCCCGGCCTCTATTATAGAGCTGCGCAAAATATGCTATTTACACTTGAATGCTAATCAGCTAACTTCTTTGGAAATGATTAATAATTTTCCTGAGCTTTTATATGTGAATGCCAGAAGTAATGCGATTGAAATATTGCCTGACTCTGTCGATAATTTAGGAAAATTAGAAGAGCTTAATTTAGAGGGCAATGAGAGATTAAAAAGTGATGAAAATATAAGAAAAATACAAAATATAAAATATACATTACCTTCATGTACTATTTTTACAGATAAAGTAAAAAATGAAGAAATAAACCAAGATGATTTTTAAAAAAATGGCCGTATGAAATCCGCATTTCAAATATAAAACGGCGTACTACATTCTAGAATGTAGTACGCCGTTTTTATTCGACTGCCTCGGCGTGGATTAAAAAATTATAAAAATAAAAATAATCTAATCAACGAGAACAACATATTTACTGCGATTGAAGTGTTTCTGCACGTGCTTTCGATACCAAAAAGTCCAGCACTTGGATTACACCATCGAGACTTTGCGTCATTGCAGGGGACGTTATGTATTGACCTTGAACTACCAGTGCGGGTACACCTTGGATACCATATTGGATAGTAAGTTTATTGTCTTTTTGCACTTCAGCTGCAGTTTTAAATGAATTGTAAGCCGATAAGAATTTTTGTCGGTCTATACCCTGTGTTGCCACAAAATCTGCCTGTGCTTGAGGTGTGAGAAGACGATTTCTTTTGACCTGTATTTCTTGAAAGACTTTAAGCGTCATTTGGTTAACGGCACCTAATACATCCAGCGAATGATAGAGCCGTTGGTGCGGTTCAAAATTAGCGCTAAATGCTACCGGCACACGCTTAAAAATAACATCGGAACCTTGATTTCTAATCCAATCTGCCAGCTTTGGTTCCAGGGCATAATCGTGCGGACTGGAATACCAGAAAAACTCTAACACCTCTATTTTTCCTGCTGGTATAGCAGATGATGCAGAGGGACGCAGCACTTCATAATCAGTACCCGCTACGGGCACTGAAGGCGAAGCGTAAGCGCGCGCCATCGGAATGATGAGCGCCCCCATAATGATTGACATATACAACGTGGCAAAAAAATAACGGATAGTTTTCATAGATTTCCTGATGGGATCATTTTCCTACAGCAAATATTGCCTTTTGCTGTTCAAATTGGCTACTACGCATATTTTTTTGCGCATTCGACCCCTTTATAAGAGTCGACTTATCAGACTGTAAGTGTTAATAGTAGGGTTAATCGATAGGGTTATCACCTGTATTATTTAGTGACCCTTGACCATACCCATCCAAAACGATCCCGACGGCTACTCGATATTTTTTCTAGATCAATTCGCTCTGCTTCGCTCAACTCCATCTCTTACACTCTATATCTAGTTCAATATATCAACATATATAGAACTATAGAAATAGTTATTGTTTAGGAGTTATCAGGGTTTTTCTGTACATAAAAGCAGAGCCCTTCATGGTACATAAGAAACGTTGTCTGGCCCCCCTTATCAATTTCAATTGATTTGTGAGGATAATTCTTTGAGTTCACAATGGAGTAAAAGATGACTGTATCAACCTCACGCAAGAGCGAACAGCCGGCACGTAGCCTTCATTCAGCCGAGATAACTTCGAGCACATCAGGCGTCTCTTGGGATGCCATTCTTGCAGGCGCAGCCGGGGCAGCCGCACTTTCCTTGATTCTTCTAATTCTTGGCATGGGCCTTGGTTTCTCATCCGTCTCCCCGTGGCCGAATCAAGGCGCCAGCACGCCGGCGATGGGCCTGTCGACGATTTTATGGATTACTTTTACGCAACTAGCGGCATCCGGCATAGGTGGGTATCTGGCCGGTCGCCTACGGACGAAATGGGAGGTCGCGCACACGGGCGAGGTATATTTTCGCGACACCACTCATGGTCTCCTCGCATGGGCCGTGGCAACGCTGATGATGGTGGCGCTGCTAACTACCACCATTAGCTCTATTGTGAGCAAAGGGAGCCAAGCAGGTGCTTCGGTTGCAGGTGCTGCGGCCGGCACTGGGGCAGCAGTAACCAAGACGCATGCCCCTTCTCTTGGCCATGGCATGGATTACTTTGTCGATTCGCTTTTTCGCAAAGATATGAATGTATCGACGAGTTCAGCCTCGGCCCAGACAACTGGCAGTGAAGCCACTTCCACATCTGAAGTTATTCGTATCTTTTCCAATGCCATCCAAACAAATGCTTTGCCTGCAGAAGATAGACGCTATGTTGCCCAACTGGTCTCGCAACGCACAGGTATCGCTCAAGCGGATGCTGAAAAGCGAGTGACTGCCACCTTTGACAAGGTCCAGGCGAAACTCAAGGAGGCCGAGGTCACCGCGCGGGAATCCGCCGACAAGTTGCGCAAGGCGTCTTCATATGCAGCGCTTTGGCTTTCCGTGTCGCTGCTTTCCGGTGCCTTTTTCGCCAGTTGTAGCGCCGCGTATGGCGGCCGTCGCCGAGATTTATGAATCGCATAGGGCTGTTCCTATAGTCACAATATGCGTTTACTTCTATTGCTCTTTCTCGGCATGCCTATCCCGATCATCATTTTGATCGGGTTGTCCAGGCATTTATTCTTGCAGCATCCTCCCAAAGGAGCGAATTATGACAAGCACGTCAACGACACAGAAGAATGCCACCAATGCATCAAGTGCCTTGGGGGCCACGGCGATGCTGCGAGCTGACCACAAACACGTCAGTAAGCTCTTTGCAGAATACGAAAAAACCAGCGCAATCACGAAGAAAAAAGACTTGGTCGCGCAAATTTGCATCGCGCTAACTGTCCATGCCCAGATTGAAGAAGAGATATTTTATCCGGCCGTTAAGAAAGCCTTGAAGGACCACGAATTGGTGCCCGAGGCGACCGTCGAACACGCAACTCTCAAGAACCTCATCGCTCAAGTCAAGGACGTTGAGCCTCATGGTGAAATATTCGACGCCAAGATCAAGGTGTTATCCGAATACGTGAAGCACCATGTCAAGGAAGAGCAAAACGAGATGTTCCCAAAGGTCGAAGCCTCAAAACTGGATATGATTAAACTGGGCGCTCAGATGGCAGCTCGTAAGGAGGAGTTGATGGTAACGGTTGCGTAGTCGATGTGGCCCCGGCCGGATTTCTGCAAAAGGAACGGAAACGAACATCAGGGACAGCAGGCTGTCCAGTCAACACATTGTGTTGAAGTCGACCGGCTGAGTAAAAAAAGATGCAGCCGTTCAATCACGAAAATTATTAAAGCTGAACGGTTCATCTTTAAGCAGTATGCCCCTGATCTCTAGCAAGTCATCAAGCCTATTGCTGGAGATGCGCACTGCATTGCCTTGGATGCTGGCCTGCAATTCCAGCTTACTCTCCTTGACGATTTTAAATATTTTCTCGGCAAGTTCGTTAAACATGCCGTTTTTAACTGTAATAATCTGTTTGCTTTTTTTGCCATCGATTTTCTCGATTTTTCCATAATCCAGAAGGCGCGAATCAATTCCATATCTTGAAACGTTATCAACTAAAATAATTCTGAGCTGGTCGAGCATAGTGCCATTGTCTGCATAAGCAGTTAGCTCATATTCTTTTTGTTCTATATGCGCGTCAGAACCTCTAAAATCGAAACGTGCGGTGATTTCTTTGTTAGCTTGATCAATAAATCGTTTGACCGTATCTATACTAATTCCCATAACTACATCGAATGTAGGCATGAATTTTCCCCGGAAAAATCTGGTGTTAGTCACAGAAACCGAAATAAACTTTTATAAGTTTTACTCGCTTTGTTGGCAGAATATACGATAGCTTGTGAAATTTGCCTACGGTATGTATTGCTTTTTGCTGTTCAAATGGGCTACTACGCATATTTATTTCATGCATTTGACAGCTTTATAAGACTAAACTTATTGAACTGTAAGTGTTAATAATAGAGTTAAGCGATAGGGTTATCACCGGTATTTTTCAGGGCACAGCCTTTTTATGTTTCTATTTTTCAATAATAGCCTAATGCCTTTTTCGCCGCAATGTGCCTTAAACCCTCTATATCGTATTGAGATAATCTGATCTTACGAGAATGGATAGTGCGGATAGTGATGCCCCACCTCTGTACCTTATTTTTCACTTTGCTCAAGCAAAATTTTTATCATACTAGCGCTAACATGAGGTGTTGTTTTTGCATACGCCAATGCTTGATCAAGCACATTCTGCTCAACCTTTAGCGCCAGCAATAGGTTGAGAAAATTTTCTCTGTTTCTCGCAATGGCCCAGTGTATCGGGTTGATACTGCTATCCAGTTTAAGTAGATGACTTACATCCGCACCTGATTTAAGCAAGGCATCTACCATATCCGGGCGGTCAGCCTCTATAGCGCAGCACAGTGCGCTTTTTCCAGAGTGGCTAAGCGCATTGGGATTAAAATTATTTTCAAGCAATGCTATGAGGAGGTCTTTTTTCCCATTTGAAATAGCCCAATGCATAGCTTCAGCACCAGCGATAGCATCTACCTTACTAGCAAGCAGACTTCTGGCCCCTATCACAGAATAATTTTTATAAGTCTGTACCACTCCACCCCAAACCCAACTAGGCATAAGCCCAATAAAACGCTTCATATCTGGCTTTTGCTCTTGATTAAAAAATGAGCTTATATGCGTAAGCATAAATAGGCCAAGTTCATCATTTACTTGTCTCTCCAAAGAAGCGCCAGCGCCGAATTCTTCCAGCGTGCCTAACTCCATTGCCACCAAACTACCTAATGTTAAGTTGAGCTCATATATATCTGGATATCTATTCTCATAGGTAGGTATAGGCCTAGTAGACAGTAGTTTTATGGCTTCAAAGAAATTGCCTCTTTTGAGCTTATTTAACAAAAAGCTTTGAATTAATTCCATTAATGGAGGATTTTTTTGCTTGAGATTGGCTGCTTGGACGATTTTGTGTATCTGCTCATCCTCGATTACTCTGTAGAGGATTTGAAAAGCGTGTTGCAGCTCCTCAAGACTGTCTTTTTCAAGAAGTGCTTCTGCCTCTGTAGAAAATAAGAATTGGCATCTCTGCCAATTCCTAATCTCATCTACCAATTCTTTACAAGCCTTACTGGCCAACGAAACGCTGTACAAGCTACTCACGCCATCCTGGCAGCATTTTTTTAAAATGATCCGCCAAACATCATCCGGCAAGCCGCCAAGTAATTCTTGGTTTTGCTTACACGTTAATCCCACTTCTTCACTTTTTTCAGGCGTTTCCACCGCATACGCATGCGGTGTACTTTGCCAAAGCACTGAGTGAGCCAGTGATGAACGGTGCTGGGGCGGCACTTGTATAGGATTTGAATGGGGCATGTCTACGTCGTCTAGAGTCAAAAAAGTACCTTATTATGCCTGGCGCTTTACCGAAGAACGTATGCGAAAATACCTATCACTACGGCGCCGCCGCATGTTTTGCCTTCCTTTAGGAAGGAAAAACTTTTCATAAAATTATCAAAATGTGGATAGTACAAATACCTTATTTTTTGTATATTAAGAATATTCTTATATTCTTAAGACAACAGTTTTTTAACCTATCCACAAAAGGCAATAAAATATGCAAGGGCAGCTATCTGGGACGTCTCCAGTCAATCTTTTTCGCTCGAAAGCAGAGGCTCTAATTTCGAGTGCCGCTGCACCTGTCCAGCAAATTATTGAGCAAGGCAGCAGTTCTGAAGGGCAACCAGTTGACGCATCTCCTCAACTGAGGGCACAAGTATTCCCTAATGAAATTTTGTTGCTCATTGGTATGACCCTGTCGACGGTGGGTGAATTTAAAAATTTTTCAATGGCGAATTCGACCCTTTTCAATCTTTCTTGCGAAATTTTGTTTAGGAAATTTAAGACCCGTCCAGTGGAAGGTAAGGTTGAGCTACCCCCTTCCGTTGAAAAAACTGCTGCACTTGTTGAAGATACTGTTGCGCTACTAACGTTACCGTATTCCGAGTGCGCTAATCAGGCCTTTGATTCCAACAATAAAGCTGAGTATGCCCTACAGCACAATCGTCTTTTTCGGGAACTGTTTAGCTACGGCTGCTCGTATCCCCTCAGAGGCAATTTTATTAAGATGGCCAATCTGCTTTTATCTAATAGGCAGGAACTCACATACCAGGATTTAATAGATATTAATCTTGATACGAAGTTACCCGCTAATCTTGGTCAGCCATTGCCCGCTGGCATAGATTCGAATGGGCAATTATCTCCAGCACATGCCTCTTATTTTCTTAACAATTTAGTTGTACTGGCTACACAAGAACCTATGCCCAATATAACGGCATTCCTGGAGCTACTGCCCTCGCAGGTTAGGCATGGGATCCGTGATGAAACTGAGGAGCGTGATATAGAGCGCATGTTTGAAAGCAAGATGTTTCTTAATTCGCGCGCTCCATATCATTTGCAGCATCTTTTATATTGGGCAGCTGCAAATAACCGTTTGGCATGGGTCAAAGAACTTGTTGAGTCGGATGTAAGCGTTGACGTATTTAGCTGGGTAGGAGGGACCGCATTACATGGTGCAGCGGCAAACGGCAATGAAGAAATAATCAAATATTTGATAGAAAACGGGGCAACCATAGAGAAGTTTGATCAGCATGGGTTGACCTCTTTCTTAAATGTAGTTTCACATCAGCCTGTCGATAAAGTCAGATTTTTTGTGAATATATGCGATGCCATCATTAATGAATCGCAAAAAATTCCCACTAGCAGCACTCTGTTGAAGCAGCGGGAAAGGAGGAGCGGCCTCTATGCAGTGGAAATTGCTGCCGAAATGAACGATATAGCTAAAGTTGAGTATTTGATAGGGCTCGCTGAATCAATAGACCCACACGACATAGAAAAGATCCAGTCGAAATCTCAAAGCCGTGCATTACGTTATGCAGTGGAGTCATCGAACATCGCTATGGCTGAAATTTTGCTTAAATACAAAGCAGATATAGCTTACACCTGGAAGGGCACAAAACAGAGGGCATATACTCTATTGCACACTGCCGTTAGCAGTGACAGAGCTGGTGTCCCTATGCTTAGTTATTTGGCTGACCGTCTGGAAAGCCTATTTAATACACATGCAAATGACTTGCTACAGCTCGCAGCTGCTCGCGGCGACCTTGCTATATGGGAGTTTGTAGTTGAGAAGAGCAAAAAGGTATTTGAAGTTAATAAGAGCGAAGACAAGGCTGGTGTCCGTAAAATTAGAAAAAAACTATTAACAACGGCAACCTATCACTTTAACCCTAATATAGTTCAGGCTTTGCTCGAAAAAGATAACACGCTAGCAAACCGCACCGCCAATGAAGATTCATTCACTCCATTGCACAATGCAATAGATGCGAAAGCGAAAACAGCAGAGCAAGCAGCAAGACAATTACAGATGGTAGAGATTTTGCTCGATCATGGCGCAAAAATAGACATTCTTCACGGAGACTTTACTCCACTAACCAGTGCAGTTCTTCAAAACCTCCCCGCTATAGCCCAACTTTTGGTTAGCGACAGGGAAAATATATATGAGTACCCTGCTTTGCCAGATCGGCAAGAGCATCTAAGAGATGCGCTGCGGCTGGTGGCATCTGGAATTCATAACAACGACATATTTGACGTTCTTGTTAACAGCCCCTATTTCGATACGTCCTGTAGCGAAGAAAATTTTGCTCTACTGACAGCGGTAGCTGAACATGCGCGACTTTATACGGGCCAACATATTTATGACCAATATGCTCTGGTCATTAGTTTAGTCAATAAGTTGGTACATGAGTCGTATGAAGGAGCCTCTGCTGTACTACGTGTTGCAATTGGGCGCGGGCGCGCAGATATAGCTCGAATTTTTTTAGACAATCCAGAGATTAATTGGCTACCTTACGAAGAAACATGTGCCCTGCTAGAAGCATCTGAGCATCCTGCTATTGTGAAAATGCTGGAGGACTTCGATGCAGCCTCTGAGATAACTGTGTCTGATCGTGGTTCGAGTAATGGCTCATTTTGATTATGCATAGTACAGCTTGATCGTACAGGAAGGGCTTGCCAAGAGTTAGAGGCACTCGGTTTGATCGAGTTGCAAAATGCACGGCTCTATCGAATCGCTGCAAAATGATCTGGATTAAAAAGGCCCTACTTCAATTTGAGGTGACCCCAAAAGGTTAGACATCGCGTTCTAATTTTTTGGGGTTTTTTTTATGGCAAAGTACACGGAGCAGATTTATTTCTAATCTCTAATTTCTTGGCAGTACTTCACCAGAAAAGGTAGGTGCCACTATTCCGTTATCCCTTTTTGATTAGGCTTTCAGCATATAAAATGCGAATCCATTGAATTCTTACTCCAAAAATTACTCCCACCCTTGGCCATGACATCTCCCATAAGCTCTAGCATCTCTCCTTTATTTTTTCAGATTCAAAACGCACAACGCATGGGTCAACCTT
>JASSUD010000028.1:0-32947 GCA_031963225.1 Mycoavidus cysteinexigens
CTTTTGTAAAATGCAGGCTATAAAAAGGAAAGGTGTTATGAATATAGACGTTTTGCGCCAGCTCGCGGATGATTTGTTGGAGCCACTCGTTTGAGAACGGTATCCTCTTGGCCAAAAAAGGAAAAGTGACCCAGTAACCATCGGCTGTGAGGTCGTAAAGACTGCTGTTCAGATTCAATAAAATAGCATTGGGATTAGCAACCGCCACGCCGCCAATTTGTTGTTGGTGGCCGGTCTTGAGGAGTGGTTGGTTGGGATTAGTGCTGTTGTAACTGCCGATTAATTTATTCTGGTTGAGGTTGTTCTGAAATGCAGCCGTCGAGCCTCCACCATTGCCACCACCATCAGGTTTTTTCTTGGGTACTGGATGATGCTCAGGATTCTCATCAATAGGTACTTGGTTTTGTTTTTTTACTACGTAAGGCCATTTAGGATCGCTAGGATTAATAGGATAATTGATCGTGACCAGTTCTTTAGATTCCTTGGTCCGAAATGTCACGGATACATGGACGGGCTCATTCTCATGTTTCTGTCCGCTTTGTTTGTTCCTATTTTTCTCACCTGTATCATAATGAACGTTAACGGTACCATCTTTAGAAAGAAAACATCTCCCATCATTCTTTCCATGACTTGGATTAGGAATTTTAAATCCCCCTACTTCAGCCACTGTTTTGCTGGTGCCTGGAATTTTAAAGTGTTCATTCTTAAGCATTTCTCCTAAACGATCGAGAGTGGCTCCTCTAAAGGGATTATGCGTGTCATTGGTCATAAAAAAATTGCCATAACCCGCAGCTTTCATATGCGCCCAAACATAGACTTTATTTGTTTCTGGCAAATATATTGCTTTAAATGCGTGTGGGCCGCTATGAATCATTCCCATGATCTGTTCCACTGTTAATGGCCTGTTATCCAGGCCATTACATATGTTTTCTACAGTGATCTCAAAACTGCCGCCATTCGGGGAAATGATTTTGGCTTTAATCTTGTAAGAAATAGGGGACACTTCAATACTCACCGTGTAGCGATTGCTTCCTATGTATCGCGACACTATGGTGACGTTGGTCTCATCTGCTTGATTGGAAGCATGAATATAGGCAAGAGGACGAGTAAAAAAACTGTTGATAGTATGATTGATCATAGTATGCGCCTGCTATTATTTTTCTAAATCATCTTCCAGTATGACGAGACTCCTTAGCTCATGAACCAAGGTATTTTCTTCAGCACCAAATTTCCTGTAAGTTAAGTAAAAAAGCAGTCCCACCCCGATTGATGCATCGGTGGTAAGAAATACATCAGAAAGCCCGCCTGCATTTAATATCTCTTTAAAAATGGCGTCCAAACCCATTTGTGTCGCATATAGCTCTAAATAGTTATCGGGTGACAATTCAGCGCTGGTACAACTTGTCATAAACTCCTCATAGCACTCACCACTGACTTGCCATCTTGCACATATTTTTTCTATTAGCGCATATTCTTCACTATAGTCTATTGAGGGTAATTTATATAATCTGATCCCTTCACACATTTCTATTAGATTAGTTTCAGGGTTGAGGAAGTCCTTGGATTCTTCTAAAAAATGTGGATCGTTGATTTGTAAAATATCCTGTGAGGGGTCATTGATAAACTCAGTGATATAAGCCTTAATCAAATCACTGACTTTATCTCTACGAAAACCTATAAAGGCACATTGCCGATCTGGGAATTCAAAGTCCTTACATTGTGTGGCCCTGACATCGTCTATATCGAGTAGAGTGGGCTTTACCTCTTGAAATAAGCTGGAATATTTATACAAGCCTTGCGGAATATACTTATCCATTAACTGATATAAATACTCATCTGCAATTCTGCATTCTATTTCTTGTATGTTTTTTGGAAGACAGGGATGGCTAAAGTCAAGTTCAGCATGGGGAAGATTAATGATAGTGGATACGTGTAATATAGCGCCAAACTCGGGTTCTATACCGTTAAAATAAACTTTTATTTCTATAATGTCATTATATTCCTCATCAATAAAAATACTAGTATCCTCTGTAATTTCAATAAAGTGACAGATTATTTTATTTAATTCACTCTCGTATACGAGCCAGTGGATTACTCTACTGAGTATTTCATCATTAAAATATTGCAATGGACGAAAATTTTCTGCCTCAGATTTTTTCTTAAGAAATTTCCGGCACTTATCTTTAATGATTTGTTCTAAATTACTAGAGTCTATTGACATTTTGTATTAAGTAATTAAATAAGGGTAAAAAATTCGTTTTGTCATTAATTCGGCAATGAATCTACAAATATAAATCAACTCACGCTTTCTAACGATGGCAAATGGTTGGCCTATACAATAGCTAGATTGAGTTGAGATAGCTATCGCATGGGACCCGATTTTCCTTCATGGAAAACCGAACAGTGCCTCTAAGTTGCTAATTGACACCGCCCAGCGCAAGACAATGCGCGCGCCCCTGAAATTGCAAGTTGCTCGAACATCCATCGCCTTGCGCCCGAGTCGTTCAAGCTTGGTTAGGATCAATAGGGGCATCGGAATCATAATGAAGTGCGTGCTGACGTAGCGCTGGAATAGCAACGCTAACTCCATTTATGCTCAAATACCCCAATTTAGTAAGAGCACATAATGATTGAACCTCCGGAATATCGAGTGCCTCCTTGTCCATTAAAACTAAATGCTCTAGATTAGGTGCTTTCTGAAGTAGCGCTAGAACAGCTTCTCTAGAAAGCTTAGAAGATTTTAGGTCAAGATACTTTAATTGAGGAAAAACGGGTAATGATTGAATATCCTGGATACTGAGTTTAGAACACTCCATTAAAGTTAAATGCTCTAAATTAGGCGTCTTCTGAAGTAGTGCTACACAAGACCGCGCATTAGATTTATGTATGTTCAAATCCTTCAATTGAGCAAGGATGGGTAATGATTGGATATTCTGATAACTAAAATGAACACCATTCATGAAAATTAAATGCTCTAGATTAGGTACTTTCTGAAGTAGCGCTGGAATAGCATCTCTAGAAAGCTCAGAAGATTCTAGGTCAAGATACTTCAATTGAGGAAAAACGGGTAATGATTGGATATCCTGGACACTGAGTTTAGAGCACTCCCTTAAAATTAAACGATCTAGATTAGGTGTCTTTTGAAGTAACTCTGAAGGAGCGAAATAAGATTCTGTTGAATTCTTATTTATTATGCTCAAATCCTTTAATTTAGCAAGGACGGGTAATGATTGGATATCTTGATCAATATCCCCTCTTAAAGTTAAACGCTCTAGATTAGGTGCCTTCTGAAGTAGCGCTAGAACAGCGTTTCTAGAAAGCCTAGAAGATTCTAGATCAAGGTGCTTTAACTGAGGAAAAATGGGTAATGATTGAATATCCTGATCACTGAGGTTAGAACCATCCCCTAAAGTTAAATACTCTAGATTAGGTGCCTTCTGAAGTAGTGCTGCGGTAGCCTTATCAGGCATAGCAGGAATACTAAATAAATTTTTGCTATCATAATTAATAGATCCTTCTAAAGTCAAAGATTCTAAATTATCGAAGCGCTGTTCTGGTTTCAAATTTGACGCTTTGAAAAATGTATTAGAGATTTTCAAATGCCTTATGTCTTTAGGCAGCGCAGCGAAGGTGCTATCTGTGCAACGGCAGGAATCTAAATGTAGCGTAGCTTCCATCCTCGTTTTTTTGAGAAAATCCAATCTATCATTAAAAGAATTTAAAGTTTCCTCCTTCTTATTCCTAAAAAAAATGGAATCCGATATAGAGTTAGTAAAGTTTAAATTTTTTGCTTTAATACTAGTAATGAATGGGCTGAATATATCATTCATTTTTCTAGAAACGCCCCTTACCTTTAAGATATCCTTTTGATCCAAAGGTTCAATTATTTTTTCCAAAATCTCAAGTGGAGTACGTGATATCGCGGATGATGGATTGAAATTTTGAGAACCAGAAACGGAGGTAGAATTAATAGGAGGCATTTTTTATCCTTAGCAAAAAAGTAAGTAGAACGTCCTACCTTGAGGGTTTTTATAACAGGCAGCGACTCCATTTTGCTCTAGATTACCAAATCCCTGCCCAATTTGTTTTCAACAAATTTATTTCCAAACCCTGCGCTGTATGCTAATTCAATATCCTATGCATCCATTCTAAAATCAGAAATTTTTACTTGAGAAACGAATTTATGGGGCCGTTTCAGCAGTTTGATGATGAGTGGATCTGTGGGGCGTGAATGTCTATGATTCGACGCAAACTTGCACATCCTGGAGATGTTTATCGGATCGATCCGAATCCGGGAAATTGTCTCACGGGCTTTGAGCATTATTGACCCAGAAATCGTTTGATATGTGCTGTACTGGTCAACTCTGGGCGCCCTACTCTCTCTCGTTCCAAAGCGCGCTAATTGCCGCAATCCCATAAGCACCATGCTCCTGAGCAGTAGTTAAGTTTTCTCTTTTCATTCCTCCTAACGCATAGACTTGGCGATTGGTAAAGGAAGTCAGTTTTGCGAAATTATCCCAGCCTAAAGGCTTTGCTTCAGGGTGGCTTTGAGTATGCAAAACAGGAGATAAGGTGATGAGGTCCACGCCAATACTTTCAGCTTTTTTTAGCTGCGCCTCATTGTGGCAGGCTGCAGATACAAGCTTATTCGTGCCCAGCGGACGGTTTTGACAGGACATTAGTCGTGCACTATCTAGATGCACGCCATCTGAATTTAGCTCAATTGCTTTTTGTGGGCTGGAATTCAACAATAAGAGAGCCTGATATCGATGGCAACAAACCAATGCTTGTTGGGCTAATAATTCATATATTTTAGGGGCTAGTTTTTTGGCCCTTAACTGTACTAATCGAATTCCTGAAATAAGCGCTTTTTCGAGATGAGCCATGAAATCGGAAAGTTCATCTGCATCGCTTGGCTCAGGCGTAATAAGATATATACGCGGCAACTGAGAGAACATTGGAATAGAAGTCGATAGTTCCATAAGAAAACCCCTCCAAAATATGGTTATGCCAAAGAGTACAGCTGCTCTACGTTTAGGCGCAAGCAGAGCCTGTCGCGCAAGGGGTTCGATTTTAGGGCTTTAAACTTATAGGTCAGAGAGGCGTATATGTATAAAAGGGAAGGCGCAATTTTTGCGCTTTTTCTTTTTCCTATGGTTGATAGAGCCCGTACCTTGAGCTAGACAGGGTGCCTGTCTATCAGCAGCAGGGAATGTTTAGGACCTCTCTTCTATGTTGCCTTCTATTACTGCCATATCGAAAGGCTCTGCTGCCCTTTCCTCTTCAGATAGCAAAACCCTCAAAACGGAATTAAACCTTCTAGAAGAAACTACACCAGTCAATCTTTCGCAGCAGGTCCAAGAAGCAGTCGAAACTCAATCACCGTCAATAAATAACATAGAAGAAAGGCTTGCTTATTTTCAAGCATTGACCCATACGCCGTTGAAACTATCGTCGGGACCCCACATTATGCTTCCGGATAATATTTGGAAACTTCTTACCCAAGCGTCTGACATATCCAATCAGCCAATTGATTGTTCAATCGAAAAACAAGCTTCACTGTTGGCGAAGCATGCGACGATGTCTCGCTTTTTGGCTTGCTTGGTCAATGAAGGGTTGGTTTTAGGCAATATTATGGTTGGCATACCGCTAACTACTTCGTTGGGTAATGGGCGTGAGCCGTTAAAGTTACTCGCCTTAAGGGAACGTCATATAGCTAGCCATGCGCAATACAATGCAATCATTGCCGATGTTCACACCGCTAAATATGTAGTGCTTCTCAAGCGATTCCCTATGGTTCGTGATAGTGACAAGTCAAGATCCGCATTAATTGATCCCTGTGATTTTTCCTCAGTGGTTGTGGATACCTCTAAGCTTGAACAGGTGACTGATGTTGGTGTCATTATGAAAAAAATCGGTGAATGGAATAATTATGAACCCAATGTGATTCACAATATGTGCGTTGAAATGGCTAATTCTATAGAGCATCAAACGTATCGTTATAACCACCCTCCATCTATAAAGCTAACTGCAGACTCTCCTTTAATTGACTGGGAGCAATCGATTATTGAGGGGCATCCCAACCATCCCATGCACAGAATGCGGCAGGCGGCATACCCGACTGAGCCTATATTGCCATCCACTGATTTATCTAATGTTTATCTTCGTTATGTGATTGCTAATAAGGATGAACTTATCATTACAGGTGATTTTGCTGATCTGGCTAAACCGTTCTATGCTAATCATTTAGGTCAACTTGCTCAAAATGGAATTGCATTTAATCCAGAATTAGAATTAATTATGCCAGTTCATGAGTATCAGATTCCTAACGTTCAGCTTAAATTTCCTAATGTTAGGATTTTGCCAAAATGGTTTAGCACTTTATGCAAGGCTCAATCTTCAAACCGCACGCTTAATTATATTGGATACGATAAATATTGTATTAAGCTTCCGTTAGGGGTGAAATTAACCTCTGCATTACGTACGATTACGCCTTGGACTACTTCTCTTGGGCCTAGAATGGATAAAGTGTTGGATGCAGTCATTGCTGATAAAAATGCATTGATAGCCATGCGAGAGCCTGCTTCAGTGAGTTCATCCAATCCTAATTTCGATATTGCCAGACACCTCTCATGCATTATTCGTGATGACGCCCAATACCAGGCGAATTTGCGTAATGAGCGCGCTGTTGTTTGTGTGGCTTTAACTGAGTCCTTACCATCCACTACTAGCCCCACAGGTAGAACCTTACCTTTTATACACAATATTTGGGGTAATCGTCTAACCACTTTACAAGGTAAATTGGATTTCTTAGAAGAATATGCGACTGCTTATTTGAAAGTTTTTTTACCGCCAGTGATACATCATGGATTCACATTTGAAGCACATCAGCAAAATACACTGATACGCTTTAATAAGGACACACTGCAAATAACAGGATTTATGATTAGAGATTACGGTGGTATTAGATATTACCCACCAGCATTACGTGAAAGCACACGCCACTTACCAGATGGGCCAATTGAAATCGATACTTTTCCAGACCATTGTATTAAAGCAAAATCAATTGATGTGGTATACCGCTCTGCCTTTCACACTATGATACAGAATCATTTAAATACGATTATCAAGTCACTTGGATTATTTCGTATTGATGAAAATGGAAAAGAGGTTATGGGTAGTGGATGTGGCTGGAAGATTGTCCGTAATATTCTTCAGAAAATTATTCCGCAGAACCATGCTTTATATAAATTGTGGCTTCAATCAACTGAAATTCAAAGTAAAGCTTTATTAACGATGCAAATTTCAGGGGTTTTTCGTGAGCATTCTTATGCAAATATACCTAATGTCATCGTAATGGATAACGTGAGCTCCACTCTAACTGACAGAGATATATTTAAGTTAAATTAGAGAGTCACCTGCCCTCACTTCGACTACCACATCGCAATGACGAGTAGCGTAAAAAATTTATGGCGCTTGATGAAGTTCAGCGTCTAATTTTTCACGTTGCGCCCATTCAGCATCATATTTTTGATTTAAAACTTGCGCTTTTTGCATTATTGCTTCCTGCGCTTGCGATGCTGTTTCGAGCTCTTGGCCTAAATTTTTTCTTTTTGTTGCAGTGCTTCACGGGCTTCTAACGAGGCTTCATACTCAGCGGTTTGCATGCGGAGTTCCCCCACTATCAAGCCATGCAAAAACAAGCCAAATCAAACAAAAAGTGCCCTAAACAAATAAAAACCAAAAATTAATGCTCTATAAGCACAGAAAAGCTTGAGAAGCGCATTTCCCTTTGCTATACTCGCGCCCTTCAATAGTTGTGGCCTGATAGCTCAGTCGGTAGAGCAGCGGATTGAAAATCCGTGTGTCGGTGGTTCAAGTCCGCCTCGGGCCACCAGTGTTTATAAGCCTTCCAGATGGAAGGCTTTTTTTTGAACATTCCATTCAACTTAGCCGATGCATGCGCTAAGTGATCGCTAGAAAAATGGGCATACCGTTGCACCATCTTCGCGGTTTTCCATCCCCCATCTTGCAACTCAGCAAGGGTCATCTTTTTCATTGCTAACCACGTTGCCAATGTATGGCGTAAAGATTGCACTCTTCAATACGAAACTGGGGGGAATCACGCTCCACTTCAATAATATCTACGCAGCCAATCCGGATGCGCCCCATTTAACGCCAGACCAATTTAACTTAGCGCTTTATCAATACTATAACGGGAGCTACTATTGGGACTGGGATTCTACGGCGAAGGTCTGGAAGAAGGCTGGAACCACAAGTTATGGCGATGCTGCATTTCATATTGAACAACTTGTTCGCGCCGGCACTCCGCCAAGCGACTGGGTATAAGGAAATCGCTACTGAGAATCATGTAGCAATAGCCTCGCTTTTAACCTTGTTACGTCTTCGTAGCAAGGTTAAAAGCGAGGCTTACTGCAATATTTCTTCTATTGCTTGCACCAATCATCCTGCCCATGTAACTGCAATCCATAAATTGGCCATCGCTTTGCTGTCTAAAAAGAGCTGCAGTGCTTCTTAAGCCGCCCTCACGGGCAGTGTAACGGAAGTGCAAGATAACGTCGCTGATCGTGTCATAGTCGAATTGAACCGGGTCTTGTTCGCTGGGATTGGCCGGCAACTCCAGCCGCCATTCGCTGATCACCCCTGAATTTTCAAAGGGCAAATAGCGTTAGTCACGCAGGTTTGTCTCGAATAGCCCACTGTCATTCTGGGCGGAACTGGTGACTGCGGATTTTGAATAGGCGGTCAGCTACGGTATCCCAATAGCTCAGCAGCTTGTCGTTGCGCGGCATACAAAAATAGAGTGTCTGGCCCAGACTGCGCAGTGTCGATAGCCGGTCGTTGCTGCCTGCATCGTCGGCAGGAAAAGGCATTAGGTCGAAAGGCAGATCCGCCTCTATGTCGCGCAGGACTGCTCCGAATTGCTTGAGGTCGCTCCGCAGATTGGCGTAGGTCTGTTGGCGCACCGTACCCTTCTTGGGCACAGGTTGCGGTCGTGGGCCAAGGATATTGGCGGCCAGCACATATAGCATCATAGCCTCATCGATGGCCTCGCCGGCGTCCTGCCGAAATAGCGAATCGCCCCAGGCGATCAGATTATCCAGGTAGGCCATCACCGTCTTGTACATATAGGCTTGCGGCTGATGACGGGCGATTATGTGCGGACGGAAGGGGGCCTTTCTCCATGCCTCGATATTGCGCACGGTATCCTCGCGCAATGTCTCGTCCGCACCGGTGACGAGATTGATGAATATCTCTTCTCTCTTTTTGACGTCGGTGGACTGGAAAGGCCGCACTTTCCAGAATCGCTCTGGCGTGGGACCGTCGCTATCATCTGTTGGATCAAATATATAGTGAAACCAACGTTGAGCCTCGGCAAAATGCTGATTCTTACTGAGGTGAATGGCAATGGTGAGCGGCACATGGAAAAACAGCTCCCAATTGTATACTGAGTAAGCGCCGCTGGAGCTGAAGTCAAGATCCTTGACCGGGTATGGCCATTGCACTGATGCTGTATTTGGCTGATAAGTGGCGTCAAAAAATTCTTCAAAAAGTTCAGGGCGGGGTTTGCTATTAAGAAATGTGGCTTCGGTACCTCTTCGGAGCATTAGCTGAGTACCGCCAGTTAACAATACCTTAGTTCCTTTGGGTATTCTTCCTTGCTTGCCGTTAGGAAGGAGGATCTTTGTGTCCTCCGTTAAGGTAATCTCCGCGTCGAAAATGACTGCTTCACTTTCCGCGTCAAGCCAGAAGTAGGTATCGATGGATGGGGTCCTATCCATGCCATCCACCAGTATTGCCCTCAATCCAGCAGGCAGAGTAACTAGCGCAGTGCCGATAATGTCAACTTCTTCTTTCGCTTTCAGCTCAATGAAATGATCAGTGGAGTCACCAGTTTCTAAACCAACCTTGACCTCAGTGAGCATAGAGATCCTTGAATCCGCGAGAATCGTCAGGTTGACATCCTTATATAGAGCGATCTCAAGGCTGCCTGGAAGATAAGCTCTATCGGGTTTGTGCGCCGTATCTGCAGCTTGCAGTTCTGAAACGCCTTTAAGGAGCAGCTCCTGTACCAGTCGCTGCACGTAGGGATGCTGGTGTAAGTAAAAGCGATAACTGACATCATGCTCCTGAATGATGAAGCCTTTGGTGCCCACATTTTTAATTCCTATTGGCTCAGCTAAGCCGCCCGGTGAGTAATCACGGTGCCACGGTTTGACATCGCGTTCGGCGTGGAAGCTATCGGGCTTTATTTCTAGATTCGCGTTTTTAATAACATTATGTAAGTCACTCATGATAACCCTCAGTGTTTACCGCTTGAATTGGCTGACGCCAGCTAGTATCAGCGCATGAGCGATTCATTCGTTAATATTCTGCTTCAACTCCGACCTAAACCCCCAGCGTCCACTATACTCAAACCGCTTGCTGACGCGATGCCCTTCGATCGAAGGACAAACCGGTTTATCCGGCCGTTTGGACCAATTACGCTATCCTCGTAAAGTAATGCCGTCCCCGGGTTCACCAGCCAATCAGATGTAAACTTTGGCTCGAAGTGCAACGCAGCGTCGATTTGAGTGCGCAAACGATGCGAACCGGGAGTGTACGCGGTGAGGACTGGCGGTTTTTGCCAGTCAGCTGCAGTTTTATTTTTCCAGTGCCCGACCCATTCCTTCCACTCTTTGATCGTCTGCTTGGTTAGACTGGGGTTAACGAAAAAAGTGTGCTCATTATTCTGATAAAAGAAAGGTTTTATCAGCGAGGCGCGCTCAAGTAGACTCGTTTCATAGGCTTTGATGAGCTCCTCAGGCGCATTTGCGCTCAATGCGCTTGAATCTGAGTTATCCAAAGTGATGTTATTGTTATAAGAGAGCAGCGTATAGTCGGCGCCCTTATGCAGAATGCTTAGTGGCTCTTTGGTCACCTCCGTCTTTTTACCTTCATATACGATGCATGGGTGAAGGGTCACCGTGAGTGAGTCTTCGCTGTTACTGCTATAACGAGTGGCATTCACGCCGTTTGCGTTAAAGAGGTTTTTAGATTCTGACTGGTAAGGCTGCTCTTTTGGGGCGCTGTTGCGGCCTGCAAGGTAGAACGCTTTCTTGATATCACCACCGAGGGCGATACACACTCCGCCCTCTTCTCCCATTTTCGCGTCAGAGTCTTTGGAGACATGAATCGAGACCAATTTTGGATCAAATTGATGGTTAACGGTCTGCTGAATGGTCGTGGAAAAAGCGCCGGACTCACGCGTGCTCCATTTTCCTTGCAGAAATTCGCTCCAGTGGAGTTGGATCTGCACGATGTTCTCGACAGTTTTTGAGGTAGGAAGAGGTTTATCCGTAAACGTCACCCAGAACAAGTACAGCCGGTCGCGCCACACTATCGGGGCTAGGTGATCGCCCTCAATATCCACATTCACGGGATCCCACGGCGTCCACATCTGGTCGACATAGCGGCGGTAGAAGTACTTGTGTGGCTGGCTATAGGTCCGGCTGATGACATGCAACGTGGAGCCTGGGCCATCCTCTAAGTACATGGCCACGATATCCAGCCGCGCCAGTTCGTCGAATTTTTTCAAATAGTTGAGAAAGGCATCTTCGACCAGATCGCTAGAAACGTCGCCTTGCAGCAGGTCGCCCTCCAATTCGGAAAATAGATGTGTCTTATCGTCGCGAAACTCGGGTTCAAGCCAGTTCTCCGGAAAAAGGAAAATCTTGCGGTTCGCTTCCCATACCCCGTAGCATTTCATCCATTCCCATTGCTTAGAATTGATTAACGAAGGATGCACATGCGGCTCTAGATTAAGCAGGCAGCGCTGGATGAACAGTTGCAGCGAAGAAATCGCCAAACGGATGCGGGAAGTTTGCACCATCGGCTCCATACCGGGATCGATCAAGAAGTATTCGTAAAGCTGCTCCATGCGAACGAAACCATGCTCGTGCATGACATAGGACGCCAGCGCGTCCCGCTGACGCTGGCGCAGCTTATCGAAGATCGACCGTGCCACGCGTTGCCAATTCTGGGGCTCGGAACGTGCCCGAGCTGTCTCCTTCAGGTTACTAGCAATCTCAAAGCGTTGTTTGAGCGTAGCCGTAGGGCTGACGATGTTTGTCCACTCAAGCAGCGATTTCACCGGTACGCCGAAGCGCTCAACAACCTTTAGCGCTTCCCACAGCTTCTGCAGGGGCTTTTCTCTTGCGAAAGCTCGGGTGGGAGCTGTGGGGGGAAATAGGTGCTCGGCGCAGGCCTTGACAGCGGCCTCGTCGCATCGGCTTAGTTTGGCGATGAGTGGGTAAACTTGCTCTGGATTAGTCGATTTATTGATCTCAAAGATACCGATGAGATCCTCTGTACTACCGACCAAGTCTTTTTTGAGTCGCGCATAGGCGGCCAGACGGAGGAATTGAGCAAAACGTTCTGTGGCTGTGGCTCTCTCGGTTGGTGTATCGTCGCTGGGTTGGGTTGGCAATTTACTCAAGTTCAACCCGCCAAAAGCTTCGGCGTTGATCAGTAGATAGCGGATTTCACGCTCATTCAGACCAAGACTTTGCGCTAGCTGCAATACTAAAGTCAGTGTGCCTTCACGATTTGGACGATACTTGCCGGTCTCATCAAAACAATGCAGCAGCATGTATTCCAGATCTTCAATCTTTAACCCGCTTTCCTTGACCTCTTCGACCACCTCGACAAAACGCAGAGTCTGTGAGAACGGATGGTCTTGCTCGATCGTCGTCAGCGAATCAGGGTGCAAAGGCTTAAACGGATCTAGTCCAGATAGTTGCTTGAGCGCAATGAGTTCGCGCACAGACAGCTTAAGTGCTTTAGCCAGCAGGCCATAGCGGTAGAGCAATGACACGTTGAGCAGCGTTAACTCAGCGGTGTCGGGTGATTTTTCGGCATCTACAAAGATGTGCTCGATCTCGTCAGCGGTAAGGCTCAGCGCGCCTTGTAGGACAAGGCTATGCTCCTTAATAGACAAGTGTCTTTCAGACAGGTATTTCTCAAATGGATGGTCGAATACTTTGGCGTTTTCCTTCAGTATGCTGGGGGTAAGGAAGAGTTGTGCGTAGAGCGGGTTCTTGCCAGTGGTGGCGATATCAGACCAAAGCGTGATTAACTTTAAACGGCTCTGCTCACCGACCTGTACGCTCTCGTCTAAGGCCTTGAGGTGCGCTAGGTAGATCAGTGCAGTTTTGAGCGGTTGCTGGTTAAGATGAGCCGCCTCGAATGGCACATTCTTCGGCACGAAAGCTTGCAAGGCCCGGTCGATTTCCTCGATACTCCAGCCTAGCTTACGCCACAGCCGCACAAACAGATTAATCCTCAAGAAGGCAATGGCATCCGCCGGCTCGCCATTGGCATAACGCAAAGTGGTGAGATCGAAATTGCAGTTGGCGTCCGCCTCGACCAGCACTAGAATTTTGTTGAAGGGAATAGCCTCTAATTCGGCTTCTAGCCTTTCCTGCGTTATCTCGAACTTCTCGGCAAACTTCACCAATTTCAGTGAGAAGGCCTCTATCTTTAAGCGTTGCTTTTGCTTCTCCTTAGGCAGAGTTATTGGATCTTGAGGCAGCAGTCCTTTATGGTCGAGATAGAAGCGCACATCGTGAATGCTGACTCCAAGCTTGTAAAGCAAGCTTAGTTTTGGCCGTTCAGGGTTGACGAAGCCGCTCTGGACAATTTCCACAGTCTCCTTATAAGTCACGCCCAGGCGATGGGAGAGTGTTTTGGCTGATTTCAGCATCGCCGTTGCATGACAGACGAGAAAATCTCCGGCATCTGGCGGTGTCGCCCACAGGCCTTCAAATTTGATCAGTGTCTGACCAACTTCATCAGAGTCGGCGGCACCCATGGTCGAGATAGTCTTCGTTTCGGCACTCAGGGCATTGGCGCTTACATCAAAATAGGTACAGACAAATCCTTCCCTGAACTTCCCCGCCTCGTCATTAGTAACGGTCACGGTCGCATGCTTGGCATTGGTGGGATTTTGGATAATGGGCTTAACTGTCTGGAATCCATAAAGTGCATACCAGCTATCGTCCCCTAAAGGATCGGCATCGGTGAAGATGGCCAACTCAGCGGGCGAGAGACCTAACGACTCAATAAAAATGCTGGCACGATCAAGATCAAAAGGTTGTTCCGGCGCATCCGGCACAAAAAGATCGTCACTTCGGCGGAAAACCTCCAGCAGATGCGCCAAGGGCGTTTCAAAATAGTTGCAGAACTGGCGTACAGTCTCAATGCAAAAATCAAACGGCAGATTAAGCGGGTAACGTGTCTGGTATAGCTTATTGTAGGCTTCACGTATGATGTTCTGCGGCTCGGCTAACAGTTCCGCCGTAGAAGCTTCGCCAGTATCGCGTACGGCCTCCTTAGCTAACTTATTATTGGCAACGTAATACTCCAGGATCTCGTTAACGAGATCGATGTAGGGTAGTGTTGTATTGGTGTTTTCACAGGTGAGCGCGATGTGTGGCAGGTCAGGGCGACGCTGTTCCAGAACGTCATACAGCCTCATAGGAGTCCCGATGTTGTCCTTATGAGGGTAATCCTGATCGCCATGCAGTTTTTTCCACCGCTCAAGAAATTTTTGCCACACATCCGCCTCAGGGTCGAGAAACTGCAGCAGGTCCACTAGGTAAGCAGCAGGGCTGAGCACCGAGCGGCAATGCTCGCATTCACAGAAATCCATTGAACCGAACAGCGATTCCATCGAGGGGAAATGTTTGATCAGCTCGTCGCGCGCGCGCTCACGCACATTTACCGACGCCGACATGCCTGCGATCGATAGGTCACTATTCAGTTTCATCGAAGTGGTGAGCAAAATGTTGGCTATGCTGCTCACCTGCTTCGCCTTGTTATAGATCAGGCGGGGCTCTATTGACGCGGGCACCTTGCCATAATTATTCTCATACTGGTTGACATAAAGCGCATTGAATTCTGCTGGGGGATACGCTATCACGTCGTAAGCTGAAGTCATATCTAGTCTCATCATCACCTCCATTGCCTCATTGTCAGGGGTGATCTGATAGACACGCTGCAATCTCTTTAGCTGCTCGATGAGGAGCTGAACCTCATTATCCGCCATGTCAGCCGTGAGGTCGACGTGCGTCTTGACAAACGTGGTCACCGGTGTCTGGCCCAGCTTGAACCCTCGCTCGGCTGCGTCCTTCAGGAATTTTACTGCGGCCTTGCTGTCTTCTTCTCCTCCGGCTAGTGGGATCTCCTTGCGCTCAATCATCCGTGCCGCCGCTATCGCCTGATCGCCAGGGGGGATCATAAAGATCTGATAGTAACGCTGCAAACCCGCCAGCTGATTGTGGAGGAGCTGCATCTCGTTATCCGTCATGTCAACCGTGAGGTCGGCGTTCGTCTCGAGAAACGTGGTAGTCAGCATATGGCTCAGCATGAACCCTCGCTCGACCGCGCCCTTTAGGAATTTTACTGTGGCTTCGCCGGCTTCGTATAGAAAGATCTCACGGCGCTCAATCATCCGTGCCACCGATTGCATGGGATAACTTAAGCGAACCTTGCGCGCCATGTCATTAGCGTAGGCGTCGAGCCGATCTTCCACTTTCTCGTCAACGTAGGCGGCAGGAATCAACGCTGCCAGCTTTTCACTGTCATTGTCCGACAGTGCTTTAATCTCAGCCTTCCACTTATCTGCTTGGTCAAAATCCTGTTCAACCAATTGCGCTGGGACGATCTGCTTTTGCATCAGCCGGGCAGTCATTGCCGCGCTGTTGCCTGTTAGGAAAGCTAATTTACCGTGTAGTCGCAGCGTGCCGATCTGTGCATCATCCAGCCCAGCTTTACGCGCCTCATCCCATAACTGCGCGGCATCGTTGCGATGGTTGAGATAAATGGGAACGAACTTGGCCTGCGCTTCATCGCTCAAGCCAGATGTCTTGAGCAGTTCACCGTAGGTCGATAGCGAACCCGGCGCTGGCGTGGCCATTTGCACATTATGAGTGAAGGTAGTGAACTGTTTCTTAAAATCTGCAATCTGCTGATCATCGAGCTCAACGATACCTTCATCGCGACCTAATTTCAGTGCCTTTTCGGTCACATCTGGCTTAACCTGCGCCAATAATAATTTGTCATAAGGGAGCCCCGCGCGTAGCAAGCCGTATACCGCTTCTTGTGGCAGATTCACATCCGGGTCGGCGCTTAGCCGCTCGGTGATAGCCGCCAGCGCAATCAGACGCGCGTCCCAGCCAGTGGTGCGATTCAATATCGTGAGATCCTGCTGCGCATCATTCTCTTTAGCCTCAGCCAGCTTCGTCCTCTTTCGTACATGTGGCATGAGGTCTGACAACAGGCGCTGGTATTCTGCAGCGAGCGGTTGCAAGACGCTGGGCGCGATTAAGTTGATTACCGCGCGGGACTTACCGTTTAGATCATTCAACGGTTCAGAAAGAGATATCTCATCTCCTCCCTCTTTAACCGCGCAAACCTCAAGGCTCACGTCTTTGTTATCATGGTCATAATAGGTAAAGGCATATTGACCACTAGAACTCGTAGTCGTATCTACGCCCAGCTGCGTTTTCTCGCTGCCAAAATTTCGTCGATATAAACGCAGCCTCAAATTCTCGGCAGGCAGGCTATGTTCTAAAAGAATGCGTCCTTCAATTTGGCGTTGGGTGGGCAGCCTTCTATTGCGTGGGAGGAGGAGAGGCAGATCAATAACTTCCAGCGGCCTAGGGTTACGGAGTACCTCGGAGGAATGCAATAACTTTCCGTCTTCGCTGATGGCAGAAACGCGTAAGTTGATCATGTCCGCCACTGGCAGCAACTCATAGCGAATCGTGTAGCGCCCCTCTGCATCAGTGGTATCCTCACCAAGCCGAATCGCGTGTTGTTCATCTTCGTGGACAGCACGAATGCGCGCGCATGACAATGGAAAGCCATCTTCATCTCGTACCTCACCGCTGACGATAAGGAATGTTGGCGTTGTTTCTGGGTCAATGTCTCCCCATTCTCGCAGCAGCGCATTCAAAGCATCAGAGGTTGGTTCGGCTACTTCTCCGCTTGACTGCAGCCTTCGCTCTGTCTGGAACAGGGCGACTAGCTTGCTCGTGGCGTTACCGTAAATCTGCTCGACATGCTCGAGTTTTAGTGCAGCAGATAATGCTTGTCTAGCCGATTCATCATCGGGCAAGATAACGCGCTGATCCAAGCAAATTTGCAACGCACCCTGCAGATCAGCCACTGCTGGGCCAGTCATCTGCAATTTCAGCGGAAAAATGATTTGATTCATGACCTACTCTCCACCTATCTCTTCGGGACGCGGCGCGGCCCGGGCAATACGGGATACCATTCAATATTTGAATCAGAGAAAACGATTTAGGGAGCGTTATGCGAAAACCATGGATGGCAGCGTTATAGGCAGGAGAGTTTCTTAGTTTTGGTTGCCATAATTTATGGATCTGACGATGGTATCGGGTTTTAGTTACTCTTCGTTAAGCCCCAAAATGGTTTATCAACGCGGTCCGAGACGGTGAGAACAAGTAAGCGGCACCTGTTGTTTTGACGAAGCGGACGGGAAAATTAACGGTCACCTGAGAACGATTCGGGGCCCGGATTGTCATATAGCGAGGTGCATTACCCTTCTGTCCTATCAAAATGTCATGGCCCCGGCCGAGGGGGAAGTGCTCGGAATTTGCCCATTGCATCATCAGGAATTGAAAACCACGCTGGATTGACGACTGATAACATAGAAACTGCAACCCTCGATCGATCGATGCACTTTCAGGCAATGCGGGATCGTAGTCATCACCATAGGGGATGCCACGTCGCAAGATCCTGTGTTCTACGTTGCGTTCTTCGTCACCTTGATCGGTTGGCTGGTCGCGGGGATTAACCTTCCTAATATGGGCTGCAAAGGGGCAAATATCGCCAAAGCCATCCGGCGGTGCTTTGGGAAATTGGTCTGGAGGCAGGCCTAACTCCGGTTGATACTTTGGCGCCCTACTACCTTTACTGTAGAAAAAATTATTGCTGGCAAAGTTATCATTTCCTAAAGGAATATTCTCCGATAGAGGACTACGTGTCAGAGGGGCCCCACTAGGCCAACGCCCCACTAGAGCAGCTGCCGCAAACTCGGCCGAACGCGGTCCAAATGACGGATTTTGTCCAAGCTGCTCAGCCATCATTTGTGCCGCTGACAGAAACGCGGGCACGTCCTGCCGGAGCTTACGGTAAACTAAATAGGAACCGTTCTTTGTCAGGCTGGTCGAAGGGTCGATCACCGTATCCTTCCAATCAATACTCTCATCACGTTTACGTTCGTAGCCCAAGACAAATTCACCCGGCCAGCACAATGGCTGTCCAGGCGCGGCGAATCTGGTTGAAAGTGGATCAGCAGGATCCAATACTCGCTTGGTGATAAATGGCCCCATCTCTGTTCCTACGCGACCAAAGACGCCAGGCTGCGATATTCCGTCCTTGAACCCAAAGTGTTCATGCCCAGGCAGTAAGGGACGCGTCTTGCCTTCCTCAATGTGAAGCGAGACGTCGCTGGCAGCATTGCTCAATTGCGCCAGCGTTTCCGAATGCAACTGAACTGCTGCATCAACATCTGCTAGGGTATCCGCTGCAATAATTAACATGGCGTCAGGCTCATTTCCTTTTGCGCCAATCAACCAGGTTTGTGGCCCTTCTGGGTCCCCTTCTTCTGGTTCTCCCACAGTGCCGGCATCGGCTAATGGCCCCTCCAAAAAAATTGATTCTAGCTGTGCCCATTGCTCTTGAGGCAGCAATCGTTGCGCGCCTTTGCCGGTTATGCCCACATTAAGCCATGTAGCCTGCATTGGCGGATCAGCATGAAGTCGGCGACGGGCCGTACTAAACGCAGCATTGAAATCCAGAACCACATCAGCATAGGCTATTTTGTCTGCGAGGGAGCGCAGCCAAACTTTAAATGCCGGTATGGCAGCGTCTGCTACCGTAATGAATATCAGCCGCACATAATCTTTACGGAATCCAGCGAGGATATCTCCCTGGATCTCGTTACATTCGACTAGCGGCTCTGGAAGCGGCGCGCTCATAGATGCCCCACATTCTGTGGGCTTCGTGTTTGCAAAGCAGCAGAGGTAGTGACAGCCGCCGACATTTGCGTGCCAGAGCATGGTCGCGGCGGCGGCAGAGCCACCGCATTAGGCTCCCCAAAAGCCGCATTGAGGAATACGGAAACTTTCTCGGCAATTTGTCCAGCATATTTCACAGCTTTTCCACCAATGGTGAAATCTTCTAATTTGAACCCGTCCGGCACCAAAAAACGCGCACGTACTGCGGGCGTGCCTCTGACGATTGTCCAGCAGCTAGCCAAAGAAACTCCAGGTGGGGCGGTCCACCCGCTCAAATCCAGCTCTTGGATATAAAGCCCCACAGGGTTAGGAATGGTGAGGAAACAACCGCTTGCAGCGACTGCATTTACCTGCTCGGCAATCGTCGGATCACTGTTGCGCCCGCCTGCGCCTAAACCATTAGAACCATTGCAGTGCGTACACGAGACAACGTCGCTGATTAGTACTCCGGTCTCATCCTCGCGAGGAATCGTGGACTGCACGGCAATGTCAAGCTCAGCCGGTAAAGTATTGTTTGGCTGAATCAAATGAATAATGCCGGCCGTTGTGTTGAATCGGTTGTATGGATTGTATTCTTGGCCTCGAACCGAGATGTCATTCACGCTAACTTGTGTTCCGAGAATCTCAGTATATTTCCGCGCAGCTAAATCTTTTGAAACCGAGAACAGAAAGGTCCAATACTCTTGCGTCTCGGTAGTAAAGTCGATGGACTTGATCTGGCCATCGGCGTCACGATTAATGAACCACTCCAGATATTCGTCCTGCACTGCGCGACCGCCCCGAATACTATCTTCGTCAGCAATCGACAAAACACGATCAGCAGCAGCATATGCCTGTTCTTTAGTTTGAAATTGTGAATAAAGTAGCCTTGGAAATCCGGGCCAATGTATCGGCTCAACCTGGAAAGCAGAAACATCTTTGATCGCTGGATTGACATACTGTGCGTTGGCTGTGCAGGCACCAATGCCAGCGATTGCTCGATTAATTTGCTTTGACAAATGCTTAGACCACGCGTTTCTCTGTTGGTCATTCTCAAAATCGGTGACTTGTCCTGGTGCAGAAAGAAGCATAAAACCTCCGATGAAGTGGTGCAGAACTGCCGCGGATACAGTCGACTATTTTCTGTAAATCTACAAAATTGGAGTTGACCCGGCAACCAATGCCCATTAATCCACTCTAATAATTTTGCTAGCTAATGCAAAATGCATTCACCATATTCGTTCTCTCCACCGTTAATCTTAGCTCATGCGGAAATAACAAAAATGTACGAGAAGGCTCGTCTATAAAAATTAAAATAATAACCGGGGAAATTGAATATTCTGACTCAGTATTTTTGTATTTCCCAAAGAGTATCTTTACATACAATTAAAAGTAGCAAGGGAATCCCCCCATTTTTTATTATTTATTAAATAAGGTATTTACACGATTTTAAAATAATTTAAAAAGATGCTAACGGAAATATATTAAAATTTTTAGCATATATTGAAGCTGATCTTAAAAACAAAGTCCTCTATGAGTTTAAATACCTTAGGGCAACACGTACCATAGTGCCTTACTTTTCAGGCGCTGATGATGTAAACATCGGCTCGACTGTGACCCTAGCGGTGCCGGTATTGTTACGATAAAAGAAATCAGTGACTCCGGGCAGCATTAACACCGCGTCGTTCACAAATAAGAATAATTCTCCTGTAGTTTGTGCTTTGATTTCGCTAAAAAGCACCTTGCAGCCGTCAGGTGTTGTATCCGTTGGATTAAGGACATATTCGTCATTGCCGATCACGCCGATCCGGG
This sequence comes from Mycoavidus cysteinexigens, assembly GCA_031963225.1. Taxonomy (GTDB): domain Bacteria; phylum Pseudomonadota; class Gammaproteobacteria; order Burkholderiales; family Burkholderiaceae; genus JASSUD01. Next base: position 20,901 of record JASSUD010000028.1, read on the forward strand.
CAATGGGCTTAAACCAATTTTCCCTCCACCAACGCTTTAGCGGCGTTGCTGCGATGTGCTTAAAGCTGTCTGCATGAAATCCAGCCACATCGGTCCTAATGGTTCGATCGACCCAATCGCCTGGTGTGGTGAGTGTAATGCGATAACTTCGTCCTTGTTCAAGCACCAATCCGGACGCCCAACATAGGTCATTGGTATGAAAGATGCCGCTGCTTGTAACTGTTTTCTCGACCTTGCTCGTGTTGCCAGCAGAGCTACTTTTGCAAAATTGCCCCGAATTGCTGGCTATGTCGAATAGGAATCGGTTGGCGATCCCCCATCCTGTGAATAAAAGTAACAGCACGAATAGGATCGGCACAGCAAGCTGGAAACACCATGTATAGATGTGTTGCAGGAATCGATTTTTGCGCAAAAATCTGGCCACTGAAAGTGCGAAGGTGCCTTGGATAGCCATCATTTGCGACTGAAAAACGGGTCGTTGGCCTAGGCTGTGTAATCCAAGCAACGCAACCAATGTCGCAATGACGACGCTAAGCTCGACCTTAATGAGCAAGGTTGCTTCACGTGTAAATGCCAGAATCAGGGAGGCGACTGCGATGATGAGTATAAGCAAGACGCTATTGCGCCAACCTTTTTGTTTCTCCTCGCACCATTTTGCATGGTCCAGCCGCAAGGTTTTGTGCCATGCGAGTCGAGCACGATCGTGAATTCGTGTTTGTAGGATAGTTCCTCCAGCTAGGCTCGCCATGATTGCTACAGCGATTAAGCTGAATCTGAGGGGGTGGCTTTCAAGCGCGTTTTCCCAAGGTTTCGCGTAGGCTGGAAGGATGGAACCAAACGTACTGATGATACTGGTAATGGGGCCCCGAGACTGGGTCTTCAATTGACTTGCCAAAAATTCCCAACTTGTTTCAAAATGGGTTCCCAAGACCGGAATGCTTGTCATTAAGCCCCGCACCGCCTGGGCGAAGAAATTTCCAAGCCATGGATATAGCACCAGGACTGCGGTCAGCCCAATTGTAATGAAGTACAGACACCGCCGCCAAAATACTGCATCCCAAACCAAGCGGATTGCTTCCCGGTTTGGGCGTGCAAGCTGTTGAATCGCCCTAATAAGTAAGGTCTTTTCAGCGGCGATTGCATCGTTCGTTTTAGTCGTTGGCTGCGTACCCGCAGCCAATTTCTTTATTCTGTCCCCCATAGGGAGTAAATTTCCATCCGGTGCTAGCACCCAAAATTCGTACGGCAACGATATCGGTGCGTAATGATCCGTGCCGTAGAACATTCGCATCACCACGCTGTAGTGGACGATAGGCCAGATGGGATTTCCTTGCCCATCCTGCTTGATAAAAATTTGACGTGGCGCATAGCTGTAATAGGAAGCAAAGCCTGCTCGCGAGTCGTACAGACGAGCATAAGGTGACTGTGCGGCCATGAACTGTGCGGCGGTCTCCTGCTTGAGAATGAGGCCGTGGTCAATAGCTTCAGCCATAATCCAATTGAGTGATACCAAGGAAAGCTGATCTTCAGGATATCCGCCACCTACATTGGAGTGCACGCCAGCAAACCATACCTGTGTGATGCGGCCAGCTGGAACTTGATGATTTGCGACCATGTTAGCTTCAGCGACTTCGTCCCACAGGAGCGGATGAAAGGCGGTCCGTTCGTCATCAAGTGATAGGGCATGACAGGCCCGCTGAATTAGCGGCGAGAGGATAAGGTCGCCAAACAACGTCGGCCAGAGCACCCAGTCTATACCCCGCTTCAATGCTTCAACTGGCATTCCATAGGCTTCTACGGTTTCCCAAAGACCGAGAAATCGGATCTGGATTTCTATTCGTCCAGCTGCTTTCGTTTGCTTTGCGATCTCACGGTAGGCGCAATAGCCCTTGATGCGGTCTTTAGCAGCAAGCAGTACCTTACACAAGTGCCGCATAACGAAGACGAATGGGCTCCGTGTAGGAAATTTCTTGAAGCGGTAGTGTCTATAGGCTGCCGCCGCATGGTGATCGAGTTCTTCACTTGAACGGAAAGTGACTAATCCTTCAGTTGCGATTAGATCAACAAGGACACGAATAGTAAAAGCGCCACGACTAAATCCAAATCCATAGAGGTTGTCCCCTTTCTCATAATTGAGGCAAACAAACTTGTAGAGATCTAAAACGTTGCGCTTTAGCCCCCATCCGAAGGTGCCGCCAATGGCAGCGAGGTACTTATTGGAAGAACTCCCGACGCCGTCATCGTATATTGCGATCTGAGTAACTTTTGTCTGATCGAGTGCTTGGAAGAGGCGCCAAACGTTGGTCTTCTGACTCTTAGCAGAACTGTTCCCTGTGCCATCGGAGAAAAGGACTATATTCTTTGCCATGGTTAACCTCATTGTTCTGCTGCCTTATTGTGGCGAGCTATGGCATTCAGGATTACGGTAAACTTTTTTATCTCTAGAAAATAAGGTCTAAAAAATTGGGGTGCGGTCAGCGCATAAGTTCCTTTATTTAAATTGTTATTTAAGGCGCTTCTAAAATATGCTGCACCATCGGACCAAAATACATTCGACCTAATCGATTAAATCCTTTTCGCGTCGGATGTAACTCATTAGACCATTCCTCTGCTTTCAGCGTACCGACGCTTGGCACACGGATTACTATCCCTGAAAACTCTTGTACCAGCGTATCAAGCATCTTCGCCATCGAGTTGATAAGCTGTTTGACTAGCCGACATCTAAATGAGTCCGGCGACAAATCATTTGGATCAGGTACACTACAAGCATCCATTGGGACTTTGAGCCATTGCCCAAGCCCTAAATAGCCAATGCCTGTCGGAATCGCATAGTCGTAGCAATGCACTAAAATTTTGATTTCTTTTCGAGAATCTAGCGCACATAAAATAATTTTTTTATACGATTGCCGAATTATATTAAATAGTCGATCCGGCATGCCTTTCCTAAAACATGCTTCTGGTGTGGTTGCTTCAGAGCAATTAGGTAGCAGAATTTTTTGCAAATTATAAAAGCCCGCAAAATCATTGCCGCCAGCGCTTAATATGACCATCGAAACGGCCCCATACCCTTTCACCGCTGACTTAAATTGTGCGAGAAAAAAACCTGTAGATAACTGAGTTGCCTTCGCCCCGTTAGCGCCGAAGCACAGAATAGTCGGTTGCTTATAAAAGCGATTAATCGGATTCAAAAGATTATTATTCGGATACCAAAACCAAGAATCGCCAAATGCCAAAATATCAGGAGATTCTGTGGCATCTCGCATTTTTGCTTCGTCCCAGTAGACGTGTCCCATGATGCTCCCTTAATTGTTCATGCGATTTAGAAAGCATCTCATCTATGTTTAAAAATTACCAGTGAGTTTATAAAAAGTAATAAGGCTGAGCCAGAAATCAGGCTGGTAGCTAAAGACCGCTAGAATTTCTATCCTCGCCTCGCCTTTAACAAAAATGCAACGTACCGTCTTTTAAATATGAAAATTGTGCCAAATTTTTCTAGTTTTAAATTGTCCAAAATATTGTGTTAGGATCAACTGCTAGATATGTTGAAGTTAGCTGGGCCAGTTCATTTGAGAGCATAATTTTTCTGTTTCTGTTACAGATTTTATAGGTAGCATGCCGGCTTTTTCTAAAATAATACGCGCGTTCCGCGCGGCTTGAGTATGGGAAGACTGTAATAAAGAATCTAATCTTTTTTTGAAGTCCATTTCCTGCCTGACTCGCTCGACTAGAAATTCGACTGCTAGCGAGTTTGGTTCTAAAACCAATGTCTTAAGCCGATCTGTTTCCATCTCGTCGTCCCTAATTAAATTCTTTTTTTTTGAATTAGAATTTGGTTCCCACAAAGCTCGAGCCACAAAGTAATCCAGCAAAGATTCATTAATAAACTGATATTCCTTGCCTTCTTTATAGATCAATGGAGCATTTAAAGATAAAAGCTTTGGATACTCTGTTTCATTAGTAAAGAATTTTGCGTACTCACTTTTTTGCTCCTGGGTTTTCATTACAGACGCTATCACATGTTTGTTCTTATACATAGCTAGTGCAAGCTCTTTACTAAAACGTAGAAGTTTTATTTCAAAACCTTCCAGTTCTTCTAACTTGATACTTTCCGCTGAATAACTAGGTAAAGAATTTTTAACATGCTTAATCCATTTTCTTACTAAGGCATCATATAGCTGAATCGGGCTTTCAGCTCCTTTTGACAACGAATTTAATGTACCTTTCAGTAAAATTGGATTCTTCGATAACTCCATAAGATTTAAATTAGCATTAGCATTAGCTATGCTTTTAATCTTCTCAGATATATTATAAATAACATTACGATCACCTCTCTTTCTACATTCTGATGATTTATGTTTTTGATAATTTTCTATATATTTTATAATATCTGTATCTGAAAATGTATTTAGCTCTTGCGTCTGAATAGCTTCTTCATTCTCTTCGAATTTTAAGAACTCTCTCTTATTATATTCTCGGTGCAATCGGCGACTTATGACAATAATTTTAAGCTGAGCCCACTCTTTAAGGCCAAACCTCATATAAATGGAGCTATTTCCTTCTAAAGAATCATAGCCGTCCAAGATAAGAAAAAGCTGCCTTTCTTTCCAATCATCAGGCCTATTTTTAATGAAACCTTTTTTATCGAGATACCAAGAAATTAGATTATCGCCGTCGTTTTTTTCTCGCAAATTAAAATATATAGGTATCCACTCACTTTCTCTATGATTATATTTATCCCATAAAGAATGAGAAAAAGAATAAATAAATTGCGATTTACCTAAGCCTGCCATGCCCAGTAACAATAAAACTTTTTTACTTGGCGATCTAAGGAACTTTTCAATAGTACTCTCTAAGCTACTTGGGCTAGATTGATCATTAATATTAATCATAGTAGTTCTTTGTATATATTCATTTTTGATTGCTTTTGGAATATCACCTCTTAATTTTTCTAACGAAGGTTCAGTGCCAATTTTTCTTTTGGATGCGGATAGAAGATCATTCGGAATTTCATGTAAAATGAAGCTATAAAAGGGAATAAAGCTATTGTAAGTGGGCGTGTGATTTGGTAATTCAAAACCGCTTCTTTTAATATTATTTTTCAATTCTTCAATATGGCTTTCCATTGCTGGTTTTATTTTTCTCAATCGTTCTAATATATCTGCCACGCTCTGTGCCACATTTTTACATTCTCCCCAGAATTCCCTATCTTGAACTATGTCTCTCAAGAAATTAATAGCATTCTTAGCAATTTCGGTATCGGTATTTGTGGTAGAAGTAGCAATCCTTTCTAGCCTTTGGCATAAACTTTTTAGAAAAGGCTCTTCTTTTCGATATTGACTGCTGCGCGCGAGAAATTCGAACAAATCTAGTTTGTTACTCTCAAGAGCATTATCTATAATTTTTAAGTGTGTATACCATGCCTTATACCCTTTCTTTTCTTTAAAGAGAGCAGCTGTTGTTTTATCAAAAAGTTTCATTATATTATGAGACTCTCTTCGATAAAAAAAATCAAAAGCAGAGAAAAGTTTGCCTGGGTTAGGTGGAGTAGATTTGGTAGATTTGGTAGATTTGGTAGATTGGGTAGATTGGGTAGATTGGGTAGATTGGGTAGATAGTTGACAGGCGCCACTTATCAATATGGCGCATCCAATTAGACTATAAGTGTGATACCATATTTGTATGATTTTTTCATGACGACTTTTATTAATTGGAAGCTGGGCAAGTGATGCATAAGCATAACGTGCTTGATATGCTAATTCAGAATACACCAAATCAGAGCTCTTTAACTTAGAAGTTCTTATTTTAAGCAGGATGTCTTGAAGAGGTTTTATTACTTGCTCTTCATCCATTTCAATGGGTAGTTTTTTTACTAAAGCCAGTTGGAATATTGCATCTAATACTTCTGAAGTTGCTTGAACTAGTCCTAGAATTTTATTGACATCTTTGTCCTCAAAGGCTTCTATTAAAAGTGCTGTCAATTTTTTTATTAAGTTTGAAAAACTTACTGTATTTTGCGTAACCTCTTTAGAAATATTTCGAATCATTAAAGCTAAGCCTGGAACTACTTGTGATTTCGATAAAGAGTAAGTAGACAATGATTTAATAACGATTTCTAAAAGATCTGTATTAAAATCTCGATTAGAAATATTAGATAACGGCACAATTTCTCGCATCACCTCTTTTGATATAGGCTTACTACGCAAACCGTCCTTTATGTCTTCAGCGACTTTAAATAAAAGTTTATAATCTTCGTCTGAAGTTCCTTTTTTATTCAGATAACAATTCAGATAACAAACTAAATTTTCAGTATTATCGATCTTATTTAGATCTAGCCGAGTTTGTTGAATAGGGGGGGATTCAGGTGCTGGGGGGGGAGCGTTTTCTTTAAAAAATTTCGGAAGTCGTTTTTTCTTTTCTTCTATTGTTAATATAAATTTATCTTGTACAATTAAAGATGGCTCTACTTTTTCATAACTCTTCTTCGCTTCTGAAAATAAACCTACTGCACAGTATATATCTCCAAATTTCTCATAAATTTCATTATTTTTTGCGTTACCATGGACAGTTATTTCATCAAAATTGCTTTTGATCCGGTTTACTTCATTTTTTATATTCTTAACACTATCAGATAAATTTATATTATTATCTTCTATTGTAGAATTTGCCTCTTTGCTCAAAGATGCAATCTGCTTTATAATTTCCTTCAACTCCATATTTATGAAATCTAAAGAATTATTTTGATTAATAGAACAATTCCTGGCATCTCTACTCAATGGAAGTTGGCTAGATGAACTTCCCCTAGATATAGGCATATTATCCATATAAATTCTCTTACTTTTTGTATTAATTTTAAGTTATATAAATAGGTATTTATAGCTTTACTGCTTTAATCAGTAGCGCTTTCATACGAATAAAAAAATATAATCCTAATTAATGTGTTTCCTTATTTCCGAGAGCCATCTTTAGTTTTAGCTATACGTAATTTACCGAAGTTTTTTTGGAATAGGATATAGATTCGCCTCGTGTAAAAGTTGGTAAACTTTCCTCTACTATCTTTTGCGTGAGCAACGATATATTCTCCTCGCTGAGCCCATTTGATTGTTCGATAGACACATCCATCGTGTCCAACACAGTCTGACGGGAGGACCACATTAAATGAATTTGCTCAGGAACACCGTCGCTGTTAGTTTGTATTTTCCAAAGGCGGATTGCTTTATCGTCACCGCCGGTGAGAAAAGAACTATTATCTTGCCAAACGATAGAGGAAATATCGTCGCTAATACCTCGGGCCACAGCTAGACATTTTTTATCAGCTATAGACCATATCCTCAATGTTCTATCTGCACTACCAAAAGCTAACCATTCACTATTTGGAGAAAATGCCACGCTGTAAACAGAGCCTGTATACTCTTTAGGCATATCTATGGGAATACGAGTAGATAGACTTGCAGAATCTACACGCCACAATCTGACAGTTGCATCACGACCGGCTGATGCCAACCATGCTCCATTTGGAGAGAATGCCAGGCTATATATCTGATTGCGAGGCTCATCGCTCCCCCCTAAGAATTTAGATTCCTCGGTATCTACTGAAAGCAAACCAATCGCTCCATCATAATCGGCAAAAGCGAGCCATTTGCTATCTGGAGAAAATGTGGAGCAAACAACATCCTCTATATAGCCTTTTACTGAGACTGCCCCTTCTTTATACATCCGTAGTTCAACACTTCCATCTCCCCTAGACAGCGCTAAACATTGAGCATCTGGAGAAAATACAACGTCCTGTATGGTTTCCTCAGGACTCTCCCCGAATTCATTAGACAGAAGTTTAGGCGGAGTTGCTTGAACCGACCATCTCTCAATTTTCTTATGTGCAACTAAAATCAATTCATTTTCTGGTGAGAATGCGGCGGCGTTTTTCTTTTCAAAAGTATGCAATAAGGTTTGTGTCTGAGCATCCCATAGCTTGACTATTTCATTAGCTTCAACAGAAATGAACCGTTTGTGATCTGGAGAGAGTGCGAGTTTTTTAATCTCAGCATCTGTTTCAGATAACGAAGAGAGGGGCTGTATATCGACTTGACTAAATCTAACTGTCTTATCAGCACTACTCGAGACTAGCCAACGGCCATCCGGCGAAAATACTACGCTTTTAACTGAATCGCTATGCCTTTCGAACGTATGCTGTGGCACGTTTAACCCAACAGCCCACAGCTTGATAGTTTTATCAATACTAGCTGATGCTAGCCATCTTTCCTTAGGATCAGGCGAGAAAGCTACATCAGTGACTGCGTAGCTATGGCCGGTGAGCGTATCTTCGCAAAGAGGTCGTGCGTCGGTATGTCGTAACTTCCATAATTTAATGGTCGTATCAGAACTAGCTGATGCTAACCAATTGCCATCTGATGAAAAAACGACGCTATTAACCGCACCAGCATGTCCTTCAAGGTTACACACAAACTGGCCTTTCTTAATATCCCAAAGCCTAACCGTATGGTCCTGGTGTGCTGACGCTAACCATTTACTATCCTTAGATGGAGAAAATGCAACACTTAAAACTTTACCAGCACCCTCTGCTTCAAACGTATGCACAAACAAAGGATCACCATCGAGATCCCATAATTTAATAATTTCATCATCACTTGAGGCGAGTAAGTTACTCTCTTTTGAAAATGCAATGCTTATAACAGCATAGTTATGCTCTTTTAGCCTATGCCGTAGAGCAAAATTATCTCCGTCAATAGACCATAACTCGATAATTCCATCATCCTTACCGCAAGCGAGCCATTGATTATTGGGTGAAAAAGCTAAGCTATAAACTGAGGTTTTATCGATATTCTTCTGCAACGTATAGGTTTTTAAACCTGTCGTTTGCTGGTACAAATGCAGGCCCATATCCGTTGCGACTGCTAACCACTGCCCATCGGGTGAATAGCAGCAAGTAGAAACCTCAGCTCCCAGCTGCAGAGGCGGCATCTCTCCAAACTCAACCTGATAGAGATGCGCGCCAGCAAAATTAGCTCCTCGCAACCATGCTCCTCGCAAGCTAACCTGACTCAAATCCGAGTTTTGGAACTGGGTATGGTCGAATATTCCATAGCTTAAGTCTGCTCCAGGTACACGGATACCGTTGAGGTTTTCAGTAGTAAGAGAAACTTTAGCTTTGACTAAAGTAGTAAGTGCATTAGCTGAAAATTTTTGCGGTTCAATATCGACCGTTGAACGCTTAACTAGATTGAGAAGCTCTTCTTTCAATTTAGGATCGCGCTTAATTTCAGTTAAAGCATTAATCAGCGCCGAATCATCAGCCAAGTCTCGGTTAAAAGAAGAAGGTGGAGCCGAAATAATTTTATTCCGCAAAGCGGATAAATTTTTATCTGAATTTATCAAGTTAAAGCTAGGGAGCATTACGCTATTGATAGCTTGAGGTTCTGCACGCTGTTGCGCTTCAGCCTCGCTTTTAAACGGCCCTTGATACTGGGAAATACGCGCCTCAATTGGCGATCCGAATCGATAGCCGTAAATGCTAGGACGCACCCGCCGGTATGGGAGATATATTGCTTGCCCCTCTTCTTCCATCCACACCTTGATGCCTGGCTTAGTAAAAAATCCTTGGACACTCCAGCGACTCTTTAACGACAACCATTGTCTTCCAGCTTTGGACTGCTTCAAGCGGCTATTAGCTTTGCCAGTCGTCAGGGCGAATACCACCATCTCTTGAGAAGACCGCATGTCAACTGTTCCGCTTTTCAGGTAATCCATCACACGACGCGCACCATAGTCAGCCAGCGTCTGTATATCCCTGATATCCCAGGCTCGTTCAGAGAACACTGGCTGCCAGCAGCGAGCTGCGTAGTCAGCCATCTCCTTTATCTGATTCTCGATGCGCATAGATGCTTGTTGACTTTTCCCCCGCTGTTTAGGATCATCAACAAATTCTGCAACACGCCGAGCACCACCAGCCTTTTGATTACTGCGACTGCGCTCGCTGAGTGTTTTGGTCACCCCATGCACGATGGCTGCCAAATCTACAGTGGCAGTGATACCTGCCGTGGCGTCTAATTTGTTTAGTGGCAACGCCTCTGATACAGCCTGGATCAACTTTTCTGACAACGCAGTTTTATCAATCGGCGTTTCGTTCCAATTAAAGCGTCGCAGCTGCTGAATAATTTGATATAGCAGCGCTTCTTTGAATTTATCGGCAAAGAAGCGAGCATGTCGGTTCTTTGGCGTATCCAAGTCAACACGATGCACAAAGGTGCGATACCATAGTTCATCTTGCTGAAGCTGCAACGCATGTTTTTCTGCTTGGGCTTTTTCCTCTGCTTCGAGCGCAGCGAATTTCTGTGTGAGCGCGGCTTGCTGCGCCTCGAAGGTGGCTTTTGAATGATGCTGCCACAACCAATTATCGGCCTTGGCCTCTATGACATCTATGTGGTCGCGTGAAATGATTTTCGATGGCGCGCTGCTTGCGCTCAGCTGGGCTTCGCAATACGCGGTCAGGCTCGCTTGGGTCTCCCAGCTAGCAGTTTGGGCATCGATTGGGTGCGGCGTGGTGTGCTGATGGCGATGCAGCAGTTTTTGTTCTATTTTGAGACGTAAGGCTTCTGTCGTGGACTGATAGGCCGTTATTTGGAGAGGCAAGGCCTTATCAATAAAGAGCTTAGCCAGGGCCCCATACCCCGTGTTGTCAAACGCCCGAGCTAGATTGAAGTACGCACGGGCTTGCCTTTCTCGACGGTTGCCATCGTAATGGAGTATCTGGCAGGTATGCGTTATACCTGCCTCAAAATTCCCCGCAGCCAGATAGGCCTCGCCAAGATAAATGGACAGCATCCCCAATGGCTGGCGTTGATTGGCTGTTTCGTATTTCATGTAAATACGGTGCGTCTCAGACAGAAGATCTATAGCATGTTGATAATCACGCTGACCTTCTGGCCGAGCATCTTCTAGTTCCTTCTGGATAATCCCCCGATCAACCAAAAGCTCCGCGCGCGCGCGCTCATTGAACACCAGCGGATGGCGGTCCATCCATAGTGTTAATTCTTCATACTTTTGGAGCGCATCGACTAAACATCCCTGCTTGCGCAATGCCCTAGTGAGATTGCGCAGCGTATAGGCAATAGCTTCAGGATCGCCTCGCCGCCCCAAATTGATTTGAATGGCGCAACTCTTCTCAAAATCCTGAATGACCTCCACCGCCACCTGGCCGCGTGGAACAAGTTGAGAAGCGATGGTGGCCATTTGATACAGATATTCTTGCGCATACAGTTTGAGTAACTTGGTCTCTTCATGCGTGATGGATGGGGCGGTAAAGTCCTCTGGCGCCCGTTCAAAATGCGCGATCTGTTCTGCGGACAGCCCCTGCTTAAAGAAGCGATGGGCCATTTGAAGGCAATCGTAGGCCAGCTGCAATTCACCGTGATAGAGGTAGTAGAGCCTGGCCAGACTGCTGCTCAACGTCAGCACTTGGATTCGTAAAGAGGGATTTTCAGACAAAGAGAACGTGGCGTCAGTCTCAAATAGGAGGGTGTGCACTAGATCCGCATAGGGTTTTAAGTCCTCTGGCTGGCTATGGCGACCTTTTGCGCTTTCGTTATCCGTCAAATAGCTAAATACGTTAGACAGTTGCTGGATGTTTTTTTCAAGCAATGCGCGTTGTTCTGACGGATATCGTTTTTGCACCACACTCAAAAAGGCTGGGTTCAGCTTGAGACTTTGAGTGGATCGGTCAATGTCCAGAATGGCGAGCTGCTTGTCGTACAGCATCTGAATGACGTCTTGATCTACCTGCTGATTCTCCCCCACAAAAAATGTAAAGGGGACGCAGTGGTCTCCCAGCCAGGCCACCTGCTTAATGAGATTTACTGCTCGAGCCGCGACAGGGTCGGTTACTGCTTCCTGTTCAAGTAGCCCTAGATTCGCGTGCACGATCTCACTCAGTAAGCTATCTCGCATATTCTGGTGTTTCTCCGGTTGCGCCAAAAAGTCGGCGAAGCTCCTAAACATCACCGAAGTTTGATAGTAGCGGCACATCGCCTGAATGA
>JASSUD010000006.1:0-72813 GCA_031963225.1 Mycoavidus cysteinexigens
CATGAACAGGCTATCTTTTGGCTTAAGTTAGCGCGCATGGGGTTCGTACCTCACCCCAACCTACCGAGATGCACATGTAAAAGGGTTCGATTAACCCCAAAAAAGGCAAAGAACGGTAGGTTGGTGGTGACGAAGGAACCCCAACATGCAGGCCACGGCGTCTTTGATGACCAGCTTACGAAATCTCAAAAATAAATATTAAAAGTCAGTGGCACGCATGTTGGGGTTCGTGCCTCACCACCAACCTACCCCATTTAAAACAAATCTAAAATGGGCCAATTTTTTGTAATGGCATGGGCACGGAGTACTGCATCGGGGTTGGTTGCAACAGGATGTGTCACGTGTTCTAGCAAAGGCAGATCGTTGAGCGAATCGCTATAAAAATACGTTTCGGTGAAACTGGTCCAGTCTTTTTGCAGTGCTTTAAGCCAGGCAGTAGTGCAGCTTATTTTTCCTTCTCGATAGCTGGGTATGCCCTGAATCTCTCCGGTATAGGCGGCAAAAGGGTCGTCGCCCAACGTAGCTGGCAAAGGGGCAATGAGATGAGGCACACCAAACTCAGCAGCAATGGGGCCTGTGACAAAACGGTTAGTTGCCGTTACGATGCAGCATAGCGCGCCTTGCGCTTCATGGCGGGCAATAAGTTCGCGCGCGACGGGCTGAATAGTAGGCCGAATTACCGTGTGCATAAATTCTTGGTGCCATGCGTTGAGCTGCTCGCGGGAGTGGCGTGCGAGCGGAGCTAATGCATACCGTAAATAGGCATAGATATCTAAGCAGCCTGCTTGATAATCTTTATAGAAACGTTCATTCGTTTCACTAAAAGACACCTCATCAACAAGCCCTAAACGCACCATAAAACGCCCCCATTCATAGTCGCTATCGAGGGGAAGCAAGGTATGGTCTAGATCAAATAAAGCTAGAGTGGTGTGGGCTGGTGTGGCAGCAGATGTCATGACTCTTCATCCAAACTTACGGGTAAATGGTCTTTAGATTGTTCTAAAAAGGTGCGCAATAAAGGCCGGGTGATCATGCGGTTTTCTTCGCGTGAAAAACGCTCAAGTGCGTTGAAAATTCCCATAAGATTGGGCATATCGCGCCTAAAATGCACTAATAAATAGGTACAGACTTCTTCGGCTAGATCGAATCCTCTAGCCTGCGCCGCTTGTTTTAGTGCTGCTATCTTATCTGTGTCGCCAATCGGCAGAACTTGGAAGACGCGTCCCCATGCCAAACGGGTGCGTAAATCATCTCGAACGCATAATGCTGCGGGCGGAGCATCGCCCGTTGTGATAAAAGCACCGTCTAAGTGGGGCTGATGCGTTTGCTGCGCTTGAAACTGATTAAATAAATGGAAAGCGGCGATTTGCTGCTCTTGTGAAAATTGATGGCAGTCGTCTAACGCATATAGCACCACTTCTGGATCGAAATTAAAATTGGCTACACTGTTTTTCGGTGTCAAAAAGCGTACGGTCTGCGGTGCAGTGTGCTGACTTAAAGCTTGAAGCAAGTGGGAGCGCCCCGTACCTCTATCGCCCCACAGGTATACTGTACGCTCATGAAAAGTCAGGCTGCTTTGCTCAGTATGACTACCTATTTTTGGCACGGTAGTTTGCTCTATTGGAGCCTCTTCCTTTTTTGAATGCTCGAGCAATTGCTTGCCCCACGGAGCGCAAAGGGCATGTAAGTGCGCTAAAAGTTCCGCATTATCGCCCACTATAAAATGGTCGAAAGTAGCGAGGGATGGAAGGTTGAAATCCAGCAAAAGTTGTCGTGGCCGAGAAGCTTGCATAAAAATAGTTTTAGTTTGCTTTGTATGTGAGGTACAACACTCAGTGATTGAGCTTACGCAGGTATTTAAGAAGCCAGTGGTATGCATGTTGGGGTTCCTTCGTCACCACCAACCTACCGTTCTTTGGTTTTTTTGTGGTTGATTAACCCTTTTACATGGGCCTCTCGGTAGGTTGGTGGTGAGGTACGAACCCCAACATGCATACCACCATCTTCTTAAATACCTGCGTAACATCAGCCACTAAATATAAATTCGATCGTACATCGCGTTTCCTAGTTTTGCAGGTATCGCGACGTTCTACACCAAAATGCAGGAACTATCTTAAACGGATTTTCAAATATTCGATGACACATGCATCCGTCGGGGCCGTGCACCCGCATACTTTACACTTTAGCGAGCCACTTGCCTTACAAAGTGGGGGCTTTTTAGTGGGCTATGATTTGGTGATTGAAACCTATGGCACGCTCAATAAAGATCGCTCCAATGCCGTCCTCGTTTGCCATGCACTTAACGCTTCTCACCATGTTGCTGGATATTACGAGCAAGAGCCTACAGCAATAGGCTGGTGGGACAATATGGTAGGCCCAGGTAAACCTGTAGATACCAATCATTTTTTTGTGATCGGGATCAACAATCTTGGATCTTGCTTTGGGTCAACGGGGCCTATGAGTATCAATCCAGAAACAGGGCAACCTTATGGGGCTGATTTTCCATTTGTCACCGTAGAAGACTGGGTGCATGCTCAAGCACGCGTAGCGGATCACTTTAAGATCGAATGCTTTGCTGCGATTATCGGCGGCAGCTTAGGGGGTATGCAAGCGCTTGCCTGGAGCGTGTTATATCCCAAGCGTGTACGGCATGCTGCAATTATTGCCTCTACGCCTAAGCTCAGTGCACAAAATATTGCATTTAATGAAATTGCACGCAGCGCTATTTTGTCAGACCCTGATTTCCATGGTGGCAATTACTACGCTCACCAGACGAAACCGCGTTGTGGGCTACAGGTCGCCCGCATGATTGGACATATCACCTATCTATCCAACGATGATCTAGCGACCCGATTCGGAAGGACGCGCCGCGCAAGCGTAGACACAGCGTATCGATTTAGTTTCGATGCAGAGTTTGAAGTAGAGTCTTATCTGCGCTATCAGGCTGATAAATTTGCTAATTACTTTGATGCCAATACCTATTTGCTCAATACCCGCGCTCTGGATTATTTCGACCCTGCACGTGACTATGGGGGTGACCTAACCGCAGCGCTCGCTCATACACAAGCAAGTTATCTAATCGTGTCTTTTACCACAGACTGGCGCTTCTCAAGCGCACGCTCCCGCGAAATGGTGAAAGCCTTGCTCGACCATAAGCGGCAGGTGTCGTATGCCGAGATCGATGCACCTCATGGGCACGATGCCTTCCTATTGACTGACCCCCGTTACCACGGTGTAGTACGTGCGTATTTTTTACGTATTACTCAAGAAATTGCACAAGAGACGGACCATGTCTGATACCCCAACCGTACTTCCTACCCACCCCTCAACTCCGATTGATGGCCTGGCTGCACGTGCTGATTTCAAAGAAATGGCGCGCTGGGTAGAGGCAGGCTCTAGCGTGCTAGATTTAGGATGTGGAGAGGGGGTGCTATTAGCTTGGTTAAACCGAATGTTTGGCGTAAAAGGGTTTGGTATCGAGCTACAAGACGCTGGTGTATTGGGCTGTATTGAGAAAGGGGTGCAAGTCGTTCAGCAAGATTTGGAAAATGGACTGCGACTTTTTGAAGATCAGAGTTTTGATTTAGCCATCCTGTCACAAACGCTGCAAACCATACATCACACCACGGCCATTTTACGAGAGATGGTGCGCGTAGCGCGCAAAGGTATTGTGTCTTTCCCCAATTTTGGGTATTGGCCCCATCGCCTGGCCGTTTTGAAAGGCCGTATGCCTGTATCAAAATCTTTGCCGTATCAATGGCATAACACGCCCAATGTACGCGTGCTTACCGTGGACGATTTTGAAGCGCTAGCACCTGAAGTCGGACTCAAAATTCTAGATCGCATAGTGCTGCATGAAGGAAAAATTATCCGATGGGGTGGGAATTGGCGTGCGAGTCTGGCGGTGTATCACGTAGAAAAAAGTTAATTGCAAGCGAGCCCTGAGGCAACTTTAAGAGTACAGCAAGTACCGCCTCAGGGCCTTGCCTATTATGGTGTCACCGATGTAAACCTTGTAGGTTGGTGGTGAGGCACGAACCCCAACATGCGTGCCATTGACGTCTAATCTTTGCTTTAGATGATTTGTAAGCAGGCTTTCAGGGAGGCGGTGGTGTGCGTGTTGGGGTTCCTTCGTCACCACCAACCTACCGTTCATCTTTTTCGTTTGGCTATTTAATGACGGTTTCCCATCGATACCGTGCGTATCTTAATGCTCGCTTTTTGCGCTGCATTTTATTAGGTTTTAGCTCCGGCCTGCCTTTATTTGTGCTCGTCAACTTAGTACAGGCTTGGCTGAGCTCGGAAGGGGTGGATATTAAAACCATCGGGCTGTTTGCACTGATTCAATTTCCTTATACCTGGAAGTTTCTGTGGGCACCGCTGATGGATCGCTTTACTTTACGTTTTGTAAAGTGGGTCCCGGGGCGCCGGCGAGGGTGGGCATTAGTTACACAAATCGCGGTCATGATTGGCATCGCAGCGCTTGGCCAAGTGTCTCCAAGTTATGCCATGTGGGCGGTGGTAACCGTGGCCCTGGGTCTAGCAGTTAGCAGCGCAAGCCAAGATATCGTGCTCGACGCCTGGCGTAGAGAACAGCTTGGTGAAGAAGAGCAAGGTTTAGGTGCGGCTATCTATGTCAATGCGTATAAAGTAGCAACGCTTGTGCCAGGCTCTTTATCTTTTATTTTGGCAGACCATTTGCCATGGTCTATGGTGTTTGCAATAACCGCAATATTTATGCTGCCGGGTTTGCTGTGTACGCTACTCAGCCCCGAACCTGTCGTGGAAGGCTCTCCCCCTAAAACTTTGCGCGACGCCGTTGTATTGCCTTTTCGTGAATTTATAGCACGTGGAGGATGGAGTCATGCGTGCTGGATTTTAGCCTTTATCTTTTTATATCGAATTGGCGACAGCATGGCCACATCACTGGCAACGCCTTTTTTCCTGGATATAGGGTTTAGTAAAACGGAAATTGGAACCGTAGCCAAGCTCGGAGGATTTTGGGCCAGTTTACTAGGAGGGCTCACAGGCGGCGTCCTGTTACTGCGTATTGGAATCGTACGCGGCCTATGGATTTTTGGTTTGGCGCAGTGGTTGGCTATTTTTGGATTTATATGGCTAGCAACGCAAGGAGCCCATCTAGTAGGCTTGGCCGTCGTGATGAGCGCAGAGACCTTCAGTGTAGGTTTAGGAATGACTGCATTTACCGCTTATTTAGCCACCGTTACAGACCGCCGCTATACCGCCACACAATTTGCTTTGTTCACTAGCTTAGCAGCAGTACCACGCACAGTGGCAAACTCCTTAACGGGCTATATTGTGGCGTACACGGGATGGTTATATTTTTTCTGTATATGTGCAGCTATTGCTGTGCCGGGCATGCTGCTTTTGACGAAAGTAGCGCCCTGGAGTAAATCTAAGGAACCGCTCCAATAGACTTCTTTCGAAATGGTAGGTTGGTGGTGACGAAGGAACCCCAACATGCACGCCATGGTGTCCTTGATGACCAGCATACGATTATCTAAAAGCAAAAAAGTCAGCGGTACGCATGTTGGGGTTCCTTCGTCACCACCAACCTACCGTTTATCCAGCCACTGGCTGAGAGAAAGGACGCCGTCCGGGGGGCGTCACGTCCTGAGAAAAGATTGGTGGTTAAGGGGGTGTTTTCTCCCCCAACCACAGATTTATCAGGCCATATCGCTTTGTTTACCCGACGCATCTAGCGCTTTTTCATTTAGCTGATTGGGTTGATTAGCAGCCGCTTCTACAAAAGAAATAGTTGGATTATTTTGAGGATTCACACTTAATCTTCTCACTACATCAACCTGCGTCTCTTGCATGGCTTTGACCATATTGAAGAGATCGTCTAACTTTTTATTTTGAGCGCTCAGCTGCGCATTTAATCTGGCGACCTCTATATTATTACCTACTCTGTTTACACCTGACACGGCCATCTCCAAAAATTCATTCAAGGACTTGCTCATTGCATCGAGCTTGTCCGAGGCTTCTTGCAATCTAGGCCCATAGTGATGGGTATGAAACCAAATACTTATTCTCGCAAGGACAATGACAGCAGCAACTATTGATGCATATAAAATAGAACCCTGCCAAGCACATAGGCCAATGGTGGGAAGCAGTACTACAAATAAAGAATCTATAGATTTAAGCGAACGTATAAAAACGGGGAAAGTTTCACTAAAATTTTTAACCTTTCCCATCAATATCTCGAAGGGGGGGGCTGTCGACGGGTCCTGGTCGCTAAGAAGCGGTGTGGATTCGGATGGGACACCCGCCTCTTCTTGCGCAACAGCAGATAATACGGCGTGGAGAAACTGGGTTGAATCCAAAAGGCTTTGCTTGGGAGCAGGAATATCCGCTTCAAGCGTAGGATCCACGTGCTCCAGTCTATAAACAAACTGTTTTTTCTCTTCTTCGGTTAATCTAGACCACTCGTTAGACCAATCCTCCAGCCCAGCCGCTACAAAAGAGCTTGGACCTGGCACCTTAGCAAGCACGAATGTCTCACAGAACATTTTGCCAAGCGCATTAGCTTTAGCCTGAATGGCTGTCATCTCTTTGCTAAAAAACCATTTGCAAGGAACTTTTTTATTTAGCTCTGAGCGCACTTCTGCTATTTCGCTAAAGATGGTTCCAAATTTTGCTAAGGCCTCTTCTGTATCCAGAGCATAGGCTTCTTCCGATAGTAAGAAGGTCTGCTCAACAACTTGCGTAGAGCTCTGCAAGTCTAAATTTTCTAAAGAAGCAATTCCTGCCACTTTCCCAAATTGCACTAATAGCGCTCTAACGCCCTCAGATTGGAGCATCTGATGCATAAGCTGAAAAGAGGCTGCCGAATTTAAATGCGAGAGCGCTTCATGGAGCCTTTCAAACTGCTGCACTAGCGCTTCTTCAGTATAAATATGAGGGAGGTGCGTTAAATCAGAATCTTTAAGAGAGGGGGAACGCGTGGTAGATGCACTGTACTCAGAGTGGGCTAAAGGATGGCAATGTTGGGGAAAAGGGGGTACTGCTGTTGTTTCCGACCCCATGATTCAAACTCCCTGCTGTAAACACCCAATGTATTGGGGTTGAAAGGAGTTTGATTCTTCCTAAAAAAGCAGGGCGCGTGGATAAGGCGAAATACCTATTCCTTGAAAATAAATCCCCTTCCCAACACGCAAACGCGTGCTTTACAAACGCGCTTTTGCCCGAGATAGGGCGAATTTCAGTTTGCCTGAAGTTAACGCTATGCCTGCAAAAATGACCAAACTATCGAAAAACATCGATAGAGTCACCTGTTCTCCCAAAAAGCAGGCGCTCCATAGGGTGCCGAAAACGGGAACGAGGAAAGTAACCGACATGGCATAAGCCGGGCCAGCACGCCCAACCAGTCGGAAATAGAAAATATAGGCTATTCCCGTGCATAACACCCCTAAAGTCAGCACCGATAACCATGCTTTATAAGAAATTGGTTCGGTGGGCCATAAGAAGAGGGCAAAGGGCAGTAAAACCAGCGCAGCAAAGAACTGGCTCCCAAATGCCACTACCCGGGAAGGCACTCCAACTATGTAATGCTTTAAATAGTTAGCTGCAAAACCATACAGTGCAGCTGCGCATAGTGAAGCAGTAATAGCAGGCCACATGTTCTGCGTACTCACGGCCAATTTGCCCCATACCAAAAGCACGACCCCCACTATCCCTAAAAGCAAGCCCCAAGCCTGCGCGCGCGTTAACGGGATACTTTTCCATGTATAGCCTATCAAGGCCCCCCACAGAGGGGTGGTGGCATTCAAAATGGAGCTAAACCCTGCGCCCATGGAGAGGGTGGAAAACGCAAAAAGCGAAAATGGGATGGCAGAATTGGCCACACCTACGATACATAGCGGCCAAGCGTATTGCCGGATTTGTTTCAGTGCACCCGCTTGCCGAAGTACGGGCAGCAGGATTAATGCACCTATTGCCACACGCACAGCAATAAGTGGGATGGGCCCAAACTCTGGAGCACCTATACGCATAAATAAAAAAGAAGCACCCCAAATGGCGCCCAAAGCAAACAGTTCAAGTACATTCATTTTCGTATCCTCTATACCCGATCTGAAAAATGACGATATTTCGCTAAGTCATCTGGTGCAGAACCTTCATGGTCTGCGTTAGCTCCGCTTTCTTTTTCTTTGGAGTCTGTGCTTTGTGCATCTGCATCTATATGTGGATGGTCCTCAGACGTTTGAATGTCTTCTTCCTTTTCTGGCAATGTTTCATCTGCACTATCAGCCTCCTCTATGTCCTCTACTTCTGCGTCAAGCATTTCTTCACGCTCTAACATCGCGATACGCAACACTTCAGCCACCGGCTCAAATAGCGCTTCGGGAATATAGTCCCCAATTTTGGTATCGGCCATCAAACGCCGTGCGAGAGGGACATTTTCAAGGATGGGAATTTTAAAGCGTTCTGCCAACTGAATAATTTTTTCAGCCATAAGGCCCGCGCCTTTCTCAATCACCATAGGCAGCGGCGTTTCTTCCGGCTCATAGTATAGACAAACGGCCAGATGGGTGGGGTTACGTACCACTGCACTGGCTTGTTGTACTCGAGAAGCAGTATCTTCTTGTTGCATTTCATTATGCAAACCTCGAATACGCCCTTTCATTTCCGGGTTACTTTCGATGTCTTTATATTCTTGGCGGACATCATGTTTAGACATGCGTAATTGTTTTCTCAGCTGATAACGCTCGAAGAAATAATCGATGCCTGCAAAAACAATATAAAACGCAATCAGGCACACAAAGAGCCAAGCTGCGAGGCGGCCAATAAGCGGCAAAGCACAATCCACGCCGCAGGCTGGTAAATAGAGGAAAGAGCGGCTATAGGTGCGAAAAATATGAAAAAACACGAGTGTCAATAAACAAATCATCAGCAAGGTGCGAAAGAGGCCGTAGATTTTTTTTACTGAAAAAATATTTTTAATATTGTTTATAGGATTGAGCGCATCCATTTTCGGGATCAATTTCTTAAGCGCAAATAAAAATCCTGTTTGCAATACACCCGCCAGCACGGTGGTAAAAAATACCACCGTAATCAGTGACCCAACGAAATGCAGCAGCACCTCTATACACTGCGCAAGCACTCGCCATAGAGCTTTATTAAGTGGCAGCAATACATAATCTATGGTTCGCCCAAAGGTATCTTGCAGCGCGGTTACCAGTTTGGGACCTTGCATCCATAGCCAAAGCGTTATGGTCATGAGCTGGGCGCCCTTTATGATCAACTCGCTCTTAACAACTTGCCCTTCTTCCCGTGCATCCTGTAGCTTTTTCTGGGTCGGCTCTTCGGTCTTCTCAGCCATGCAATAAACGCTCCACCAGCGGGCCGATAAATCGGAAGCGATCGGTTAGCATAGCTAAAGCCAGTGGCAAACCTAGCGCTAGAACTAAACATGCCCCGAGAGATTTAATAGGCATGGCCAGAAAAAATACATCGATTTGCTCACTGGCTCGGTTAATTAAGCCCAGTGTCACATCGACCATAACCATGACGGCAATAGCTGGCAGTGCAAACCGAACACCTAACTCCAAAACCAAGTGCGATTGCTGCACCAAAAACGCGGCCGTGTCGCTATCAAAAGAGAGCGATTTTCCAATTGGAAGCAGCGAATACGAGTTATATAAGGCTTCTAGCAATAAGTTGAATCCTCCTGTCGCAAAAAACATCGCTGCGAGCAGTTGCATAAACAGCAAGGAAAATAAAGACGCCTCTTCGCCTGATGTAGGATTTAAAACTTCCGCAAGGCCTGCTCCTCGCACCATATCTACCAAAGCACCCGAAACGTCAATGGCCCAAAAAGGAATAGCCGCTAAAAAGCCTATATAGAGGCCCACTGCCATTTCGCTTATTGCCCATAGCACTAGCAGATTTATATCGGTTGTCACGGAGGCCGAGACCGATGCCATAGCGTAAGGAATCGTAGGAATAGCGAGTAATAGCGCTAATGAATTGCGTACTAAAACACCGCCGAGAAGACGCGCATTCACAATCGGCAGCACAACGACTACCCCGAGCGGACGCATCATGCACAAGGCCAGCATCTGCAGCAGGGGTATCCATGCTGTTAATGGAGTTTGAAGGGAAGCGTGCACAGAGAAAGAGGCAAAAAAAGAAAAGAAGTCACTCGAGGAAATACCCGCCCAACCTCACAGTTTTAACGCCGCATCATCGCAATATACTGAAAAGCTGTATTGCTGTAATGCAACATGGCAAGCGAGATCCAATGATACGTTGCCAATATGGCTAACGAGGCCGAGATGAGCTTGAAAATAAATTGCAGCGATTGATCTTGCAGCTGTGTGAGTGCCTGTA
Organism: Mycoavidus cysteinexigens; assembly: GCA_031963225.1. Taxonomy (GTDB): domain Bacteria; phylum Pseudomonadota; class Gammaproteobacteria; order Burkholderiales; family Burkholderiaceae; genus JASSUD01. Next base: position 10,354 of record JASSUD010000006.1, read on the forward strand.
GCAAGCCTATTATCAGACTCACTACGGCCACGGTTAATACAATCGGCAAAGCCAGCATAACAACAATCCATAAAAGCTGGGTTGTCATTTGCACCAAAATAGCGTCGCTCATAAGTAGGACAACAAAAGTTGAGAGATCAGTTTGTCCCAGCCACCCATGAGAACAAACAGAAGAATCTTGAAAGGCAATGCAATAGTAAGAGGCGACATCATCATCATGCCCAATGCAAGCAATACAATCGACACAATCAAATCAATGGCAATAAAAGGCAAAAATAGCAAAAGCCCAATTTTAAATGCCTCAATCAGCTGACTAATAGCAAAAGCGGGCATAAGCACCAGCAAAGAATCGGCCTTAAGGCGGTTTTTATATTGCTCAGGCCAGGTGCGCTGCCCAATATCTGCAAAAAATCGTATCTGTTTAGGCTGGGTGTTTTTATATAAAAAATCCCGATAGGGGGATAGCACACTGTCATCCACTTTAGAGATCGATTCAGGCGAATCAAATTTCACCGGATGGGCTTTCAATGCATCGCTCACTGCAAAACCAACGGGCGCCATGATATACGCCGTTAACACGAGTGCAATCGTATAGAGCGCTATATTGGGGGGGGCTTGTTGAATACCAATCGCATTACGCAGCAGGGATAGCACTATCGACAGCTTTAAAAACGAGGTCCCTAGAACCACCAGAATAGGCAATATCGATAAAACAAATAAGATAAAAATAAGTTGTAGCGGATTTTCGATCAAAGCCATAGAAAGACCAATTGGTGAGTACAGTTACGCAGGTATTTAAAAAGACAGTGGTGCGCATGTTGGGGTTCGTGCCTCACCACCAACTTACGATACAAGCCGTGTAATTTTTGCGCCTAGGGTGTCGCCTATCTGCACCAATTTGCCAGCTGCAATGAGTCTTCCCTGTGCACGAATACCAATTTCAGGAGATGCTTTAAATTGCGCGTCCAACATATCCCCTACTTGCAACGTGGTAAGTGCAGAAAGAGGGAGTGTCATACGTCCTATTTCAAAGGTGAGCGTTATCGGCAAAGTATCTACCACGCGCATCTCTTCAGTCTTGTTTTCGCTTGCAGCAGTATCCAAGGAAGTACCGCCTTCCTGTTCTTCCTCATAATCTTCCATCATGGACTCCACCTCAAATTGATTCTTTTCCGAGCGCCTAAGCACTATACCGCGGGTAAACCCATTACTAGATGCAGGAGCGAATGTCAGCCATACCATCCCGTCTTCTAAACTCGCTTGCCACCAAAACATCAGTACATCACCGATCTCCAAAGCCTGGACCTGCGCTATGTTCAGCTTACTGATACCTGCCATCGCATACCCTTCTATATCTCCAGCGGCAACAGGTGCCGCAGCGTCTAAGGTAAGCGCTAAGCTATGGAGCCAGTCTGTTGAAAAACCATCTAAATAGAGGGTGAGGCAACGAGGGTGCTCCTCATCTTGAGAGATCAACGATAAGGTGAGCGGAGTCGATGTATCCAAAGGCATCGGTTCTTTTAATACTTCCTGTGTGCTCACATTAGGCGTGGCTAGACCATGGTGTGCACACCAATCAAGCCAAGGCGCAAGCGTCCAGTTAAGAGCAGCTTCTTGTATATCGCTTGTTAATGACTGTGCATCGGGTACCGGCAAAATAGGCGTCAACCATTCTAACCAGGCTGCTTGCGCTACCCAAGCAAAGACAGGCTGGCCTTCAAGGGTTAGGGCAATACGATGCAAAACAGGAGGGCGTTCAAAATCAGGGGCAGCAGAAAGCTTGAGTACCACCTCATTCGATTCGCCAAAACGACCATACCCTACCACTTGGTGTAGCCAAGCTGATGCTTGGGAACAGGAGGGTTGTAACATGGCAAAGGCCGAAGAAAGCTTGGAAGAAGTCGGCACGCTAGAGGCTTCAGAAGAAAGGTTAAAGGAATGGCCAGAAACAGACATAGTTAGGAAACGGGCTTAATATCAATATTTAATGCGCAACCTGAAAATTTAGCGCCCTGCAATTTTTTGCTAGCGCCGATAAAAGCGGCATGCTGCTCTACATTTTTAGACCAAATTTGCATATGGATCTGATTACCTAGCCGCTTTTTTTCTTCCTGGCTGGCCGCCATCGTAACCATAATTTCAACACCTGCAAATTGCTCGTTCTGCACGCGTACATGCAAGCTACCATCGACATGTTCGCTACGCGAAACAACGGCTCCTGCATAAGTGACATCGGCCATTGCTTGCAATGCTGCTTCTATCGGGTTAGATCCCGTTCCGGATATACCCGATACATTATCGCCAATAGAAGGCGTATTAAACATACCCAACGGAATAGCGGTCCCAGAGAGGCCTGTCGTAGGTGTCTCGCTTTCTTTTTTGTCAGCGTGTTTTTGACGGGTTTGGTTATCGCGCGTGCCTCTCTCTCTATTAAACACTTCTTTGAATTTATCCACTAGGCCAGCGCTAGGCGGCTGCTGAGGGGAAGTGCCCACTGGTTGAGTGGGGGCGACTTTTTTAATATCAACATTATTGTTATTAACTGCTGATGACATGCGAATCTCCCATTTCGTCTTGTAAGAGCCGCAGCTTTTCTTGCTTGATCAAGCATTGCCGCAACTCGATATTCCATTCATGGATACGCTGTTTTAGGCCGAGAATGTGTGTACGCACCCGCATACGCTCTTTTTTAAGGCGGATATCTTCAGAGGCATATCCACTCAATTCTCGACGAAAATCATTCAGCTCTTCTTCACGTCGCACACTTTCCTCTTGGCTACGTGCTTGCCAAGTGCGTACCACTTCAACGCGTTGGGCCTCAAGTTGTGCAACTTGCTCTACTAAATGACGAATCTCTTCTTGCGTTTGGGAAATGTCACGGCGTAGACGCGTTTCCCGATGTTTTTTTATCGTGATTAAGCGATCCCACACTCTTTACCCTTCTCCCTCTACAACCTCTCGCAGAGCGGATTGCGTCTGCCTTAAAGACATGGGCTCCGCCGCACTTTGACATAAAAAGCGCATGATTTGTGCACGCTTATCCAGTGCTTCATCCGCCTCATCATCATGACCACGCTGATACTCTCCCACGCGCACCAACAAATCAATATCGTCATATCGTGCCATCAATCGCCGCATCTTACCCGCATATTGCTTATGCTCCTCGGGTGCGACATGCGGCATTACACGACTTACACTGCGCAAAATATCGATTGCAGGGTAGTGATTACGTTCAGCGAGTGCTCTGGATAAAACAATGTGGCCGTCCAAAATAGAGCGTACCTCATCAGCGACGGGTTCATTCATATTGTCGCTCTCGACCAGTACGGTATAGATCCCGGTAATGACGCCGCAAGAAGCAGGGCCTGCGCGTTCTAGTAAACGGGGCAAAGAAGCAAAAACGCTTGGCGGGTACCCGTTAGCGGCCATGGGCTCTCCCGCAGCTATTCCCAGTTGGCGCGCAGCACGCGCATACCGTGTTACCGAATCCACTAAAAGCAATACACTCTTACCTTGGTCTCGAAAATATTCAGCAATCGTTGTAGCAACATAGGCTGCTTTATATCGTTCCAGCGCCGGACGGTCTGAAGTGGCAACGACGATCACGGTGCGGCTACGCATTTTCTCATCAAATACCCTGTCGATGAATTCACGTACCTCACGGCCTCGTTCGCCCACTAAAGCCAATACGACTACATCCGCCAAATTACCCTGCATCATCATGCCCAGCAGGGTACTTTTACCTACCCCTGCTGCTGCAAAAATACCTACACGCTGTCCTTTTCCGCAGGTTAGAAGGCCATCGATGGCTCTAATGCCTAAAGGCAAAGGCTCGCTGACCAATGGACGGCTTAATGCAGGAGGTGGAGACACGCTAATTGCGCGCAATTCTGTTGCGCCAGTCGTTGTATGTGGCTGGTTTGTGGCTTCGCTATCGGCATCTGCATTTGAAGCTGTTTTTAAATCAGATTCTCCTGCAGCACGGACTATCCGGCCAAATCCATCGAGCACTGCTCCGATCAGATGATCGCCCAATTCAATTTCGAGCCGCCGCCCAATACGTTCGACTTCTGCACCACTGGCAATACCTAGGGGTTCCTCAAAAGGAGACAGAATAGCCGTGTCACGGTCTATACCAATCACTTCTGATTGAATAACTTTTTCTGTATGGTTCAAGCGCACATTGCATAGCTCTCCCAACTGTACGCCAGGTAAGCATGCTTTTAAAACCGTGGGACCTACACTTTCTACACGGCCAATAGTGCGCACGCTATGCGCTGTAGAGGCATGTGTAGAGAGATGATAAGACATGCCTTTGAGGCGTTTATCGAGTTTTTGCGCAACTTGATCAAAATCTGCTTTACGCATAGGAAGATCCATCATCGAACCATTCGACATTACCTAAGATTCTAACTTCGACATCTTCCATCATTTCTTGTGTAGACAGCACAGACAATTTGTAAAAATCCCGCTCAATCATTTTACGTACATACCGTCGCACATCCATCGAGGTCAATAAAACGGGATTCGTTCCAATATCCACACTCTGTAGACGTGAGCGGATTAAATTCAGAATTCTCGCGGTTTTGTCTGCTTCTAGCGCAGAATACGTGCCGACGGAAGTTTCGCGAATAGACTCTCGTATCATGCCTTCAATACGCTCACCGATCAAAATAGCATCGATATGACGTTCGCTTCCACTAAAACGATGGCAAATTTGCCGGCGCAAGGAGATGCGAATGTATTCGGTTAATAACACCACTTCTTTTTCTTTAGAAGACCAGTCGATCAATGCCTCAAATACAAGACGCAGATCACGAATCGATACCTTCTCCATAACCAAGCGCTGCAGTATCTCAGATATTTTAGGTACGGCTACCGAACGCAGCAATTCACGGGCCAACTCAGGGTAAGCGCCCTCCGCTGCATCCAGTAAAACACGGGCTTCTTGAACGCCAATAAAGTCTTCTGCATAACGCTCTACTACCGCGTCTAGCAGCTCTATGACGCGTGCTTCTTCCGTATATACAGGAACGCCCAATCGCTCGAGATAAGCTTGTTGTTCTGGTGTAAGCCACGACAATTGCAAGCCCCATTGCAGTCGAGTTTCTTGCATATCATCCCAATCGATATCTTGCGCTCCTGCTAGCGAGACATCACGATTTTGGGTGTCTGCAAAGAATTCATCTTCTAGATCAGGATCTGGAGACGGTAGGACGTGCATATCATCATGAACCGATGCAATTGCATTTCTAATAGTTTGCATTGAGCGCCATGCAAACCCGCGGCCTTCTGATAAAAACAAGGAAACTACGGGCACTACATACAAATCAATTTCTACTTTATTAGGAGGCAGTTCCAGGGAGTCAATAATACGTGGTACAGAAATCTGCAGACCCAGCTCTTCAAATTTTTTGTTGCAAAATTCAATCAGCGCTGCATTGAGTATTGCCCTATCTACGGTATTAGGTCCAATGCGCACGGTTAGAGGGCAGGGCAAGGAAGAGACTAATGCTTGTTTTGTTGTACGGACTTTGCCGCTGTCAACTTCTACTTTTGAGCGTTTACGTCTCAATACATAGAACCCTGCAATAAAAGCACACAAAGCCAACCCACCAAAAATTAACATGGGAAAGCCAGGAATGAGGGCGAAAATGGTCAATACCAAACCACTTATCAGCAGCACCCAAGGTTGCCGGCTGATTTCCTCGACCATCTGTTCAGCCAGATTTTGTGTTGCTTCGCCAGGAATACGTGTCACGATCAAACCAGCGGTGATCGAGATCAAAAGGGCTGGAATTTGGGCAATGAGTCCATCTCCAACAGACAGCACGGCATAGGTGGTCAATGCCTCGCCCACGCCCATATTGCGCTGCAGCATACCGATCGCAATTCCGCCTACAATATTGACCAACACAACGATCATGCTAGCAATGGCATCGCCCTTGACGAATTTCATTGCGCCATCCATGGCTCCATACAAACGGCTCTCTTTTTGCAAGAGCTCGCGCATGATTTTCGCTTCTTCCACCGTTATGGCATTGGCACGCATATCTCCATCGATACTCATCTGCTTACCAGGCATACCATCTAAGGTAAAACGAGCTGTCACTTCGGCAACCCGCTCAGCACCCTTTGTAATCACGATGAACTGCACGATAGTGATGATCGTAAAGATAATAATCCCCACCGCTACATTGCCGCCCACCACGAAATTCCCGAAGGTGTACACAATTTCACCAGCATCAGCTTGCAGCAAAATCAAACGACTCGTAGTGATGGTTAATGCTAAACGATAGAGCGTAGTAATCAGTAGCAGAGAAGGAAATACGAGAAAGTCCAGTGGATTTCGTACATAAATCGCAATGGTCAAAATCATGATTGAGAGCATGATATTGAGGGCGATCAACATGTCGACCAGGACCGTTGGCAATGGCAGGATCATCATGAATACAGCTGCCATCATAATGGCAACCAACACAATATCCTGGCGCTGCGACGCCGCTATCAAAAAGGCGTTCAATCTTTTCATGCGTTCTCTTTCAAATTTTTGGTTCTGACAGTGGTGTGGGATTGAATCTTTAGAGCGTAGTTAAATCAAACATACGACTTAACGCATGATGCAATTTCATCAACCGCTCTGCAGTAGTTAGCTCTTTTGGAACAGCAAGGGCTCCCATAACGCAATCTTGATTTTTATATACTCGAACAGGCAAGCCCATAAACCGTTGAGGCGCTGCGCGCTTATATAAAATTTGAAGCACTCTTTCCCCATCGCCCGGCGGCAAAGTCACCATGATGGAAAGTAAAAAATGCCTCTCATGCAGCTCCAACACAAACCGACTCGTTTCATCATGCCACTCAGCTGCTACTTCGGTTCGCCATACGGGCATGTTAAGCAGACGAAGAAACTCATCAAAATGATGCCAAGCCGTCGAATTCATAGACTCTCATTTTCCTGCTTTTCTAACATCTGCAAAAGCGCATCAAATGCATTCAAAACCTCTTTTCGCTTTTCTTGATCATCAAAAAAAGCCGAAGGCATTTTCTTCCATAGGGTTTTAAATTCACGTGCGCAAACGAGTTTTTCCTCTATTTTCCCCGTACCAAAAAGCATAGCAAGACGCCCTTCCAACCAATCTGCCTCCACCCAGGCGAGCTCAGCGGTACTAATGAGTTCGCGCAATACATCATCTGAAGTGGGGGTGCGGCTACCTAGGGTTTCTAATTGCTTTGCAGTTTTTTCGCACGTTGCATTGAGTCCAAATAGAATCAACACGCGCTGCATGTCTTTAATAATGGAGATAAGCCGTGCCTGCTCTTTGCTTAGTGGGCTCTCTATACTAGAGAGTTCCAGAGCAATAGCGCGCAATACTGCGCGCAATTTGGCTTCGCGATCTTCCAACTCCATTAAATGCTTAAATAAGTCAGCCATCGTGCGGCAGGAATCCGAAGCATAGCGATACAGGCTCTTTAGGCCTTCTTGCTGCTCTTCATCATCACCAAACTCTAAAAAAGAAAAGAGACTCACGCCAACGACGCTGCCATTTTCCCTTAAATAGGCATCTAATGCTTTTTTGAGTGGACCACGACGGCTTTTAAATTTCTCTCGCAATTTTTGCCAGCGCGCGTCTTCAAAACCGCCCACTAAGGCGGCCAATAGTAAAGCGGCTTGGCCTGGTTTTAAGCCATTGGATAAAAGGTGAGCAAGCGGATTGGAAGATTTCTCAAGACCCGGAAAGCGCTGTAACAGCGCCTCTAAGGAAGAAAAATCTGAGTCGCCTAAGCTCTTTAAGAGCCCTTCTAGATATTCACTGGCGCTTTCAGCTGGCGTTTCGAGGGACATCACGCCGTCGCCACGCGCTCTTCCACTACGGCGCAGCCAAGAAGAAAAACCTTCTAAAAGTGATGCCTCTTCAGTGTCATTCAATCCCCTAAGCTCTGCTTGTGCAGCACGCATAGCGGAAGGCATCGCTAGCTTATTATTCGCGTAACGAGACGTATCTTTAGGGTCATGAGGACCCACACTCCCAGGCCCTGTAGCAGGTACCGTGATTAGCGGACTAGACATCCGATTCCTCTTGAGCAGCATCTATTTGCATGGTGCGCAGTGCATTCATTACTTTGCTCCAATGCAGGGCTAAATCAAATTCAACGCGCAAAAATGCATCCTCAAATACCGCTTGGCGCGCTTCTAGCGTAGCGTCGGGTACCCACTGAGCACGTTCAAATGGAGATTTTCCCTCATAACGTGCTTGTAGGGTTTCGCAGGCCTCAGGATGCAAACGAAGTTTATAAGGATGTTGACGTACCCGAGCGGCTGCGAGTGACGTTAGGCGGCGTGCCAATTGATTGAGTTCGTCTTGATCATCCAACCATTCCTCTAGCACCGTTGCCATCATCTCACGCATGCGTGACTCGAGACCTTCCACAATATGAGCTTCTAGGGCCTGCTCTTCGACTAACCACTGCAACGCTTCTTCTAGCGTTGCATCACGTGTTTGTATACGGATATCTTCAATCGCTTGTGCTTTTTGAAGCGCGCCAACTTGTGCCGCTGCCTCTTGAATGCTTTTGGCTTTTTGCTGCGCTTGTTTTAAAACCTTGATGGCTTGTGTAGAGGCTTGCTCCGCCCATTTTTTTGTTTCTTGGCGTAAGCTAACTGCAGCAGTTTTGAGCACAGCACCTTCAGGGGCCGGCCCTTCGAGCATTTCAATACGCACGCTAAAAGGATTCATCACACAGTCGCAAAAAAAGGAAAAAACACAAAATAGAATTGAAGAGACTAAGTAACTGATGTTACGCAGGGTCAGCGGTATGTCTGTTGGGATGCCCTACAAAAAGCGTGCAAGTCGAAACAACAGATTTAAGCCAAACGAAGCTACAGGCTCATCAATGACAGGACTTTGTTCAAAGAGAGAAGGCTCAAACAACACTTCTAACGCCCCTAAAAGAGGACGCTTTTGCAACGCATGTACTAGCACTGCCGCACCATGAGAAGTGGCTTGTTGGGCCAAATGCTCCGGGTCCAGCAGGGGGAGTTCCAGACGAAAATGCTCTGGAACAGACGAAGTCATGAGCGGTGCTGCCAAAACATTGAGCTGCGCACGCTCTTCAGAGTTGAGTTGCGGTAAAGCCTCACGGTAATTGCGCAACATCCAATACTCAGCACGCCCTAAACGCAATAATCCTAAAGCAGGGATCAAAACCGGTAATTTTTCTGCAAAACCTACTATCTTTTGCTCAACCGGAGTCAACTCACCCGCACTCGCTAAGGAGATAGGGCGTGTAGATAGAGCGCGACGCTGCATGATCGAGCGATCGATACAGGGGCGAGCGCGTGGCGTAGTCTGATAAATCGACCGCAACGCATCAAGCCCCAAGGCGTGCCACCAAGATATATGCATCACTGCAGCGGGTTGCCACAGGAGTCGATAAAAATGGGCATCTACAGGCCCCAACAATTTGGGTGTCCCCGCGAAATTAGTCAAGTTTCTCACTTCTACGCGCTTGCCAAATCGAAAAACCGATTGCTGAGCCGATCAACCCAAGCAAAACTACAATCACCGTCCCTAACCAAAGCGGTTTTTGCACGAGTCGTGCCCACCAAGTATCTGGCAAAGGCATGGCCAATGGCTGTGCTTGTCCGTACCGATAGCTAGCTGGCACCATCACCACGCTAATATTATTTTGCTCAATACCAGCAATACCTTGGCGTACCAAATCGCGTATTTGCTCTTGATACGTGCTTAAGTTGGTTGCTGGAGAGTATTTAATAAATACGGAGACGGTTGATTGCGTAGCCTGTTTACCCAGGCCACCCTGATCATCCGGCAGACCAATAGACACATGCGCCGAAACCACCCCATCAATCTGCGTCAGCATTTCTTGAATTTGCTGCTCTTTCAGATACTCCATTTTCGCCCGTTCTTGTTCAGGCGAAGATACGAGCTGATTCGATGGAAATACATCCATTACAGAGGCGTATTTAGGTTTGGGATACCCATTTTGTCGAAGAACCTCAACCGCTTTGATAAATTGTGACTTAGGTACTAGTAAAACTATACCTTTAGCTTTATCGGTTTCTTTTTGTGCATCGATGCGATTAACCATCAAAAGCGCTAGCATTTGATTAGCCTCGCTCTCTGATAAAGCAGAGTAGAGCGTCACTTTGCAAGCAGCAAGAAACAGACTCAGCACACATATGCCGATGAGAATGGAGCGTTTAGCCATAAAGTTTTAATTAATTGTGGTCAACTGCTTGAGCGACTGGGACAGTGCGCCAAGGAATTTTGAAGCTATGTTTATACCAACACTCGACTTCATGGTATCGATTTGCATACTAAGTACTTGAGTAGGACTTAGCACTTCTGACGAATTTGCGCTCTTTTTCATCGTTTCCGATAAAGCCTTTATCGCCTTAGTAGGTTCTGACACCAACGAAGAAAAAATCGAATTAAATTTTGCAACGGCTCCTGGATCTGCCTTCGGCATGGGAAACCCATTGCCTTGGACCAGATCAGATACCGCTAAAAGCCCTGCTGAATTTGCCGCAGGCTCATTGATAGAAGCAGGCGCAATATCTATCACGCCAACATCTGGTGTAATTGTTGCCATTACATTTCTCCAAACTATTAATCACGCCTTTCTTTTTTTTGCGCGATCTCTTTTTGATAAGCAAGAATCGTTGTACGCAGCTCTTGCACTTTCTCGCTAGTTTGACTTTTTAAGGCAGCGAGTGCGGCACGGGGCCGACATAGCCCAAAATACACCATCGCACTAGATAGCGCACGCACCTCAGCTTCCAAATTCAGCGCGCCAAATGTGTCCAATAATGCTTTTGCATGACTCGTTAGACCATAATTAGGCGCTGCGATAGCTGCTTCGACAATAAGACGACGCACTTCCCGATCCAAAGCTGTCATAGCATATTATGGATAGTGCTCTTTGCCATATCCCCGAAAACCTTAATCATGGTGCTCTCGAGATTGGTAAAAATAGAAAGCTTGTTGACGAACATCTGTAGCTTCGTCGCCATGGCAGGGTTTGAAAGATCGGCGGTATCAAGAAAGCCCTGCACCTGATCTGTGAGCGACTGAACTTGGCCGCCCATCGATTCCATTATTGCGTCGATTACACTCATGTTTACGATCTCTTATCAGAAGTAGAGCGAGATTTATATTTGACTTTCTAGTAACGTCGGCAGTGCATTTTTTTGAAAACGCACTGCCAACGTTATGTATAAGGGGCCGCAACAACCAACTTGCAACCCAAGGTGGCGAAAATAGCACAAATAAGCCCGTACTTTACGTTTTCTTTCTGATGTTGCCTAGGGCATGCCTTCAATTACCCAAAAGGGCCCATCTTTGTAAAATTCATTCTAAAAAGAATAACGCCCCCAGGCTAGCACGGTGGTTCCCTTGCTGATAGAGCCTAGACGGGGGAGTATTACAGCCATAAGCGAGGCACGATGCACTTTAGCGCTAACGACGGGTAAAATGATAGGAAAAGGCACGTAATGCAGGATATCTGCGCGCGCAGTTACCGCAACCGTAAACCCTGCACCTAAAGAGAGCATTCCACCAATAGGATGGGTGAGCCACTGACGTCCATAGCCTGCAATGGGTTCTATCTTTTTATGCGAATCCAAAAAGGCAAATGCATAGAGCAAATCTTCATGTCCATTTTCATCAACCCAGCGTCGGCCTGCTCCGGCGCCGTAAGACCACTGGTTAAGCTCTTTTCTATGCTGGTGGCTATATCCGTCTGGGCTATGCCAACCATACCCTAACATATAGATGTCCCATTGACCCTGTTCATACGGCCGTAGTACATGTTCACGAATCGAAGATGCGAATGTATTGTACTGCGCCTCATCTGCCAATAAAGGACTAGATAGGATAGAGAGCAGCGTAAATACTATTGCAAAAAAGAGTTTTCTAAAGGCCATAACACACACGTATTGAGCGAGCACTGCACAATTTGGAATACACCTACTTTTAAGTCAGAGGCAAAAAATACAAACGTGTGATTTTATAGCAATGAAAAATCTAAAACACTATTTACCTACATAAGCTAAAAAAGTTTAAGTGCGTATCTCATGCATGATTTATCTGAAAAATATCAAGCTATATTGCGCCCACGACTAATCTAGTTGCGTATAAATAGAGGTCTGCCACAAAATACTTGTCTCTAGAAACCTCCAGGGTTTTTTAAAATACTGTACATGAGCAGAGAGCCCCTACCTCTATCTGCTTAAAACCTTCATTTAGGATTGTCGTGACTTCTTCTGCTTTTCTTCAAACCTATGGCCCGCGTGATTCGATGGAATACGACCTGGTAATCGTCGGGGGTGGACCTGCCGGTCTTTCTGCAGCTATTCATGCCAAACAACTTGCACAAAAAAAGGGCATGGAGCTCAGTGTCTGTGTGCTTGAAAAAGGTTCGGAGTTAGGTGCGCATACGCTTTCTGGTGCCGTCATGGATACGCGCGCGCTCGAAGAGCTTTTCCCTGATTGGAAGGAAAGACAGGCTCCTCTACACACGCCGGTGACAGAAGATGTATTTTTATTTCTTACACGTAAATATGCACTGAAAGTGCCTGACTGGCTGCTTCCACCTAATTTCAAAAATACAGGCCATGGCGCCCCTCACTACATCGTGAGTTTAGCGAATGTAGTACGCTGGCTTGGCGCCCAAGCAGAAGCATTAGGAGTGGATATCTTTACCGGCTTTGCAGCCAGTGAAATTCTCTACAACAAAGAAGGCTCTGTAGGCGGCGTGATTACTGGAGATGTGGGGATAGATCGGGCAGGAAACCCTACAGAGCAGTTTGCGCTTGGCATGGAATTGCATGCGAAATATACCTTCTTTTGTGAAGGGGCACGTGGGCATTTGGGTCAGCAGCTTCTTAAGAAATATCAGCTGCAAGCAAACTGCGGGCCACAGGTTTATGGGCTAGGTATAAAAGAATTATGGGAAGTAGATCCCGCCCATCACCGTCCTGGACTGGTTACGCATACGGCTGGTTGGCCACTTGACCGTGGCACCTATGGGGGCGCCTTTCTATACCATCTAGAAAACTATCAAGTTGCCGTGGGTTTGATTGTAGGGCTGAATTATCAAAATCCTTATCTCTCTCCTTTTGAAGAATTTCAGCGCTATAAAACCCATCCCGCTATTCGTCCTATTTTTAAAGATGCAAAACGTATAGCCTATGGTGCGCGCACCATTGCAGCGGGAGGACTTACCACGTTGCCGAAATTAATTTTTCCAGGAGGAGCGCTCTTGGGGTGTGAAGCCGGGTTCTTAAACGCTGCGCGCATTAAAGGAAGCCATGCAGCGATAAAAAGCGGAATGCTTGCAGCCGCCGCCGCTGTAGAGGCATGTGATGCGGGTCGCAAGCACGACGCACTGGAAGCCTACCCAAGAGCATTTAGGGCCTCCTGGTTATATGATGAACTTTATCAAGCGCGTAATTTTAAAGCGTCGATGAGCCGAGGACTGCTGCAAGGTTCATTGATGGTTGGAATTGAACAAAAATTACTAGGAGGTAAAGCACCTTGGACCTTGCAACCCTGCGCCGCAGATCACACGTATCTAAAACCTGCTCGAGCTTGCAAACCTATCTCCTACCCAAAGCCTGATGGCATTTTGACTTTCGATCGCCTTTCTTCCGTTTTTTTATCCAATACGAATCATAAAGAGAACCAACCTTCTCATCTGAAAGTGCAAAACACACAACTCCCAGTAGGCGTTAATTTGGCAGAATATGCCGGACCAGAGCAAAGATATTGCCCAGCGGGAGTATATGAATTTGTCACCGATGCCAAAGAACAGGAAAAAACGGCAGAAATCGATTCCAGACACATGCGCCTACAAATTAACGCCCAAAACTGCTTGCACTGCAAAGCATGCGATATCAAAGACCCCAGACAAAATATTACCTGGGTTTCACCAGAGGGAGGCGGAGGGCCTAATTATTCAAACATGTGAAGAGTGCCCTCCAGGTACATTCTCAAAACGGTATCCTTGATACTGTTTTGAGTGTTTCATTATCAGATAAAATCGCAAGCCTAAAGCGCTTTCAGATTAATCTGTACTACTTTAAAGTAGTATAGGGCGTGTCCTCAATTACCCCAACATAAAACGCCACCAGAACATAAACCTCTGCACACATACTGCGTATGTTTGAAATATATGCATCAGGTAGTCTATTCAGCATTTATTCTTTACTCCGTACTTATATAATTTAATTTAAGTTTTGAAGAGATTTTGAATCGGCTCTTATGGCATGTTGGGCAAGCTCTCCTATAAGAACTTATCTGTACTAAGATTTTTTGGAAATCATATGATTTACCCACAACCATTCGATGTCATCGTTATCGGCGGCGGGCACGCAGGCACAGAAGCGGCTCTGGCAAGTGCTCGCATGGGTCAGCGCACTTTATTGCTAACACATAATATTGAAACATTAGGGCAAATGAGCTGCAATCCTTCTATCGGAGGAATTGGTAAAGGCCATTTAGTCAAAGAAATAGATGCGTTAGGCGGAGCCATGGCTGCTGCTGCAGATGAAGCCGGGATTCAATTTCGCATTTTAAATTCTTCGAAAGGCCCTGCGGTGCGAGCCACACGCGTTCAAGCAGACCGTATGCTCTACAAGCAAGCCATTCGTCGCCGCCTTGAGAACCAGCCTAATCTGTACCTATTTCAACAAGCCGTCGATGATCTATTGCTTGAAGGCGATCGTGTCGTTGGCGTACGAACGGAAATGGATCTTTGCTTTCATGCACCTGCTGTTGTATTAACAGCAGGCACATTTTTAAATGGCAAAATCCATGTTGGCCTTAATCAAGCCACAGGTGGGCGAGCTGGTGACCCTGCATCGACCTCTTTATCTGCGCGACTTAAAGAATTAAATTTACCGCAAGGGCGCTTAAAAACAGGCACCCCTCCTCGCATTGATGGCCGAAGCATTGATTTTTCAAAGCTTGAAGAACAGCCAGGAGATTGCGATCCTTTGCCTGTATTCTCATTTATAGGACAGGCTGACCAACATCCTGAGCAAGTTTCATGCTGGATTACGCATACCAACCTAGAAACCCATGACATCATCCGAGCAGGGTTAGATCGCTCCCCGATGTATACGGGCATTATCGAAGGCGTTGGCCCGCGCTACTGCCCCTCTATCGAAGACAAAATTCAGCGATTTGCAACAAAAAATTCACATCAAATTTTTCTAGAGCCAGAAGGGCTTTGCACAAACGAATTCTATCCAAACGGCATTTCGACCAGCCTACCCTTTGATGTGCAGCTCAAACTGGTCCGCTCAATGCAAGGTTTAGAAAATGCCCATATCCTACGACCAGGATATGCAATTGAGTACGACTATTTCGATCCTCGCGCATTAAAAAATTCGTTAGAAACGAAAGCCATTAAAGGGCTATATTTTGCAGGGCAGATTAATGGCACTACAGGTTATGAGGAAGCTGCTGCACAAGGATTATTGGCGGGCATTAATGCAGCACGCCATACCCAAGGGCGTGACGCATGGAGCCCGCGCCGCGATCAAGCTTATCTAGGCGTTCTAATAGATGACCTCGTCACGCAAGGCGTTTCTGAGCCGTACCGCATGTTTACCAGTCGCGCTGAATATCGTCTAAGCCTACGTGAAGACAATGCAGATATGCGTTTAACTGAAATAGGTTGGGAACTAGGCGTAGTCGGTACAGCTCGATGGGAGCAATTCAGTCAAAAACGTGAAATTGTTTCACGTGAAACAATGCGACTCCATTCCACCTGGATCACTCCAAAGACCCTGCCAGAAGAAGAAGCGATTGCTTTGCTAGGCACATCGATTACTCGCGAATACCGTTTAACGGATTTGTTGCGTCGCCCCGATGTACGGTATAAAACGCTCACGTCTGTACAAAATGGGTTTTATGCCCCTCCAACTCCCCTATCTAATAACCTCCATTTACAACAGCAAATAGAGGAACAAATCGAAATCAGCCTTAAATACCAAGGCTATATAGACCGACAAGCCGATGAAATAGAGCGCAATATCTCACGCGAGAATAAATGCCTGCCCACTGATTTAGACTATGAAACCGTGCGCGGCCTTTCTTTTGAGGCCAGACAAAAATTAATGCAACATCGCCCACAAACCTTAGGCCAAGCCTCACGACTTAGTGGCGTCACTCCTGCCACTATTTCTCTGCTATTAGTGCATTTAAAAAAACATGTTCGAGCACTATCTGATTAACTGATAATGGATTCACCAAACTCCACCAACCCAAAGAACGTAGGTTGGTGGTGAGCAACGTTCCCCAACATGCATACCACCACCTCCTGAAGACCAGCTTACAAACGCTCAGAAATAAATATTAAAAGTCGGTGGCGCGCATGTTGGGGTTCGTGCCCATGCGCGCTAACTTAAGCCAAAAGATAGCCTGTTCATGGAAAAAATCCCCTTTTTTCGCTTAACTTTTTGTACAGTTTAGCGACAATATATTCTGGTCTTTGGCTTAAGTTAGCGCGCATGGGGTTCGTGCCTCACCACCAACCTACCGACGCGCATATGAAAATGGCTTTATCAAACTCCATCAACCTAAAGAACGGTAGGTTGGTGCGGTGGGCAGCACCCCCCCAAACTATGTAAACCATATAAGTCTTTTTGAATGCCAGCGTAACATCAGTTAATAAAATGATTTTTAAATCACTGGCGATTGAACATTTGGCCGAGCACAAAATAAAGTGCTCAGCCAAATATCACTACTATCATGCACGCTAAAATAAATATTTTTATTTTTTTAATAAAAAATTTTAGCGTGATAGGATGTAAATATAAAATATATTATCTTATGCGCTGGCATGCTATTTTTTTCTATGCGCACTTTGTATTTTTAATACATTTAACCCTTTCTGGGTTTTCTAGGCTTAGCGCTTCCAGTGTCTCCTCCACCAGGGGCTGGTCTAGGCTTGCTAGGTTGAGAGCTTCCAGTATCTCCTCCACCAGGGGCTGGTCTAGGTTTGCTAGGTTGAGAACTTCCAGTATCTCCAGAAGACTTAGACTTTGAAGCTGTATTGCTAAAAGCCCGATGTACTACCAAACTCTGCTGATACCCTAAGTTATTAGTCGAAGCGACGGTTCGAGTTGCCTGAACAGTAGACGCAACACTTTTAGAGACAGCCGGCTTGATGTTATTCAAAAATAAAGCACTTACATTTTGAATCGAAGACATTCCTACTTTCGATAAAACTGACATCGCACTCTCCTTGTGTATTATTTTTATGCTGCTCGCCCTTGTATTTTTTATTTACATAGCTGTATTTCTATACTTTAAAAAATATATTTTTCTACTTGTTTTATTAATTTTAGCCTGCGCCGCATTCAAATACAATTTCATTGCAAAATGTAAGGGATTATATTATGCGCAGACATATACATTTTTTACACTCATCCTCAGATTGCATGCTGTTATGTATTATATTTTTCTTAATGCCTATATAAAAATACATTCACCGCTTTGTTAACAGCAGATGTAATTTAATATAGGTCAGCAATTGAGAAGATCACTGCTTTTTGGGGGGGGCGGCCTTGATTGGTATATGCGCAGAACGACTCAACTACAAGGCAGGTCAGTATCATCGGAGCAAAGCTCGATATGCATATCTAAGGCCTTGGTTATGACTAGAATTGCTGGTTGGCATATCGGCCTGTAAGCGTCAACAGGTCCGTTCGTGTGCGATGTCGCATCAGCATGCTCTTGGTTGATGACTAATTGATGTTACGCAGGTATTCAAGAGGACTGTGGTATGCATGTTGGGGTTCGTGCCTCACCACCAACCTACCGTCCTTTGCTTTTCTTGTGATTGATGGAGTTTGGTAAATCCTTTTTACATATGCATCTCGGTAGGTTGGCGGTGAGGCACGAACCCCAACATGCGTACCACTTGCTTTTAATCTTCGCGCTCTGCTTATTAACAACTCATCGTTCTATAACGTGCGTAACATCAGTGACTAAATCAAGATTGCGACCAACGCGCTTCAGATCGCGCAAAGCGCGAGTAGGAGTGGCAACTGCCAACTCACGTTGTGGATCAAACCTTATTTCGTTGCGTAACTTGTTTTCTGCCTGCATCGTGTGGACAAATTCTATTGTTCCATAGGGCGTATTGAAAATCTGGCTACGCCCTGTCGTCATCAGTGTGAGTCGAGAAGGAATTTGAGAGATCCAGCCAGCTTCTGATAATGCTGATTCCAGGCTGAGATAGCTGAAGTCCCAAGGACGCAGGAAAGGCACTAAAGCCTCAACAAGTGGCACGGCAGGCAGCGCGCCCTAGGATTAACATATAGCTCTCGCGCGACATGCTCAATCACGCCTGCTTGCCGATGTCTAGCCAAGGCCTTTAGCATGGTTCGGCTGCCCTCTGGAAAAAGGAGGTGCAAGGTTTTCAGGGAAAACGCCAAAATACCCACCTTATCCCAGCGATCTGACGCTGTGATTAATTCACGAATAAGCATCTATAACTCCTCCCAAAGTGAACATTTATGGTGAGTATAGGTAAATATAAAAAGTGACGGAATGCTTATCTTGATTTGAGTACTTGTTACGACTTTCCAATCGTAAAACCCTCCCTACAAGCAAATAATTTTCTATGCTTCCTTATTAGCTTTTGGTTACATATGTGAGCAATAGGGTCATGGGACCTGTGAGCTAGAAAATGTCATATTCAGGCATGTATGCTGAAAAGGCTTAAATATCAGGTATAGACTCGCTTCATATTCTTATTATAAGAGCATAAAAAAGAGCTTATTGAGCGCATCTTATTTTGAGTCGCAAAGGTCATATTTTTATGGTTACTTCTATAGACTCCGGGATAGTGGTAAGACGCTTTTTTGAACGTTCCTATGATTGCTTAAGCGGGCTGAATGAAAAGCACACCTCGCTTGCCTCGTCTCTTTCTAGTCTGCAAGAAAATTATAAAAATCCAGATAAATTGACCAGCTTAAAGCGCCGTTTTTGGGGCTCTGATAAAGAAGTACAAGAACAAGAAGCACTCTTACTTGTAGTAAAAGACTTGCTGTATAGTAGTATTCGCATCCTTGAGCAACTTTTAGCATTTGATGTACAAATAGAAAACAGTATTGCAAAAAGAGGGGGAGAGGACTGGCTGACACCTCAAATAGAGCAAGATATTTATGCTTATCTTCTTAGCCTTCGTTTCTTATTTAATACAGAAGGGCAAGTTGGGTTAGAAGAACAAGAACAACCTATTCCAGAAGGTTTACTGGAAATACATGCAGATCTTTATCCTGATGGTTTGTTAAAAAAGGCAGAAAGACTACATATAGAGCTCAGTGTTCAACCTAGTTTCATATCCGAACATCTTGCAGAATTTCATAAAGCTTTAGCTGGGCTAGCAAGTACAGTGACTGCAGTATGGAGCCTTTCTATTCAGGCTGGTTTGCTTGTAGTATCTGGTCCATTTGTAGCGGCTGGCATTCCTCTTCTTATCTGTGTTTCTCTGGCATTAATTGCTGCAGGCGCTCAGGTAGCAAAAATGCAGCATGCTACAAAAATGGGTGTTAAGCCTGCGCTTGATAAAGAAGTTCTTATTAATTTTATTGAAAGTTTGAATGATATGGCGAGCTTTTTAAATGCGCTTTTCAGCATTAAACAAGATACCACCCAAATACCGCAAATCAGAAAAGATGTGCAGCTTGGCGCAGAAGCGCTTAATCGCATAGAAAACAAGATCGATAACCAGCAGCCAGCTATTACCAATGTTAACAACTACATCACTCTTGATGGAAGTGGCATAGCTGCCCTAGCAAACCTTCCAGCAGACCATCCTCTTGTACTCGCGTTTTCCCAGCAGGCAGCACCATTACAAATTGCAGGCGTACCATCAGAAAGCAATGAAGTTAGCTATGTGCCTAGGCAACGAAAACTTTCTGCCCTTTCCGCTATTTCAGAGGAAAGCTCGAGCGCTTCTACCTCTAGAAGCAGCACTCCACCCACTGACTATAGCGATATAGGAACACCTCCTTCATCTCAAAAAAGCTCATCTCCACTTGGTACATTTCCCTCTTCATCGAAAAGCAAACCTTTGATGGTAGAGATAGAAAGTGAAGAGGAATACCTAGCGTTTCAAGAATTCAGAAAGCAACGGCAAATAGAGATGAAAGCCAATCTAAAAGCAGCATAAGAATTATAAATTTCTATTTTTCTGTGAATCGTATAGCTAATGTTAATAGCAATATTAGTAAATAAACTGAGATAGAAATAGTTAGTTATGTCAAGCCGTAAATAAAAATTAGCTTAACCTAAGCTATAAAAATCGCTCTTTAAATAAAAAGGGCTTTTTTTATAGTTATATATAAATACCAACGTCTATTGCATAAAATTTCTTCATGGCACAATCTCCTTTTTCTTATGAAAAATTGTGCCATTTTTTTCTACTTTTAAACGGTCCGATTTTTTTGGGGTAGGGCCAATCAAGGATGGCAGTATAAGAAGTCCGCTTACTACACCGCTACTCCTTTCTGATCGAGTTTACCGCGTATATAATTCTTAGAAGATAGAATATCTATTACAGAAATTTACCGTCCTTGGTCATGACAAACCCCATAAACTCCAGCATCTCGCCCTTATTTCCTCATACTCAACACGCTCAACACATTAATCAGTCTTCTGAAAGAGCTGAGTTAAATGAGTCTAGCTTAATAGTAGCTCCTGCCCAAAAAGTACTATCCGCCTTAGAAGCACTTCCTCCGGAGCTGTTATCGATGGTGATGCGTTATTTAGATACAGCGACGCTCAATAAGGTGCGGCTGGTCAGCTCTATTCTGAATCAATTTGCCATCACCGTTCCCGTGCCTATAAAAGAAATTACTGACAGGAATGAGCTTCAAGAGGCGCTAACCGCCTTGAATGATAATAAGAGGAAGATTTCTACATTAACACTTGAGGGAGTAGATTTTAGAAATGAAGATTTACAAAATCTTCCTGCATCGCAGACGATACACGGTTTGACTATACAATATTGCCTCAATATTAACGATGCAGGACTTGAACATGTAAGCAGATTGATTCAGTTGCGACAGCTTGACCTACAAAGCTGCGATATTACCGATGCAGGATTGGAGCACGTAAGCAAATTGACGCAGTTGCAGCAGCTTAGCCTAGGGTGGTGCGACAACATTACTGATGCAAGCCTTGAATATATAAGTAGATTGACAAAGCTGCGGCATTTCAACCTAACAACCTGCTACGACATTAGCCATTCAGGCCTTGAACATCTAAGTAGATTGACGCAATTGCAGCAGCTCGACCTAGTGGACTGCGGCAGCATTACCGATGCAGACCTTGAGCGCGTGAGCAAATTGACGCAATTGCAGCAGCTTAACCTATGGTGGTGCTACAACATTACTGATGCAGGACTTGAACATGTAAGCAGATTGACTCAGTTGCAAAAGCTTGACTTACGAGGCGGTGAAATTACCGATGCAGGACTTGAGCGCGTAAGCAGATTGACTCAGTTGCAACAGCTTGGCCTACGAGGCGTTGACATTACCGATGCAGGACTTGAGCACTTAAGCAGATTGACTCAGTTGCAACAGCTTGACCTAGGAGGCATTAATATTACTGATGCAGGGTTTGAGCGCCTAAGCAGATTGACTCAGTTGCAACAGCTTGACCTACGAAGCGTTGATATTACCGATGTAGGACTTGAGTACGTAAGCAGATTGACCCAGTTGCAACAGCTTTACGTATCAGGCATTAACATTACCGATCCAAACCTTGAACATCTAAGCAGATTGACTCAGTTGCGGAAGCTTTACCTATCGGGCAGTATTACCGATGCAGGCCTTGAACATGTGAGTAGAATAACTCAGTTACGCCAGCTTGATCTAGAGGACTGCGGCAACATTACTGATGCAGGCCTTGAATATGTAAGCAGGTTAACTCAGTTGCAGCAGCTCAATCTAGAGAAATGCAGCAACATTACTGATGCAGGCCTTGAGCATTTAAGAAGATTGACTCAGCTGCAGTAGCTCAATCTACTATACAGCCTCAATAAAAATGCCAATTTCTCCTTATAAATCAATGAGGTATGAGTTTTTAAAAAAGGTCACTAAAAAGTAACATGTTACTTTTTAGTGACTATTTCGTTACCTTTTTGTGACCTTTTTTAAATTTAAAATTTTCTTTTTATATCAACAGGTTAAATGGCATTTCTGAGCTATGTTACTTTTGTTACCTTTTTCAAAACCCCATAACTAGAATAATATTTATATACATAACTCAAATACGCCGACCTACTTTTGTAGGTGATTTGATAGTCAATATTCCGCCGCATCAATCTGCATCATTTTTTAAACCCTTCTATATGCTCAACCCTTTTTAATATGGGCATATCCAGCGATATTGTCGTGCATCAAAAACAGTGCATTACATAAAAAGTGTGGGCGTTGGGGGCGCTTATTGGCATATGAGTACCATTAAAACAAGAATTGTCTTATAAAGTTTTCAGCGCATTACTCTGTGATGTATATGCATTATGAGATTTGTCTGTATTCACAGCTGCTTAGCCTTAAGCCGCTTACTAGAGGGCGGCATGCGTTGCTATAAGGCGCATAGCCGTGTAAGCAGAGCAGCTTATTTCAGTGCTTTATATGATGGTGCAGCATGCTCAAAAAATTATAAAAATACCTTTTTGAAATAATTGATTGCCTTGTTGCCGGGGGCGTCGGTTCTTCCCATACCCCGCCTATTTCCCAGCATTACAAAAAGGACTCCTCATGCTTGGACGCGTTTCTGCTCGATTAACTGAATTAGGGAAATCGCCCGTTACAGCGCTTGAACGCGGTAAAGCCGCATTACAGCAAGCGGAGGATCATCAAAAAAATAGAGAATTTGAGCAGGCACAGAGCAGCCTCCATACCGCCAAAGCCGCTCTAAAACATGGAGTTCCTACTGGAAAAGAAGCAGAAACTCATCCTCTACTGGCGCGGATCTATCAAAAACAAGCCGAACTTTCGCAACGTCAAGAAAGCTTTGATGTGGATGCCGTGCGTGAGCGCTATGCACGCGCACTGGAATATTTTGCCAATTGTACGGATTCGGCCAGTCTGACGCGTAAAGTCGAAGTGCAAAGAAGATTGTATCTTTTGCCAGGCGGCTCTAATACTGCTCAAGTGGCACGCGCGTTGTGGGAAGAGAGTCAGCAAGCACGGGGTGTGAAAGAAACCGCATTACTCAATACACGGAATTTGGTGAGCGATCCAGATGCGCTGGATTTTTTAGCGGAATGGGTGAAGCAGTACCCTGCCTTTGCAGCACACTTGCACGCATGGGTAGAAGCTTCAAAAGCCTCTAATGCACCGGTAACGACAGGCGCAGCCAATGCCATCACCATCTTGGTGCGAGCAGGCGTGCAGTTTAATGGGGCGGATTTACGAGGGATACGCGTTCCAGGTGCAGATTTGAGTCGAGGGGTATTTGATACGGCACAGTTGCAAAGTGCGGATTTACGCAATGCTTCTCTTCGTACTATTTGGCTCCGTCAGGCCGATTTACGAGGTGCCAAGATGGAGGGGGTGCAGTTTGGTGAATTGCCTTTGATCCAGCAAGAGAGAGAAGTCGGTGCCTGCACCTATGCTCCAGATGGACAAACCTGTGCGGTAGGACTCTATAACGGCAACATTCATCTCTATAACAGGCAGAGCTGGGAGAAAATCGGTACGTTAACGGGCCATACAGATTGGGTTACTAGCGTGGTGTATTCACCGAACGGTCAGCAGATCGCCTCGGGGAGCTGGGATAATACGGTGCGGCTATGGGATGCGCACTCCAGGGCGCTTATCGCCACTTTAGAGGGCCATACTAGCATTGTTAGTAGCGTGGCATATTCGCCGAATGGTCAGCAGATTGCCTCGGGGAGTGATGATCATACGGTGCAGCTGTGGGATGTAGCCTCTGGGGCGCTTACCGCCAGGTTAACGGGCCATACTAACTATGTTACTAGCGTGGTGTATTCGCCGAACGGTCAGCAGATCGCTTCGGGGAGTTATGATGGGACGGTGCGGATGTGGGACGCAGCCACAGGGGCGCTTATCACCACTGTAAAAGGCCATATTGGCTATGTTACTAGCGTAGTGTATTCGCCGAATGGTGAGCAGATCGCCTCGGGGGGTGATGATGAGACGGTGCGCCTGCGGGATGCGCGCTTTGCGGCACTTACCGCTAATTTAAGTGGCCATGCTAGCATTGTTAGAAGCGTGGCATATTCGCCGAATGGTGAGCAGATCGCCTCGGGGAGTCAGGATGGGACAGTGCGGCTGTGGGATGTAGCCTCTGGAATGTGTATCGCCGCTTTAAAGGGCCATACTAAGGTGGTTAGTAGTGTGGTGTATTCGCCGAACGGTCAGCAGATCGCCTCGGGGAGTTGGGATAATACGGTACGGCTGTGGGATACTCGTTTTGTTCAGCCTAGCCATAATGTAATTGGCCACACTAAAGAGGTTACTCGTGTAGTGTATTCGCCGAACGGTAAGCAGATTGCGTCGGGGAGTGATGATGGTACGGTGCGGGTGTGGGATGCAGCCTCTGGTGCGCCTACTGCCACATTAACGGACGATAGTAAAGAAGTTACTAACGTGGTGTATTCGCCGAACGGTCAGCAGATCGTCTCGAGGACTTGGGATGGTAGGGTGCGGCTGTGGCATGCAGCCTCAGGGGCGCTTACCGCCACTTTAAGGGGCGATGGTCAGTGTGCTACTACTAGCGTGGCGTATTCGCCGAATGGTCGACAGATCGCCTCAGGGAGTTGGGGGGATGGTGCGGTGCGACTGTGGGACGCAGCCTCCGGGGCGCTTACCGCCACTTTAACAGGCCATGTTGACTTTGTTACTAGTGTGGCGTATTCGCCAAACGGTGAGCAGATCGCCTCGGGGAGTTATGATCATACGGTGCGGCTGTGGGACGCAGCCTCAGGAGCACTTACCGCAACTTTAAGGGGCCATGCTAGCGTGGTTAGAAGCGTGATGTATTCGCCGGACGGTGAGCGGATCGCCTCGAGGAGTGATACTAAGATACTGTTGTGGAATGTGGCCTTTGGGGTGCTTGGCGCTACTTTAAAAGGCCATATTAGCTATGTTAATAGCGTGATGTATTCGCCGAACGGTAAGCAGATTGCCTCGGGGGGTGATGATCATACGGTGCGCTTGTGGGATGCAGCCTCTGGATCGCTTATCGCCACTTTAACTGGCCATACTAACAAGGTTCGTAGCATAGTGTATTCGCCGAACAGTAAGCAGATCGCCTCGGTGAGTGGGGATAATACGGTGCGGCTGTGGGATGCGTCCTCAGGACAGTGTTTGGCTGTGATTCGAGGTTTCAACGGGTACATCAACAGTCTCGCCTGGAATGTCACCCCAAACGGCCAGCACTTAGTGACGGGTAATGAAGATAAATCGGTTCGTGTGTGGCAATTGATAGAAGCAAAAGGTCACTATCAGGCACGCTTGTACTGGAGTTCAACACACGCTGCACTTAACATGGAAAATGCCTCTATCTGGGAGGTGCAAGGCTTAAGCCCAGACAATAGGCAACTCTTGGCGCAACGCGGGGCGGTGGGCAGGCCCTCTTATCTGGCATGATGAAATAAAAAAGAGAATTGCCAAACTTTTTTGAGTGCGCTATTAAGAAAGGGCGCCTGTTTCAAACCGAAAAACCTTCTCTCTTAGTGTGTCGTTCAGATACCTCAGCCGCGCTTGGAGCGGTTTGATCTCCAGTTCAAAGTAGGCGTGCGACAACTTTTGAAATAAGAATAATCTTATAGATATTTCAGTGCGTTACCGTATGGTCTATATGCATGATTAGATTTACCCGTGTATAGCATAGTCCGCTCTGCATTAAGTCGACTGCTATATGGCGGATGAGTCTCTATAGGGGGCACGTGCCTCTATACGCCTCGGCAGCCTGGTTGCATTGCGCAGACCCCTCATATCCCGTCTTATTTCCCGCCATAAAAAAAGAACATCCTATGCTTGCACCCGTTTCTGCGCAATTAACTGAATTAATGCAGTCTCCTGCTACGGCGCTTGAACGCGGCAAAGCCGCATTACAGCAAGCGGAGGATCATCAAAAAAATAGAGAATTTGAGCAAGCACAGAGCTGCCTTTATACCGCTCAAGCTGAGCTAAAGGATGGAGTGCCTGCTGGAGAAGAAGCAAAAGCCCAGTCACTGCGGGCGCAGGTCTATCAGAAACAAGCCGAACTTTTGCACCGTCAAGAAAGCTTTAATGTGGACGTTGTGCGTGAGCGCTATACGCGTGCAGTGGAATATTTTGCCAAGTGTACGGATTCGGCTAGTCTGACGCGCAAAGTCGAAGTGCAAAGAAGATTGACTCTTTTGCCAGGTGGCGCTGATATTGATCCAATAACGCGTGCGTTGTGGGAACAGAGTCAGCAGGCGTCGGAAGTGGAAGAGACGGCATTACTCAATACACGTAATTTTGTGAATGATCCGGCTGTGCTGGACGTTTTAGCGGAATGGGTGAAGCAGTACCCTGCCTTTGCAGCCCACCTGCACGCATGGGTAGAAGCTTCAAAAAACCCGGATGTGCCGGTAACGATAGGCGCAGCCAATGCCATTACTGCCTTGGTGCGAGCTAGTGTGCCGTTTAAGGGGGCAGATTTACGGGGGATACGCGTTCCTGGGGCGGATTTAAGTTTTGGGGTATTTGATAGAGCACAGTTGCAAGGTGCAGATCTACGCAATGCTTCTCTTCGTATGATTTGGCTGCATCAGGCCAATTTACGGGGTGTCAAGATGGAGGGCGTGCAGTTTTGTGAATTGCCTTTTATCCAGGAAGAGAGAGAGGTCGGTGCCTGCACCTATTCACCTGATGGACAAACCTGTGCAGTAGGACTCTATAACGGCAACATCCATCTCTATAACACGCGGAGCTGGGAGAAAATTGGCACGTTAACGGGCCATACGGATTGGGTTGCTAGCGTGGTGTATTCGCCGAACGGTGAGCAGATCGCCTCGGCGAGTCATGACAAGATGGTGCGGCTGTGGGATGTGCACTCAGGGGCGCTTACCGCGACTTTAAAGGACCATACTAGCTTGGTGAGTAGCCTGGCCTATTCGCCAAATGGTCAGCAGATCGCCTCGGGAAGTGATGATCATACGGTGCGGCTGTGGGATGCAAGCTCTGGAGTGCTTACCGCCACTTTAGAGGGCCATACTGGCTATGTGAATAGTGTGGTGTATTCACCAAACGGTCAGCAGATCGCTTCGGGGAGTCAGGATCATACAGTGCGACTGTGGGATGCAGCCTCTGGAGCGCTTACTGCCACGTTAACAAGCCATACTGATGTGGTTACTAGCGTAGTGTATTCACCGAACGGTAAGCAGATCGCCTCGGGAAGTTATGATGGTACGGTGCTGGTGTGGGATATAGACTCTGGGGCGCCACTGCACACTTTAACGGACCATACTGACTGGGTTCATAGCGTGGCGTATTCGCCGAACGGTAAGCAGATCGCATCGGGGAGTGATGATAAGACGGTGAGGCTGTGGAATGCGGACTCAGGAGCGCTTATCGACACGCTAACGGGCCATACTAATCGGGTGCAGAGCGTGGTTTATTCGCCAAACGGTGAGCAGATCGCTTCAGGGGGTTGGGATAATACGGTGCGACTGTGGAATGCGCGCTTTGTTCAGCCTAGCCATAAAGTAATTGGCCATACCAGCGCTGTTAGTAGCGTGGTGTACTCGCCGAACGGTGAGCAGATCGCTTCGGGAGGTGAGGATAATACGGTGCGACTGTGGCATGCAGACTCTGGAGCGTTAACCGCCACGTTAAAGGGCCATACTGACGGGGTTAGTAGCGTGGTGTATTCACCGAACGGTCAGCAGATCGCCTCGGCCAGTGAGGATAATACGGTGCGGCTGTGGGACGCGCAAACCGGCGACCTCGTGCGCACCTTAGAAGGGCATACCTCCTCTGTTAGTAACGTGATGTATTCGCCCAATGGCCAGCAGATCGCCTTGGGCATTGATGACGGTACGGTGCGACTGTGGGACGCGCAAACCGGGGACCTCGCGCACACCTTACAAGGGCATACCGACATTGTTTTGAGCCTGGCGTATTCGCCCAGCGGCCAGCAGATCGCCTCGGGCAGTGGTGACGAGACGGTGCGGCTGTGGGACGCGCAAACTGGGGCCCTCGTGCACACCTTACAAGGGCATACCGACATTATTGAGAGCGTGGTGTATTCGCCGAGCGGCCAGCAGATCGCGAGTAGTGGTGACGAGACGGTGCGGCTGTGGGACGCGCAAACGGGGGCCCTCGCGCACACCTTACAAGGGCATACCTCCCATGTTAAAAGCGTGGTGTATTCGCCTAGTGGCCAGCAGATCGCCTCGGGCAGTAGGGACAAGACGGTGCGACTGTGGGACGCGCAAACCGGGGCCCTCGTGCACACCTTACAAGGGCATACCAACCGGGTTAATAGCGTGGTGTATTCGCCGAATGGCCAGCAGATCGCCTCGGCAAGTCATGACGAGACGGTACGACTGTGGGATGTGGCGTCAGGACGGTGTGTGGCGGTGATTCGAGATTTCAATGGATGGGTCTTCAGTCTTGCCTGGAAGGTTACCCCCAACGGCCAGTACTTAGTGGCGGGTGGTTGGGATACATCGGTTCGTGTGTGGCAAATGATAGAAGCAGAAGGTGACTGCCAGGTGTGCTTGTGCTGGAGTTCCACCCACGCTGCACTTAACGTGAAAGATGCCTCTATCTGGGAAGTGCAAGGCTTAAGCCCGGTCAATACACGGCTCTTGGGGCAACGTGGGGCAGTGGGTCTACCCTCTGATACGGCATGATGGAATAAAAAAGAGCATCGCTGGCTTTTTGGAGTGAGGGGGGTGATCGATACCTTGGGTAGCAGGAGTCCATTACTGACCCCGGCCCCTTAAGAGCCATGCAGGCGGTAGGGTAGGCCGCCTGCGAGCTTCTCTTGTGAGTGCTTTGTATGCGTGCAGCTTACCAGTCTGCTAACCCATATTGATTGCCTTAATTTTACATAAGGTAAGCTCGAATTCTTAAAAATATAATACCTGGCATGCTCATTCTACCTTCAGGTAGAATTCTTACAAGGAAGTTATGTTTTGGCAGAAATTAAGTGATATGGAACATGTATTCCTAGTTCATTGTCCGAAAAATCTTTCGTATTGCGCGTAACAAGAATCCGACCATTTACCTGAGCAGTTGCCCAAATAATAGCGTCAGGCAATTTAATTCGGTACTTTTTGCGAAGTGTGACAGCGGCATGGGCTACCCGTTCATCAATGGGTAGATTAACAAAACTATTTAAAAAATTTCTCAGCGCTACTTCTGTTTCTGAGGCTGCACCAACCATTACCTCCATCCATGTGATAACGCTGATCGCTTTATCAGAGCACTTTTCTAATTCAGTCTTGGCTTGGCTAATTCCATATAGGTAATCAACTAGAATATTGGTATCAAACAGAGCGCCTACCATTCCGAACGCAGCCTTTCCTGGTAGCCTAGCCCATCCACACCGTCATTTTTCCAGATTCCAAAAACATCGCCCCCTCTCGGTTTATGCTTCTCGAGGTATTCTGCTATTGCCGCCCGGATCAATTCGGCTCGCGTCTTTTTTTCAGTCGAGCAAATGTATGCTAACCACTTAATTTGTCCGTCGGGTATATCAACTAATGTACGCATGACTCACTCCATATATGATATGCATATTGTATATCATATAGTTAACGGATGCGTGAGACGACTGGCGTTGATCCAAACAGAATTTATGAAGACTTGGCATCAGGCTGCAAAGATGATCGGCCAGGATTAAATGCTTGCCTCAAAGCCCTTCAACCAGGCAATACTTTGGTGGTCTGGAAACTGGATAGACTTGGCCGTGATTTGAAGCATTTGGTGACAACAGTCGATAATTTGCGTGCCAGAAATATAGGTTTAAAAGTATTGGCAGGTGCTGGCGCTCACATTGACACAACGACTTCAAATGGGCGATTGTTCTTTGGGATTTTTGCAGCGCTAGCTGAATTCGAGCGAGAACTCATTGCCGAGCGTACGCATGCGGGGCTGGTTGCCGCCAGAGCACGTGGGCGTCTAGGTGGGCGCCCACGAAAAATGGATCGGGCAACCGTGATGATGGCCATGACCGGAATCCTTACGGTACCCCAATAACACGTCAATTCATGGCTTACAAACCTCTTTCCTTTTACGCTCCGGAAAATTAGAAAAAAGAAAAGATAATGCATGGACTTTAAGTGTAGCGTCAAAGGCTTATGATGTTTTGTTGGACACTTTGCCGTGGGGACTCTCAACAATCTGCTTACCCTGGATGTAAGATGCTCTATATGTGCGCTGGCGTTAGCTAACTATTTTTGTGGAAAGTGGCGAGCCATAACAGTCGAACTGACTATTCGTGATAAAAAATACCCTTTAATCTTTGACCTGAATCGATAACGTCGCCCTTTTTAGCGAAGCCGAAGCATGAAGTGCCGCATTCTTCTTCAAGCAATGGGATGGACGCTCCTCCCCTAACGGCATCGAGATGTGCCAAAGTGGAGAAATGAGTTAGCCGCTTAAACAGAAAGGAGCATCCGAAATGAAGATTACTACGATAGGTATTGATCTGGCAAAGAATCTCTTCCAGTTACATGGGGTAAACGAATTTGGGAAGACAAGTTCGATTTTCTTTTCACTCCCCAATACCGAGGCATCATTCTTGACGATCAGCATACTTAGCCCCAAAATCGTAGTGTATCATGTCTCGGATGGCTTCAATAATATTGTTACCCAAGCTATTTATTATTGTTATATTGGCTCCTTTTTCATCTTCTAATAATGTTTTTAATAATTCGTCTCGTGGCTGTTCTTGTTTAACTTGCTTACAAATTACTTCTAGTAGATTTCCCATTTTTTTTCCAACCCCATACACTCGTGCTTGAACTCCCTCCGCCACCTCTTCAGGTTTGTATATCTTGTACTGAGAAACTATTGATAATATATCGAATAGACCTTCTGTGAAATGGATGGCTTGTTCTCGACTAGCAGTAGACAACAACGGCGTATGCGTGCTCGACTGTGCACCAACCTGAGGAAAGTTTTTTTCATCGCAGTGACTAACCGCATTCAGATTCTGGTTCGGATTCTTATATTTGGATTCAATTATTCCTTTGACGGAAGCAAGGGGGGCGGGCGAGCTAAAGGATGGGGACTGTTGGGTTTGGGGCGCGTCGAGAACCTGGGCATGACATTCCAATCTTGAATTCACAAAACCATTTTTATTAGCCTCGTTAAATTCCTCACTGAACTCAATGCCAACAACCCGAACCGAATATTTTACCCAATGCTTTTCGACATTGACCCATTTTTTAACCTTGCTTTCAATAAGCAGTTCGTGCGCTTTATTCGCTTCGGCTGTAATAGGAAAAAGGTTTCCCGCCTCACCAGGGCCGCCCAAATTATCGTTTAGCAAATGTCCTCGGATAAATTTACTTTTATTATCCAACGCACTATCAGTGGGAAGCTTTTCCATGATGGCGCTCTGTACTCCGCTTTTTGGCGGCCCACCCTGTGAGTGTTCGGGACCCAAGGGGTCGGCAACCATTTCTACCCCAGCAGCTCCGGTCGGATGTAACGCCCAGGTTACATCAGTCTGCCGCCCATCCAATGATGCCATGGTTGACCATGGTTCAAGCTGAATAGGCATCGAATAAGTGTTATCAGGTTTCGTTCTGGATAGGTGTGACAATTGGACCTGATCTTTTCTTTGCGTCGTGAAGGGTAAAGCGGGTAATTGCTCTATATCGATTTTTCCGTTCTCAGAATTGGTTTTTTGTTCCTCCTGAATGCCTCCAACTACAAGCTGACGGGCGTTATCTCCCATCATATCGGCTTCTTTCTCCAGTCCCTGATCATCATTAATCGCCACCCCCTTCGCTTGCACCGTCGGCCTCACCCGCCCCTGCTTCTGCTGCACCACATGCCACGCCTCATGCGGTAAATGCTGCTCCTGTCCTGGCGCAACGTGAATATCTGTCCCTTGCGTATACGCGTGCGCTTGCAATTGGGCGGGTTTCGATGAGTTGTAATGCACCTTCACATCATCCATCGCCAGGCCAGACAGATTTTCTATGCCGGCCTTTAGATTATCCGGCAGGCCCGTATTGTTTTGCGGGGGGGCCGCATTTTCCACTAGCTGCGTAGGCGCTGCGCCTTCTGGGAATTTACCCTGTAACAGCTCTTTTTCCTCTTTTTCCTTCTTTTGCAATGCTTCAAGCTTGCCGTGCAGTGGCTCCTTCTCGTCTATCCCCTTTCGCTGCATCGGTCGCCCAAACATGCCTTCTAGCTGCCGCCTTTGCGCGACCATCCGCGGACTGTTATCAATCGCCATTTGCAAACTGCGCTGCGCTTGCACACACGGGCTTTGATTGATGGTCTGCGCTAACTGCGCGAGGTTGCCATGGGGAGAACTGAACCCTAGCGCGTTATTCCCTCGCGCACTTTGGCGCTGCGCCGCGCTGGCCTGCGGTACCGTCGCGGCTTTGCTTTTGTTGGGTTTTTGCATGTTTTTCTGTTCCTTACAAGGCTTGAATGATTGACCATCACAGATTGAGCCCGTCTTTTAGCAACCTGTCGGTTATCTCATGTATCAAAGTGGGAAGGAAGCGGACAAAGCCGAGCGGATTATTGTGTGCCGCACGGTTTAAAGCGCCACACCTTCAACGATTGGGTGCGAGCCCGTAAAGCAAAATGGTGCGAGGCTGAGCGGACGACGCTGAGTTGGTTGCCGGTTACGATCAAATCGGAACTAATACAGTTCATATAGGCGCTATGGCGTGCATGTTGGGGTTCCTTCGTCACCACCAACCTACGTTTCAAAAGAAGTCTAATGATTACCATTTGTAATGAGAGAGCACGTTAAGCTAGATAATCTTTATCTACTATCAGTTAAATAGCTTAGGCTGCTATTGCTTAATTTTAGGTAGCATGCGCTAAGTAAGTCAGCGAGTGATCAAAAAGAGACGCGTTCATCATGCATCTGCTTCACGTCACTCATCGGATAACCCTCGTCGCGCGGAGCATGCATTATTTCTTTTTCGATCACCAACCTTGAGACAGAGCTAGCTTGGCTCGCCACGTTGATCAAAATTAGTCTTCAGGATTATTTTGAGCAAGCGTCTGGTACGTCTGATGTTTGGAATATCAGCCCGCCAGCATTAGAAAAAGCTGCTGACCCCTATGCGCAATTGGTTCATGAATATGCGATGTCTTTTGATGAGCGAGTTGTGTTTATCTTGGCTTTAGCGCCTTACTTGTGCCCACAAATACTCGATCCTTTTTTGCTGCAGAACGCGCATAACAAACGTGGTTTTACCGAATTCGGTGGTACGTTAAACCATGCTCATAGCGGTTTTTGGCCGACATTGGAAACCGCTGCGTTTATCTTGTCAGCAAAAAATTTAGCGCGCCGCTTGGCTTTAATGCGGATTGCGCAGCAGGATCATTTTTTCCAGCAATACAAAATTTTAGATTTTAAGCACGCGCAGCCCTCGTCCCATCTGTTCTCTACCGAGCTACATATTAGCCATGAGTATTTAGGCTATCTGACGACTGGCGCTTCTTATAAGCCAGCGTATACCGCTCATTTCCCCGCTAAACTTTTAGTGACACCATTCGATTGGTCAGATTTGGTCTTGCATGACTCGACCTTAGATGAAATTGAAGAAATTAAAGCTTGGCTTACGCATCGGCAAACTTTATTGCATGAGTGGCAGTTACAAAAGCGTATCAAAGCTGGTTTTCGTAGTTTGTTTTATGGGCCGCCAGGTACTGGTAAAACACTTACCGCGTCATTGCTGGGTAAAAGCACGGGTTTAGATGTGTATCGCGTTGATCTTTCTTTGGTTGTTTCTAAATACATCGGAGAAACAGAAAAAAATCTGGCGTCGATTTTTGATCAGGCCGAAAACCGTAACTGGATTTTGTTTTTCGATGAGGCAGATGCTTTGTTTGGTAAGCGCACACAAACGTCAAGCGCGCACGATCGTTATGCGAATCAGGAAGTGTCTTATTTATTGCAACGTATTGAGGATTTTCCGGGCGTTGTCATTTTGGCTTCGAATTTAAAAGGAAATATAGACGAAGCATTCGCGCGTCGTTTTCAGTCAATGATTTATTTTCCGCTGCCTGGTCCTGAGCAACGCTTAAAGCTATGGCACGCTGCGTTTGCAAGTCCTTGCCGCTTGGCTCCTGACATTGATTTTGCGAAGCTCGCACAAATGTATGAACTCAGTGGTGGTGCAATTACCAATGTTTTACGTTCAGCCGCATTGATGGCATTACGCCGCGATGCATCAGCAGCAGTGATTGAATTAACAGATATTTTGCGCGGTATTCAACGTGAGCTTTATAAAGAAGGAAAAATGGTTTGACCTTAGCAAGCTGACAAGTAGGAGAGAAAAAACGTGATCGATAGAGTATTAAATTTTCTGTTGGCAGAACTCAATATTTTTCTTGGCATGCCTATGCAAAGCAGTGAACCTCTCGCTGTATTGTCAAGCCTCACTAATTTAGATGGCACGATATCTATCGGCATTGAAAACAAGATAATCATTTCGCTTGTGAATGTTGAGCGTGAAGCCGCTGCCGGATCACTCGCTGCAGTTAACCGTACTCCCAGCGAAATATATAGCCGTGTTAACCCGCCTTTAAGTTTAAATTTGTCAGTACTCGTTAGCGCTTCTTTTCCTACTAATTATGGTGAAGCGCTGCGGCTATTAAGTCGTGCACTAGCTTGTTTCCAGGCGAAGCAAAGCTTTAATGCACAAAATTCTCCGTCGCTACCGCGTGAAATAGCTAGGCTTAGTCTAGATTTAATGAGTTTGAATACGCAGGACATGAATTATTTATGGTCTATTTTAGGCACAAAGTATTTGCCTTCAGCGTTGTATAAGGTACGTATGTTGATGTTGCAAGAAGGCCATGTGCTTGAGCAAACGCCTCGTATACAAGCTACTGAATCTCAAGTAAAGCGCTAAGCGGATAAGGGAAATAAAAAGATGGCAAACTGTGTTTACAAGCTTTTGTTTCAAGTGGTCTGCGAGCATCGTT
The DNA here is from genome assembly GCA_031963225.1 of Mycoavidus cysteinexigens. Taxonomy (GTDB): domain Bacteria; phylum Pseudomonadota; class Gammaproteobacteria; order Burkholderiales; family Burkholderiaceae; genus JASSUD01. The sequence goes on from JASSUD010000006.1 coordinate 45,551, forward strand.
ATTTTTCACAGCAGAAGGCAAAAATGTTTAGGGTGGAGCCTACGCCTGCATGTGCCCAATTATTGCAACGCTATCAACTTATTTTTCGCGCTTTTCCTGGCGGAGCAGTAGTGTATTACCCTTGTCAGAATCAAATAGAAAGCACGCCAGCTGAGAGTCTGGCGCAATTTAATGAGAGTATGCCTTTTACTTTCACACTAACTAGTGATGATCCTAATTGGCTGTATTACACCGACTTTGGTCCGGCCTTAATAGATGATCCTCGCGAGACGATTTATCAATTTGACAATTTAGCGGACGTCTCAACTCAAATTGTAAGTACTAGCAATGACAATAAAAAAGAAAGTGCCCAATTACTGCACCCGCTAGGGCAACCATTGAAAAAAGGTGCTCTGCCTGTCTGCCCTAAACGCTTTGTTTTAGGTGAAGTGCTAAGCGAATTAACCCATTTAACCCACACTCCCGAATCAGAAGCTCCTGTTTCACTTAAGGTGCAAGAAAAGCTAACACAACATATTGTCTGGCAAGACAATGTGCTAATAACGGCGCTGCGCAAAATACCTATCGACCTTTCTTTTGCTGCTGATGGGTGCTACAGCTTGCGCCTTGATGGGCAACCCGAGCAGCTTTTTTACTTGAGTCAAATCCCTGCGATGCAACAAATTGGGATGATTGAAATTTACATCGGAGGTGCAGCGCAACAACCTTATCTGCCTAAGGCTTGTACGATACTTGACGAAAACCATCGCGTTCAAGCTAAGACATTTACATTAGAGTTTAATAATCGTCACACGATATGGCGTTATTACTTAATTAACACCAGCGCCTACGAAAAAAATTACGCAGACTATCAACTTGTCGCATTACCACGAGAAGGAGAAGGTCAAACGCCGGCGCAAATAAATTTTACCTGTCTACCTACGCTACAAAGTATAGAGGGGAGGTCAGCGTGGGTTTTTGAGTCAGCAGATTTACTGCCTTTATGGCAAATCCCTGCAGAAAAATTATCTGTGTTATTGCGTCCAGACCTAAGCAAGTTGCGTAGTGGACGCACCATCACGTTACCGTATCCAAGCGCTAATACATTAAGGTCAGCAGGAGAAGCGTTGCCTCAACGCGTTTATTCCGAGGTTTTTGTGTATTTGTAGGTTGGTGGTGACGAAGGAACCCCAACATGCAAGCCATGGCGTCCTTGATAACCCGCATACAAAATTATCTAAAAGAAAAATTAAAAGTTAGCGGTACGCATGTGATCTGCATGCAAAAAGTTGGATATTTGATCTGACTTTTTGGGTGCAGATCAATGTTGGGGTTCCTTCGTCACCACCAACCTACTTTTGTGCAATTAATTTAATTACGTATTGAGCGTAAAAATAAGAGTTTTCCCTGAGATATTTTTTTTAAGAAATCACGAACAATGGCTTTATTAAGAGCTTTCTTAATTTATTGTCTATTAAGAGCCTTCTTATATGTTAAGAACCTTTTTAAAGGACGCCCATCCAGCTATTCGGAATTATTGGTTGTAGCGCACAGATTGCTGAGACGGTCAAAGGAGACCATATGGCGCAATATAAAACCCCCGGGGTTTACCTCGTAGAAAAAGACGCTTTTCCCAATTCCGTTGTTGAAGTGGCAACCGCTATTCCGGCTTTTATTGGTTATACAGAAAAAGCTGCGAATGGTAACCAAAGTTTAATTCGCATACCCCGGCGCATTTCTTCATTCACCGAGTATTTACTTTATTTCGGTGGCCTGGCCATTCCTCGATTCTCATTCAAACAAGAAGTGGGTCAAGCTTATGAGCTTGAACTCGATCCTAATACGCACTTTCTGCTTTATTACAGCATGCGCCTTTATTTTGATAATGGGGGTGGGCCTTGCTATGTGGTCTCGGCTGGCCTCTATAGCGATGTTAAAGCCAATGGGCGTAAAGGGGAGGACTATACCGATTGTTTAGCAGCTTTGACTAAAGAGTTAGAGCCTACTTTATTGGTAGCGCCAGACGTGAACTTATTAGAAGACGCCGAATGGCAAGACGTCATGCAGCAATTTTTAAAGCATTGCCAGGCGATGCAAAATCGTATTGCCATTTTCGATGTGCCGGGTGGCGATAAGCCGCGCAGTTATGATAATGAAGACGTGATTACTGCGTTTCGCACCGCTATTGGAGTAGATTTTCTCAGTTATGGAGCCGCTTATTATCCATGGGTGAATAGCAGCATTGTTGGGCCGACTGATGTCAACTTTAGTGTAATTTCGCACGACACCTTAGACGCGTTTATCACTGCGTTAACAGACCAAGCCAAAATTGATTTTGCTGGACGTGACGCTAAAGTCAATCCTATTGTCGATAAAATTAAGCAAATTAAAAAAGATTTACCTGAGTCAAATGATAATGAAGTGATTGCTCCTTTATCGCCAGAGGATAAGAGATCGTTACAGACTCTGCATCAAACCATAGCGGCAGTTAGCCCGCTTTATATGCAAGTTATGGAAGATATGCGTAAGCGGCTTAATTTGTTGCCGCCTAGCGCTGCCATGGCGGGCGTGTATGCGCGTATCGATAGCACGCAAGGCGTATTTAAAGCGCCAGCTAATACCACCTTAAATTCCGTTGTTTCTCCTGCTGTCACTATTGCCCACGACGATCAAGAAGATTTGAATATGCCGTTAGATGGTAAAGCTATCAACGCAATTCGCACCTTTCCAAACCGTGGCGTATTAGCTTGGGGAGCTCGCACTCTCGATGGTAATAGCCAAGACTGGCGCTATCTGAATGTACGGCGCACGATAATTATGTTGGAGCAATCGATCAAATACGCCATGCAAGCTTATGTATTTGAACCTAATACTTCTTCGACTTGGGTCACCGTAAAAAGTGTGATTGATAATTTCTTAAATAATCAATGGAAAGCGGGTGGGCTCGCTGGCGCCACACCTGAGGAAGCATTCAGTGTAAGCGTTGGCTTAGGCAGTACGATGGTTCCCAATGACATCCTAGATGGCTTAATGAAAGTGATGGTTAAAGTGGCATTAGTGAGGCCAGCTGAATTTATCGAAATAACTTTCCAACAGCAAATGCAAACCTCTTAATTAAAATTAAGCGTCTACGGGAGACGACATTATGGCCGGTGAAGCTCAAGGTGATGTATGGCCCTTGCCTAAATTTTATTTTTTAGTCGATATTGGTAGTCAAACTAAACTGCCTTTTCAAGAAGTGTCAGGACTGGATTCCGAAACTCAGGTGATTGAGTATCGGGCGGGGAATAATAAAGTTTTCTCGACAATCAAAATGCCTGGCATTGTGAAGTTTGGCAATGTCACGCTGAAGAAAGGCGTTTTTGTTAAAGATAATAAATTCTGGGAATGGTACAACAAAATTAAAATGAATACGGTTGAGCGGGTACCCGTGACCATTCAGCTGCTCGACGAGGGTGGTAATGCCACGATGACGTGGACCTTAGCCAACGCTTGGCCAACCAAAATTACCGGAACGGATCTCAAGTCGGATGGGAATGAAGTCGCCGTAGAGACGATTGAAATTGCCCATGAAGGTTTGACGGTTGCTAATGGGTAATTCTGACACCACCTCTACCGGCTATCCCCCTGTTAGTTTCTATTTTTCTGTGACGATAACCGGCATCAGTACCTCGAGTGATTCTGCTTTTATGGAAGTCAGTGGTTTAGATGCCGAGCTATCTACCTTTGAAATTAAAGAAGGGGGAGAAAACCGCTTTACGCACCGCCTGCCTGATCGCGTTAAATATTCGAATCTTATTTTAAAGCGGGGCCTAATGTTAGCTGCATCTGATTTGGCGGTCTGGTGTAAAGAAACTTTGGAGTCGGATTTTTCCAAACCTATTGTCACGCATTCGATCAATCTTTTGCTCTTAGACCCGAAGGGCTCTCCTTCGATGGTATGGAATTTTGTGAACGCGTGGCCGATTAAATGGAGCGTGTCAAATTTTGATGCGAAAGCCAATGAAATTGCTATAGAGACACTGGAATTTTCCTATGCCTATTGCAGGCGCACAGGCCAGTAAAGTAAGAGGGATGGTAAAAATGCCGATAGAAATTCGTGAGCTTGTGATTCGTGTAGCCGTTGAGAAAGATCGCGCCGAAACAAGGCAACAAGAAAGTCGCCCACTCGCTACTTTAAAGCAAGAAATTTTGGCAGCTTGCACAGAAAAGATAGAAGAAATGGTTCAGCGTACGTGGGAAAGATAGATGAGTAAATTAGAAAAACTTAATATTCATGCCTACGCCGATATTAAATATGCGGAGCCGCCAACTGGTATCTATAAACTGAGAGTTAACCCAGAAACGTATTCCTGCCAATATAAAGCGGATTATGAGGTAGAAGCTGGGGTAGATGCCGCAGGCGCGACAGTGCGGTATGGGGGGCTTGAACCTCGCTCTCTTAGCTTTGATTTTTATCTAGATGGAACGGGCGTCGTTCCAGAAATTCAAAGTGTAGAAACCGAAATCGACGAGTTTAGAAAACTGGCTTATTCCTACAATGGCAGTATCCACTCGCCAAATTATTTAAAGATAGTGTGGGGAGCCCTGGTATTTAAAGGACGTTTGCAAAATCTCGATATTGAATATTTATTATTTAATCCTAACGGCGCCCCTTTACGTGCAAAGCTTAAAGTCAATTTTATCGAATGTCTTTCAGCAGAAGAAATAACGAACACGGCGAGTCGCTCTTCTCCTGATTTAACGCATATCGTTACCGTAACAGATGGCGACACGCTGCCCTCAATGTGCCATCGTATTTATGGTAACAGTAAACCTTATTTAAGAGTCGCACAACATAATAATTTGCTGGATTTTAGAAATTTAAAGCCAGGTATGCAGATTTATTTTCCGCCATTAGTGGACTAAAACTCATGGGCTCCTCTTTTACCGTACCTGACGATTTAGTATCAATTAAAATTTTTGTCGAAGGGAAACAAATCCCAGAGACATGGTCGGTTGCTGAAATTCGAGTACAGCGACAGATAAATCGTATTACGCAAGCTAAAGTTTTTTTGTTAGATGGAAATATCTCAACAGAAACTTTTTTGATGAGTGAGTCGCATACTTTTGTGCCAGGCAATAAGATTGAAATACAGCTTGGTTATCACGATAAAGATCAAAGCATATTTAAAGGTGTGATTGCTAAGCATGGTTTGAAAGTGCATAAAGCGCAAGCTTACTTGGTAGTAGCTTGCGTTGATCAAGCGATAAAGATGACGATCGGGCGCAAAAGCAGTTTTTTTGTAAAAAAAACGGATAGCGCAATAATTGAAGAATTAATTCAAGCGAGCCACCTGAGCGCAGAGGTAGAAAGTACCTCTGTCGAGCATAAAACAGTCATTCGTTATTACGCGAGCGATTGGGATTTTATGCTCGCGCGCGCTGAAGCCGCGGGCAAAGTCGTATTGGTTGAGGATGGCAAAATTATTGTCAGAGCACCTAATTTTGCTCATGACTCTGAGGTAGACGTCTGCTATGGGCAAAGCTTGCGTGCGTTTGATGCGCAAATCGACGCCGCAACACAGTTTCCGTCTGTCAGTTGCAGCTCATGGGACTTCTCTCAACAAAAACTTATTACCGAATATTCAACTGAACCGGCAGCGAGTCCGTCAGGCAATTTGAGCGGACACAGCTTATCTGGTGCATTAGGGCAAACCGCTTTCACCTTACAAACCGCTGCTCCACTTTCTGAGGTAGAACTAAAAACCTGGGCTAATGCGCAGCTGCTTAAATTACGTCTAAGCAGCTTACGAGGTACTGCGTCGCTGCATGGTAACGCCAAACTACTGCCAGGACGTACTTTAACCATGTCCGGTTTAGGCGCACGCTTTAATGGCAAAGCGTTTATTTCCAGCGTATCGCACCATATTAAAGATGGGGAATGGCATAGCGAAGTAGGTTTAGGTTTATCTCCACGTTGGTTTACCGAAGAGCAGCCTGACATTGAAGCACCTCCCGCGGCGGGGTTAGTACCTGGTATTCATGGTTTATTAAGCGGCAAAGTTAAGCAAATTGACCAAGATCCTGATGGACAAACGCGCGTGCTAGTTAATGTCCCACTGATTGAACCTAATGGCAGTGGTGTATGGGCACGTTTAGCCAGCGGTTATGCTACAGATAATGCGGGCATCTTCTTTATGCCGGAATTAGAAGACGAAGTGATACTTGGTTTTTTGAATAATGACCCGGCCTTTCCGATTATTCTCGGCAGCTTATATAGCAGCACCAGAACTCCACCTTATACGCCTGACCAAAAAAATACGCATAAAGCGATTGTGACAAAAGCACAAATCAAAATTACTATCGATGACCAGAAAAAGCAGATACAAATCAGCACCCCTGGTGGGCATGTGCTCACATTAAATGATGAAGATCAAACAGTGAGTTTGAGTGACAGTAATAAAAATCATTTAAAGATGTCTTCTAGTGGAATCACGTTGCAAAGTCCAGCGAATATTATGCTTAAAGCCGATGGAAAAATTGATATTCAAGCGCAAAGCAATATCACGCTCAAATCATCGATGCAAGTAAATGCCGAAGCGCCCAATATTAATGCGAAGGCGTCAATGGCATTATCTGCGCAAGGGCAGGGCAGTGCGCAACTCACCTCGTCAGGTGAGGTCACTATTCGTGGCACGATAGTCATGATTAATTGAAACTACGCGCCAAGTTAAGGAAGCACTGGAAAAATTTTAATCTATTTTGATAGGCCTACACGATGCCTTTTGCTGCTCGTTTAACTGATATGCATACTTGCCCAATGGTCACCCCAGGTATCCCGCCGGTGCCACATGTTGGCGGCCCTGTCATTGGGCCAGGTATACCGAATGTTTTAATAGGTGGGCTGCCTGCAGCGGTCGTTGGCGATAGCGCAGTCTGTGTTGGGCCACCCGATGTGATTATTAAAGGCTCTAGTACTGTCTTAATTGGTAAGCGCCCCGCGGCTCGTGTAGGAGATCAAACCCAGCATGGTGGCGCTGTTGTACTCGGTTGCTTCACCGTTATTATCGGAGGATAGCGTTCATGATCGCTGACGAAGAAGATTTTATTGGGCGTGGTTGGAGTTTTCCTCCAGCTTTTAATTTAAATGAAGGCACGGTAGAAATGGTCACGCAGGAAACAGACATTAAACAAAGCCTGTATATCTTAATGACCACCATGCCTTGTGAGCGGTTAATGCGGCCAGAGTATGGGTGCGCGTTGCAGCCATACGTATTTGAAGATATGGATAACAATACGGCCGCTTATTTAAAAAGCATGATTAGCGATGCGATTTTATATGGTGAACCGCGCATTAAAGTTAACCAAATTCAAATAGATGACAGCGAGGCGGGAGACGGAGTGAGGCGGATATTAATTGAGTTCACCATCTGCCAAACCAATACTCGTACCAATATGGTGATTCCGTTCTGTTGGCAAGAGGGAACCAATATTAAACCTTTAAAATAAAAACGGAAAGCGATGAATAGCCATCACACAAATTTGGGTTACGGCACTAAACAAAATTTGCGCTGCCCACGCGCACTCAATCCCTCATATGCTCAAGTCGACGAGCGGGATTTGCCTACCTTACTTGCGTTCATCGCGCAGTATTCGGAGCTTTTAAATTTTTACGATATGTCGGGTAATATCGTTGGAGATTGGCAACCGTTTTTCACTTTTGATATTAGCTTTTTATTAGCACAAATCTGCGTGAGCGAAGCGCCTACCGACGCTTTAGATGAAGCAGCGCATGCTTATCGCATGGTGCAGGATGAAAACAACGCCCACAAAATGCTGCGGCAAATCTTTTCTGCCGCGAGCAAAATTAATCATTGGTATTGCCGGGCAAAATGCATTGCTGATAATGAGCAAGAAGACAACCCACTACACCTAACTTTAGAAGCAACGATCCAGCAAGATTTAAAACGTTACTACCAGCAAATTTTGCAAACACCCGTATGGCAGCGTTATTGGGAAAACTTAGCGGAGCGCCAAGGCACCACTTTTGATGCGCTATGGCACGCAATCGACAAAGATAAAGATAAGAAAATTTGGTCGGATAATCTTTTCTCCATTCTGAATGCATTTGATCGCGCGATAAAGAATCTACGCCAGCTAGCACGGCGTTATTTAGAAGAATCTCTGACGCTTAAAACCAATCATGCGCCTCATACTGCATTGCTGGCCGCTTTTGCTCGGTTATTTGGTGTTGTCCAAGCTGAACTCAATACGTATACACGGCGTCACCTAGACTACTATTTTAATGACATTCTGCGTTTATCACCTCGTCCTGGTCAGGTTGATCTCGCGCATTTATCTTTCGTTCTCGCCCCGCATATTAATAACTATTTATTAGAAGCGGGTACGCTTTTAACTGCGGGTAAAGACCAAGAGGGTAAAGATATTATTTTTTCGACTGAGAAGAATCTTTGGCTTAATCAAACGCAAATCGCTGCACTCAAAACAGTACGTATTACCCACTATAAAGATCCAGCGCAAGAAAGGCCGCCCTTAATGACTAAGGTGTTGGCTTATTCAGTGCTTGATTCGCCAGAAAATATAAATGCGCTGACTAATGCCGAAAAAACGCAGTCAGCTTGGGCAACGTTTGGCTGCGATGGCAGTGCGTTGGCCAGTACCTCTGTGCAATCAAGTGCGCCGTACGCTGAACTAGGGTTTGTTATTGCTTCGCCTTTACTTTTACTCAAAGAAGGGGAGCGCACTATCACATTGACTTTTTCTTGCGATGACGGAAGTCATAACCATCTACAGAAATGGTTACAGGCTTATCAAGCGTATCTCAAAGCAACGCTAGGTTTAGTGATAGAAGACAACCTTGCTTTATTAGCTGATTCCTGTCGCGTTTATCTAAGTGGGCCAACAGGGTGGTTCGAGGCAACGCAAATTGAATTTACAGGTGACTTGCCCATGCAAGACCTACAGTCGCCTACCACATCACAAAAACTGCCAGCGTTATCTCTTAGCATTAAACTCGCACCATTAGCTCCACCAGTGGTAGAAAACCCAGCACTTGAACCTCAAAATCAAGAAACTGCACCGCTACCTATGCTCAAGCTAATAATGAATCAAGCAGCACACGTTTGCGCATATCCTCTGTTTAAAAAGTTAGTGGAGCAAAAATTACTACTCAACGTGTCAGTACAGGGCTTAAAAAATATACAGCTGGAAAATCAGTTAGGAGCTATTGCGGAGGATAAGCCATTTCCGCCTTTCGGCATGGTTCCAGTCGTTGGAAGTTATTTACAAATTTCAGATCGTGAGCTGAGTAAGCCATTTCTTCATAAAGTAAATGTGGTCATAGAGTGGATGAATTTCCCGCTTGGCAATGATTTAACAGCGCACTATACCGGCTATCAAGCATCGTTTACTAATGACCTATTTAAAGTGCATGCGAGTCGTTATTTAGGTGACAGTTGGGAGCCTCTGGCATCTCTGGCATCGAATAAAGGATACGATAAAAGAAGCAATAAAGAATACGAATTCTTTCTATTTGACCCGCCAGTTATCAACTCGTCCGCTCGCCAAGAGTGTGCAGCAATAGCATCAACTACCTGTCTTCCGCTAATTTTTACGCACCCATTATCACCTGCTGCGATGGCCGCGCAAGCTAGGCAAGAGCGAGAAGTGGCACGATCTCTATCTGCCGGTAGTTTACGTATTGCATTAAGCAGCCCAGCCTATGCTTTTGGTCATGCTCTTTATCCGACTCAGTTGACTGCTGCGATCTTAGCTAATTCACGTTTAGCGCGGTATAGAAAAGATACGGATGCTGTTCTGCCGAACCCCCCTTTCGTTCCCATTATCAAATCGCTAAGTGTAGATTATGAGGCTTGCGAGGTTTTAGATTTAAGCGCTGATTACTGCGGACAAGACAGCGCATCTAGCATGCATAGCCGCTTTTATCATATCGCGCCATTCGGTTATGTGGAAGAAATACCTGGCATGACGCCACAGTATTCGACTAACTCCGAGCAAGGTCAGCTCCATATTGGTTTATCAGGCTTAAAACCACCTGAGACAGTGACCTTGCTGTTTCAAATGCAAGACCGCTTGATGCAACAAAGTTACGCGGGTATTAGTACAGCAGTTTGTCCTAAACCTGTCGTGGTATGGCGGTATTTATCGCATAACGTATGGAAGCCCTTATCTAAACAACATATTTTGGGTGACACGACAAAAGCATTAACTTGCTCAGGTATTTTAAAGTTGCAAATACCGAGTGACATCAACACCGACAATACTTTGATGCCCAGCGGTATTTTCTGGTTAAGCGCTTTAGTTTTGGAAAATATTGAGTATGTGAGCGACACGATAAAAATTTATACGCAAGCTGTCTCCGCTAAGCGTTTAAGCGAGGGTGAAAGTGGATGTGACTATACGATACAAGGCAATTTACCTGCGCAATCGATTTATAGTTTGGTAGAAAAAGCTGCAGAAATTAAAAGTGTGGTTCAACCTTTTGCAACTACGGGTGGGCGGTTTGCAGAAACGACCGAACAATTTGAAATGCGCGTCAGCGAAAGATTAAAGCATAAACAGCGCGCCATTCAACCCGGCGACTACGAGCGTTTAGTACTCGAAGCCTTCCCTGAAATTGAACAAGCTAAATGCGTCGGCCCCAATAACAGCCGCGGCTATAAGGTACAAACTACGCTTAAGCCCGGGCAAGTGGTGCTGGCAGTAGTCCCAGTTCGCGCTAGCGGTTCAAGTCTGGAGGCACAGCAGGTTCCTCACTCCACGTTGTGGGACATAGCTGATTATCTACGTAAGCACGCGTCGCCTTTTGTCCAGCAAATACAAGTATGCAATCCCATTTACGAACAGCTAAAAGTCTTTGCCACAGTGAAATTTTATGCGGGTAACGAAGCACTGCATGACGTTACACAACTTAACCATGCCATCAATCATTTTTTAGCTCCCTGGCAAAAAAATATGACTCAGGCTATACCGCTAGGGTGTGGTGAATTGAGAGTAGAGAATATTGCTGCATTTATCAAGCAGTTGCCTTATGTGCAGCGTTTAATCGATATCACCGTATTGCATTTGTATCCGTTAAAAAACCAGCCACAAGAGCCAATGAAATGGCAGGAAAGATGGTTAGAAAGAACAGATATCGCATATCCAACCTCTGCGTGGTCAGTGCTCATGCCTGTAGCGCAGCATGCTTTTAACCATGTCCGCGACATTAATCTTTCGACTTTAGCGTCGATCGATCGAGGTATCGGCAGTTTAACTATCGGTAGTGACTTGCTGGTTTCGCAGACAAGTAAAACGGTTCCTCATGATGCTGGATGCAAAGTCACCTCTGCTTCTGAGCAACGGCGTCATCGTTCTTTTTTTCTTTCCATTGCAACAGAAAAAGTATTTCCTAAATCGCACTAAGGCAAACAGTTCATACCGTACTAATACAACGTGCTGTAGGTTGGTGGTGACGAAGGAACCCCAACATGCAGCCATGGCGTCCTTGAATTAAACCAAATTAAGCCAAAAGGTCTTTGCTCATGATTAAAACGCGCGCCCAACTTAAAGAAGATTTCAGTAATGGCTGCATGCCGGCTGGCGGTAATTTCGCTGCACTTATTGATTCTTTAGTTCATCGTGATGAACTACTTAGTGAAACTTTTAAAGCATCTGAAGCAGACAACCATAATGCTGCAAAACTCCCTTGTATAAGCGATACAGAATTTCCGCTACAACTGGAGTTTGATAAAAACGGCAATGTACTCATCTGCCAACAAGAAACCATACTCGCGACATTCAATGTGCAACAACAGCAATGGATCCTCACAGAGAATGCGAAACATCCGACGCCATTAGCTGTCAATGGTTGGCTACAAGCAGTAGGTAGAGTGGGGGGGTACGATCCTAGTACTGAGATAGCGAAGAATATGGCTAGCGCTGATGCCGCAGGTACTTTGCAGGTTGATGCCGATGGCAAATGGCATTCGATCTTGCCGAATTTATATGGTTGCCATGCGTTTGAAATTGTTGCGCATGCGTCAGGCAAACAAGCGTCGGGCGGTCATGCAATGCTACACGCGATTGTCTTAACAAGCTTTAGTGGTCGGATGCGCTCTATTAAGAAAACACGAGTGTGCAAAGGTTGGGCTTGGCGTTGGAATTTGCAGTTGAAATGGCGTAAGCGTCCGTCTCGCTGGTTCCAGCCTGCGACAGGTTACGATTTGTGTCTTAAAAGTCGGTGCGATTACGGTATTGATGATGCAGGCTATAAAGTATTGATTCAGTACCACATTACACGCTTGTGGTAATGGGCTCATAAACAGGGTGACACGATGAAAAAAGCAGCAAGAATCTCCCGCGCAGAGCCAGTTCAAGTTGGTCAGAATTTCGCTGAATTATTGGTGCGTGGCCTCAAATACTGCCAGCAGCTTTCCTCCGATACGTGGACTGATTATAACGAGCATGATCCCGGGCTAACCATTCTTGAGCAGCTATGCTATGCGTTGACCGATTTAGGCGCGCGCACTGAGCAAAAAATGAATGACCTACTTGTATCCTTGCCGCAAGCAAAAGGCATCGCACAAGAAGAACAAAGAGATCAACAAGCTCAGAGTATTCCACTCAATGACGCGCAAAACACGTTGTATACCGGCGACTATGTGTTGAGTTGCAACGCGCTCACCAGCAAGGATTACAGCAAGCTGCTGTACGATCGTGTACTGGGTCTAAAAAATGCCTGGTTACGCCCTTTCCAATCAACAAACAAGCACGCTATAGCAGGGTGTTATGAGGTGTTAGTTGAAATTTACGAAGGGAGCGATAAAGCCAATGTTAAGGCTAGCGTCGAAGAAATCATGCGTGCCAGTCGCAATCTCGCAGAAGATATCGAACGCGTCGTTATTCTTGAGCCTTATCCAATTGCTTTGTGCGGCACAGTTGAAATTGGTACAAAAGCCGATCCAGTTGAAGTCTTGGCGGAAGTTTTATTTCAATTACAAAATTATTTAAGTCCTTTTCCTCAAGTTAAAACCGTCGACGAACTGATGCGTGAAGGGAAGACAGCGGATCAAATTTTTGTTGGCCCTCGACTGGATATTGGCATACTGGATGATAGTCAACTTAGTCCTTACAAACAGAAAATAGCGCTGCAAGACTTACTTGAAATTATCTTGAAAGTCCCTGGTGTAGAAGGGGTCAGAGATTTGCATGTAAAAGAGAGAGAGGCATCTCATTTACAAAAATCTCATAGATCAACAGCGACAATAATTGAATTACCACCTGACACGATACCTTGCTTAACCCCATCGATTTTTACTCCTGCCGAAGAACCTTATGGCCTGAACATTGAACGCGTGGGTGGCGCGCCGCAACCGCTTAGAGCAGATTTAGTATATCGCTATATTGAAAAACGCTTAGGCGAAATCGCCAACCACGAAACTTATGCAAAGCGCAATGTCAAAAATATGGAGTATGGCAAGGCCATGCCAGGCAAAGCCTTAAACATCAACTCATACTTCTCGATTCAACATCAATTCCCCCTGACATATGGCATCAGCCGTTATGGCATTCCACAGCACTCGCCGTGGGTAGGAGCGCCAGACAGAATTAAGCAAACGCGCTTAACCCAAGAGTACTTAACGCAACGCAAAGCGCACGCACAGCAACTGAAAGCGTACCTCGCTTTTTTTGAACAATTACTCACGAATTATTTAGCGCAGCTAGCTCAGGCGTCACGATTATTCTCTTTAGACGAATCGCTTGAGCAAAGCTATTTTTTTCAGCCTTTAGTGGGTTTACCAGCACGCGAACAAGATCCCCCCGATTTTATCGAGCTATTACGCTACCCCCCCGACACGCAAACCAATCCATCGAACTGCTATATCGTCTATTTAGTCGATGATGAGGAAGAAATTTTGCTCAAGAGTGCTGAGCTATCCACTGAAGCAAAAGCTTTAGAGATGAAGCAAGAAATTTTTAAATGCATGCGTGATCTCCGCTTCTATAAGGCACAGTCCAATGATCAAGCAGAATACAAACTCGTGTTGCATAGCAAGACAAACGAACCCATAGCATATGGTGAAGAATACTTTGCCCATTCCAAGCAAGCGATGCAGGAAGCCGAGCGTTTAGTGGCTTTTGCTATCACGTTAGATACGCCAAAGACCTTAAGTTGTTATCTGAGAATCTTAGTACGCGGCAATTTTGCGATGCGGGTATGGGATGAAAACGAACGCATTATGCTGCATAGTCGCCATATCTCAAGCGTTGAGGCACGGCAACAAAGGCGAGAAGAAATTTTGCGTTATGGTGCTTTTGCAGATTACTACCGCATACAGTCCAATGAAGACGGTTGGTATCACATCACGTTGCTGAATGCAGAAGATGCAGAAGAAACGGTATTAGCTCATGGCGAGGTGCGCTTTGAATCAGAGCTTAGCGCGCAACATGGCATAGCCGCGCTAGTAGATTGGATAAAATGTTTAGGCACTAGCCCAGAGCTACAAAAACAATATATTGAATTGCTGCCCAAAGAGTCAGATTTACCACTGCAACAGCTAAATTACTATCGTAAAAAATTGGGTGAGGCAGTCAAACAATTTGATCCATTTTTAGAGCGGCGTAATCGCTTTCTTGATCATCTACTCGCACGCTTTGGTGAATCTTTTGATAACCATACACTACATCATTTAGATCCGCGCGATTACAGTAAAAGAGACAGCTTTCTGCGTGAGCTGATGCACTGGAAAATTGCTTTTCTTCGTAAGCAAATTACACTGGGTGGTAAACGAGGGAGTGGTGCGAATTACGCTGGTTGGGATAAAGACCACAACACTAAACTGAGCGGCTTTGAGCAACGTCTATGGTTATTACTTGGATTACATGGACATGTCACGCAAGGCGGTAACTATAAGATTGCGCAAAGACCGTTGACCAGCGATGATCCACCTTTTCATTATCATGAAATTCCAGACAAGCATTTTCATGCGCATGAAAAAACAAAGCAGCAAAAATACTTTAGTACTTTAGGTATTTTTAATCGCCAGAATCATTTTGTCTTTGCTTCAACAAGCCCCTCTGTCATAACCCATTTATTTGAACATGGTACTGACAAGCGTAATTACCAATTGACGCCAGGCGCACTAGAGGGAAGTGTTTCCATTTACTTCATTTGGCCGGGCGAAGAACAACCCCTCGAAATATACCAGGCGCCTAACTGGGAAGCCGCTAAACGAGCGCGCGATAGCTTGATCCAGTATTTATATAAACTTAGCCAAGACGCGCAGGTGCTGTATCAAGATGAAGGATTATATGTATTGGAACACCTTTTATTGCGTCCCTCTCCCGAGCAAGAAAGTTCTTGTCCCTGCGTACAACACGCTACTGAATTAGTAACAGACACAGCGCAGACGGGCAGTGATACAGCAGAAGATTTTTACGCTAATCGCATTAGTATTTTCCTTCCTAATTGGCCGGTTCGTTTTCAAAGCGAAGAATTTAAACTTTTTGTAGAGCGCATTATTTACGAGAACTGCCCAGCGCATATATCCGCGCAATATTATTGGTTGGGCTACGCTGAAATGGCTCAATTTGAGCGTTTATATGCAAATTGGATGCAATCGAAAGGAAAAGCAGTACATTCTGCGCAAGCCACGTATGACAAATTAGATGAAGCAGCGCAAGCGCTGAAAGATTTTGTGCAACAGCTAGAACGAGCAAAAGAGCGTGTCTAACAAGATCAACCGTCTTGTATTAGAGCTTGAATTGCATACCCAAGAACGAGCCAAAAGGTTGCAAACACGCTTTGATGTTTTCTGCGCAGAACGCCTGATCGTCTTGCTTGGAGAAATTCTTTCTCCTTTTTCTATAAGCACACGCAGTCATCTCTTAACTAGCCTAGAGGTCGATCTTGGTGAAGTACCTGAACAAGGTATGGAAAGCATATTGGAGGAGAGGCTTAGGCGTGAGTTGCGCACTCAATTGATTAAATTATTAGGCTTGCCACTAAGCCTGACAACAAAATATCACGCACTGGACAGCACAGATTTATTAGCTGAGTTAGAGGTGCAGACTGTGGACACAGTAGAGCACCAGCTATCTGCGCTGGTGTTTTTTCTAGAGCACGGTGTCCTGCCTTGGTTTGCTGCCGGTGCTGGCACAGTTGATTTTTTATTGAAGGAACTCAGCACGCAGGCGCCTCATATCCTTATACCTTGGCTTAAAAAGCGACTGGTTTATTTAGATGTGAGAGCCCGTATTGCAGCACGACTCACTTATAGCAAACACCATCGTTTATTAAAATTACTGACGCCAGAAGGTGCTTCTACCATAGAGTCGTGGCTCAATCCCTTGCTTACTTGGCTTAGTCGTTGCCTAACTCGAAGCTTTTCGGTTTCAACATCACCCTCTAGAACGCAGCTAACACAGCGTTTATGGGAAACGACTTTACTGTATTTGTGCTCCAACTCATTTCATTTTGATGCTAAGCAATGGGTGAGTCAGGTATTAAAAGATCTTGCAAAGGAAATAGGGCAGAATCAACTGAACGACGAAAGTCTGCTGATCGAACTTATCTCAGAAGCTAAATATCAATCTTCTATAACAACGCCAGCTATACGCGAACTTCATACAGCCTTATTATTTTTGTATGAGCAATTTTTACTAGGGCGAGTGAGAGCTCGAGTGTCAAATGAGCATACTTGGTCGACAAATCCTAGTGTGCAAAGTGCGCAAAGAAATTTAACAGATAAGGAAATAGAATGGGCATTAAATCAACTTAAACCATTTCATGCAGCTGCACAGCACTTAATTGATCCAGCCGCTTTACGTTTGCAGGTGCTTCGCCTTATTGTTAAACCTTATGAGCCGTCGCAACTTAAACGCACTTTTGCATTACTACGCGCATTAGTACGAGCAGCGCGTCAATTAGGTTTATCAATAGTTGAACAAAACGCAGCGCAAGCGACATTATTGCGTGTCGGGCTCGGCTTACGCTCCCACTTTCCATCTAAAGAAGCGATACAAATTACGCTGCAAATGTTAGTTATGCAGCATGCGATCCCTTTATCAAAGTGGATTGCAGCGCTACAGGTAGAAACGAAAAAGCAGGGTTCACTTAACAGCCTAGTAGACCACCTCAGTAATGTGTTTGAACCAACGCTACAGGCGTCTGAAGAAAAATCAGTGACCCCCGCTGAGCAAATTGCCAAATCATTGCAAGCAGAGCAGAGCGCGCAGAAAGTAGTTCAAGCCCAAACCAATGCTTGGCAGGCGATGTTGTATTTCTTAGATAAAGGAGAGCTGCCCGCTTATCAAGAGCAACACATGCTTCATTCAGCACAATGGTTCGCCCAAGCTTTACAAACCATTACTCACGATAGCCCCAAGCAAGAAGTAATAAATGCGCTGCGCAGTCGCGCTAATCGTCCCGACGTACTAAACCGTTTGTGCCGTTATATGCCGCCAAGTGTGTTACAACAGCTCATTCAATGGCTTATTCCTACTCATGCAGACGCCGTTATTACACTGTTAAAAGCCACACAACAACTTGAGCATGACGCTACGCTCACGGCACAACAACGAGAACGCAGTAAATTGTTGCATTGGCAATTAACCTTTGCTTTTTTATTAGATCCCCATGCTTGCGCATTTTCATTACAAGCATTTTGCGAGCGCTTGGCAACGCAAATTGCGCAGCGACTCGGCTTGCCATCTCGCTCTTATATCAGTAATTTATTAAAATCAGATATGGCGCCACTCACGCGCGCCACTCACGATTTAACTGAGCTTAACGCCACATCTAATTCACCACTTTTTGTATTAGATAATTTTCTTCGCTTCGGTCAATTATCAGATGACGGTATCGATACACTTGAGCGTGCATTGTGTAAGTCCGATAGCTTGCGCGGTGCCTCGCTGATAGCCATACGCAAACGTCTGCAGCAAGCTGCAGCGCAGCCATTAGAAAGAGCAAGGCTTGCCTCTTCATTAAATGGAGAGCTGATACTTAAAGGTTTGCGTTGGATATGGCCTAAGCAGCAGCCTAGCTTACAGATTCTTATCGAAAGCCTAATGCGTGTAGGCAAAACAATGGATGGCCGCGCTGATTTTTGGCGCGGAGTGATCATAGAGGCTTTACTTGAAGCATTGAGCCGCCGCGTTCTACGCGATTGGCGTGATATTTTGACGATAGCAATCAAACCACTACTTCAAGCACAACCTAAAATAGCCGACAAAGTTTTCGCTGTATTACGCGAGGATTTTGCCAGTACCGACCAAAGCCATGTCTTATTAGCTGCGCTCGATTGCGTCGAACTAGTATTAACTGTTCCTATTCAATCTGCTTTATCTAAACCAGAAAAACATGAAACACAAAAATTTAATCAAGAAATAAAACAGCAAAAACAGGTTGAACGCGCACAAGCATCAGCAATCAAACTACCTGAACACACTAAACATCGAATTAATAAGATAAAAAAACAGGAATTACCCGCACAAGAACCTTTTTATATAAATAATGCAGGGATGGTTCTGTTATGGCCTTTTTTAAGTCGCTATTTTCAAATACTCGAATTAGTTAATGAAAAAGAATTTCGTAGCCCTGAAGCGCAAATGCGCGCAGTTTATTTACTGCAATATTTGGCGAGCGCTTCTTGCGACACGGAGGAGCCAGAATTACTACTCAATAAAATACTCTGCGGCGCAACTGAATTAGTTGCGATAGATAGTACGCTTGCCGATATTCAATTATCTGAAAAGGAAATCGCTATTTCGGAAGAATTATTGTATGGCGTTACGCAAAATTGGAAAAAACTTAATAACACGTCAATTCATGGCTTACAAACTTCTTTCCTTTTACGCTCTGGCAAATTGGAAAAAAGAAAGGATAATGCATGGACTTTAAGCGTATCGCTAAGGGCTTATGATGTTTTGTTAGACACTTTGCCGTGGGGACTCTCCACAATCCGTTTACCCTGGATGCAAGATGTTTTATATGTACGCTGGCGTTAGCTAACTATTTTTTCAATTTTGTGAATCATAATCTGAACTTTTTTACCCAAATTAGACCTCTCGCCCTACAATTTAGCCCATGTGTTCACGAGGATGACGGCGGCGCAGTCGCCACTACACCGAGTGATGGCTTTTCAAAATAGAAAAATCCAGGATAAGTAGGGAAAAAAATTGCTTAATTTTATCGCCGGAGTACGTCCGTCATCGCCCGCCCCCTCGTCGCGGCATCTAGCTATCTCTTCGCAGCATCTGGTAGGCCAGGCGCGAGCGCATCAAGTCATGGGGAATTTAGAAGACGCTAAAAAATCGTACTCAGAGGCGGTCAATAAGGCTAAAACTGAACATGAAAAAAAGCCTGGTGATCGGCAAGCAAAAGAAGCTTTTGATGCGATACGTAACGAGTTCTTCACTTTTTTAAGTGGGCTTCAAGAGCCAACTGCAGCGGCTAACGTTGAGGAACACAGCCCTAATTCCCCCTCCCTAAATCAGGAAAAAAACAAGCAGGTGAATTATCTGTTTGAGAGGGCACTCTCGACGCTAAGTTCTTTAGAACTTGCTCATCCTCAAAGTCTGTTTCTAGTGTATGCGCACGACAATCCCAATTATGGCCGTGCTGAGGCCAGTACAGCTAAATATTTAATCGGCAGATTGTCTCAAATCCGAGTCAACCTCTATTCAGATCAAACTCCTATGGGGCAAGCGCATTTAAGCGTTTCGAAAACCCTAAAAAATGATGGCAAGATCGAAGATATTCTGACCAGTCAACTCTGCTTACTGCCGGCCAAATTAAGAGACGATGTAGAACCCGTTGATAAAGTAGTCGTGTGTTGCTCTGAAGTATTAGGTAAATACTTGGCATGGGAGCATTATGACGATTTTTATCGAGAGCTTCGCACGGCCTATCGGCAAGACTGTGCATCATTCACTACTTCGGCCATTCGTGAGGTGGTCAAAAAATTTTCACAGCAAGCAACATACAAAGCGGGATTTCACCATGTATTGACCGAAATGGCTTTTTTGCAAATTCGGCAAGAATCTCTCAAAGATGGCCACGGCATTATCTCGGTTCCTTTAACGCCTCAAAGCCATACCTCTTGCCTGGCACACATTATTCCAGAAACCTCAGTTCGGATCGGCGATATTCCTCGAGTTGAAGCGCAAGCCCAGACAGGACATGAAGGGTATGTCAATCAAAGTCGGCACATCGTGCTATTTAAAGTGATCGAACGGCTTTTATTTCATGACGCTAAAGCCAAACCCTTTCTAGACCAGTTTTGGAAAGGCTATAGCACTTGTGTAAATCAGTTAAAGGAGCAATCTGGCGCACTGGATTGGCATAAATTTGCCGAGTTAGTAGATGACATCTTCGGCCAAATACAGCATGAAATCATCAGGGCGAGCAACAAAAAAATAGAAGCCAAGCTGACCCATATCGATGAAAAATTGGATAGTCTGGCCCACCAGCAGCAAGCCAAGCAGTTGCAGGCGTTCCAACAGGAGCACAAGCCGCTTGCAGCCTTAGGAGAGGACATTGCGCGCTTTAAACAAAACTATCAACACTATTTAGAAAGCTCAGGCGAGATTCAAGATGCGCTCGCGATGTATGTACCGCTGCGCGGCTTAGCTGGCCCAACAGCAAGTGAATCATTTGGTTTAGCCGCGCATATTGAACGTTTTTTAGTGTCCGAGGAAAAAACCATCCTATTGTTATTAGGGGCGGCGGGAAGCGGTAAATCGACTTCTAATCGATACCTCGCTAAAGAGAAATTAGAAGCGCATCAACGGATAGAAAAGGAGCAAGGAGCGGCCCCGCTAGTCTTCTTTATTGAGTTGAGACGATGGGAAAAACCGAATCAAAATTTGATTCAAGCGTATTTACAGGAAGAAGGGTTTAGCGACCAACAAATTCAATTATTGCAAATGCATCAACGCTGTTTATTTATTTTTGATGGGTATGACGAAATTCAAGAAAGCGAACGTAATCGCCATTTTTATGATCAAAATAAGCTCTGGCAATGGCAACACGCGAAATTTATTATCACGAGCCGCCCGGAATATTTAGAGAAGGGGTATGCGCAATACTTTCATCCCAAGGGCTATCCGCAACGTTTGCAAGAAACCTGGATTGCGCCATTTTCTGTGGCGGATAGAGCAGCGTATATCAATAAGTATGTGCAACGCAATCGCGCCAATCTTGATCCAATAGGTTGGAACGTCGCACGATATCAAGCTGCCCTAAGTGAACTCTCGACACTGCAAGCAGAACTAAACCGTCCTGTGGTGCTGCGGATTATGTTAGCGGTGTTACCAACACTTAAGTTTAAGTCTGAGGCGGCTGATTTAACGCTAAGCGCCGTATATGAAGCTTACTTTGAACAGTGGTGGGCGCGTTGGCAAGAACGGATAGCGGAGATTCAATTAACATCAGAAGAAGCTAAGGCTAAAGACGCACTGGTAAGGCAAGGTGGGTTTGTTCAACACGGTTTTGCCTATAGCCAACAATGCGCGCTCGCACTCACCCAAGCTAAGCGAGCCATCGCTGAAAATAATCAGCTGTTTAAAAAAGATGCCCCAGCCGCTCACGCGCTCTTTTTTGACGATAGTGCACGAGCACGATTACTGCGCTTTAATGCGCCGCTATCGCGTAATGCAAAAGGGGATTACCAGTTTGCGCATAAGTCGATGCAAGAGTATTGGGTGGCCCGGGCGATCAAAACAGCAGGCGAGCATACCGCTGACAATGAATTGACCTATCTTCCGCCCGCGCCAGATGGGTTACTCAATACGCTAAACCTAGTTAATGAGCCCGACATTCTGAATTTTTTAGTTGAAGAAGTAAAACAAAAAGAAGCGTTTAAAGCCCATCTCTTAGATTGGATTGAGGCATCGAAAGAGAATGCTGAATTCGCTCAAGGCGCGGCAAATGCGATCACGGTATTAGTCAGAGCAGGTGTGCAATTCAACGGAGCTGATTTATCTGGCATTCAGATTCCTGGTGCGAATCTCAGTTATGGCGTATTCGATTCGGTTCAATTACTGGGCGCAGATCTGCGCAACGTGAGCTTGATCGGTGCCTGGCTACGGAACGCAGATTTAAGCGGCGTACGCATGGAAGGGGTGCCGTTTGGAGAGTTGCCAGGACTTAAATTTGAAAAACCGGTGAAAGCCTGCTGCTATTCATTGGATGGTGGATTGTTGATCGTGGCACATGGAGAAACTGTAACTCTGCACGATACGCACACGCTCGAAGAAAAAGGGCGTTTGATTGGGCATGAAACTGAGGTGACGAGCGTTATGATGTCAGTTGATGGTCGATATGTGGTCTCTGGCAGTGGGGACATGACGGTGCGTGTGTGGGATTGGAAAACATCCGAGGCTGCAACCTGCGTCCTCAGCGGGCATAAAAAGGGGGTGACGAGCGTTGTGATGTCGGTCGATGGCCGATATGTGGTCTCTGGCAGTATAGACGAGACAGTGCGTATATGGGATTGGCAAACGCCCGGGGCTGTGCCCCGTGTCCTAAGCGGGCATGAGCATGCGGTAAACAGCGTTGTGATATCGGCCGATGGTCGATATGTGGTCTCTGGCAGTATAGACGAGACGGTGCGGGTATGGGATTGGCAAACGTCCGAGGTTGTACCCAAGGTCCTCAGCGGACATGAAGATTGGGTGACTAGCGTTGTGATGTCAGCTGATGGTCGATATGTGGTCTCCGGCAGTAGGGACAATACGGTGCGTGTGTGGGATTGGCAAAAGCCCGAGGCTGCGCCCTGTGTCCTCAGCGGGCATGAAGAGGGGGTGAAGAGCGTCGTGATGTCGGCCGATGGCCGATATGTGCTCTCTGGGGGTTCTGACGATACGGTGCGTGTGTGGGATTGGCAAACGCCCGAGGCTGTGCCCCGTGTCCTCAGCGGGCATGAGTATGTGGTAAACAGCGTTGTGATGTCAGCCGATGGCCGATATGTGGTCTCTGGCAGTGGGGACCGTACGGTGCGTGTGTGGGATTGGCAAATGCCCGAAGCTGCGCAACGTGTCCTTAATGGGCATAAGGATCCTGTAAGTAGCGTTGTGATGTCAGCTGATGGGCGATATGTGGTCTCTGGGGGTTATGACAAAACAGTGCGTATATGGGATTGGCAAACGTCCGAGGTTGTACCAAAGGTCCTCAGCGGGCATGAAAATGTGGTGGCTAGCGTTGTCATGTCAGCCGATGGCCGGTATGTGGTCTCTGGGGGTTATGACAAAACAGTGCGAGTGTGGGATTGGCAAATGTCCGAGGCTGCAACCCGCGTCCTCAGTGGGCATGAAGATTTGGGAACTAGCATTAAAATATCGGCTGATGGTCGGTATGCGCTCTCAAGCGACACTGACGATAATGTATGGGTGTGGGATTGGCAAACACCCGAGACTGTGCCACACGTCCTCAGTGGGCATGAAGATTTTGTGACTGATATCGCGGTGTCAGTTGATGGTCGGTTTGTGGTTTCCGGCAGCGATGACAGTACGGCGCGTGTGTGGGATTTGCAAATGCCTGAGGCTGCGCCATGCGTCTTCAGTGGGGATGAATCGCCGGTGAATAGCGTCGTGATGTCGGCCGATGGGCGATATGTGGTCTCTGGGGGGTATAGCAATACGGTGTATGTGTGGGATGTGCAAACCGAGGCCCTCGTGCACACCTTGCAAGGGAATACAGGCTCCGTTTGGAGCATGGTTTATTCGCCCAGCGGGCAGCAGATCGCCTCTGGTAGTAGTGACAATACGGTGCGGGTGTGGGATATCGTTTCCGGTCAATGTCTGGCGACAGTGCATGGGTTTAATGGATGCGTTAGCAGTATTTTCTGGCAAAACATAGACGGCCTCGATTATCTGATCACAGGCAGTGAAGACAAAATGGTTCGCTGCTGGCAATTGATTCAGGCGGATGACCAATGGCAAGTCAAGTTACTATGGACATCGGGGCAAGACGCATTGACCTTGGTTGGCGCTAGGATAGAGGGTGTTGAAGGATTAAGTCCAACGAATAGCTGTCTGCTCAAGCAACGCGGCGCGACGGGTGAGCCGCGCGAGACTGTAGAGCAGCAATCACAGCCATCGTTGGCAGGAAGGGCAGAAGCGCCGACGTTAATGCTCTCTGCCCAAGCGAATAGACAATCTGGGTTAGTTCATCACAATTTTGCCTAAAGCAGGATGAATTTGGCATCGCTCAGTTTGTATGTATAAATTGCACACATAAGGCATTTTGCTTATGTGTGCCTGCTCGTCTTTAATCACTTCTCTGTTCTTGTCACGTATCATCAGTCTAACTAAAAAATAATCTCCGATAGCGCTTCATATTTATAAGAGCCTATCTTCTATTATATGGAGGAGTGGCCTCGCTTAATTTAAAAAATGGTTATAAAAAACGCCTTTAGAAATCGCAAAGATAAAAAAAGACGAGGAAGTAATGGCTCTTTTAAAAAATACTATTACGATAAAATCTGGTATGCAGGATGTATTATCAACCTCTTAAATTATCAACTTTGCAATGATATTTATCAGTATTTTTTTGTATTTTTGATAATAATAAAAGGAGTTGAAGTGGATAAGCTTAGAGATCAGGCAGCCAGGCTGAGTAAGCCAGATACGAGGGCGCATTGAAATTTGATCCGATCGAAGCTGCTGACCCGGATATAACCAAGACGTTGACCCTGCAAAATGCCCCCTAAGACAAAAGTGTCAGGAAGAAATCTATACCGTTAACGGTGCATGCGTTGCGTACTCAACCGGGGACAAAGCCGCCACAGTAGAGATATACTCGCCGCCCATGCCGGAATAGCTGATCAAGGAGCGCACGCATCATTCAATACCCATCATGCTCTTAGCGCACTTGATTCCTAGCAAAAAATAACAAAGGGAAAGTGATATGTTGGGCAGCATCTTTTCGTCATCACGCAGCGCGCTTTCGCCACCGGAAGTAGTGGATCTCGCCAACGATTTTTTAGAGTTTGCTCGCAAGCACACAAATCCAAAAATAGCGTTGATCTTATGTGATGATGCGGAAGCTTCGTTATCTCAGATGAAAAAAGCCTTAAGAAAGGCGGATGCCGCTGAAACTCTAGCAGATCAAACGCTACGAGATAGAATCGCTGCTGTTTATTTTGAGCATGGCAAAGTGTTAGAGCAGTTAGGACAACACAACAGGGCGCAGGCGAGCTATAAAAAAGCGCAAAAGTGGGGCCATCCCGGTGTAGCGGTTCAGCCGAGCAATCTATTGGCCTATACAGAGCTACACCCGGCTGTGCTGACAAGCCGATCTATCATTGCCGCGCAGACCAGCGAGGCCTTGCATGCTTCTGCAGTATCATTGCCCGTCCGCTCTTCCTTTTCTATCCCCGCTGATATCCCATCAACATTGGCTGAACCTGTCCAGAACGCAGCACTTTCGCCACGCTTACTCGAAGGCATTCAGGAAAAGAATGACTTGGTGAACCAGTTGTTTACGGAAACGCTGCAGACGTTTCAGAGCTTGGATTTATCGAAAGTATGGCCCAGTGCCTTTTTAGTCTATGCCCACGACAACCCGCATTACGGCATGGCGGATGCAGGTACGGCAAAATTTCTGATTAATCACCTGGTCAAGCTAGGCGTGAATCTCTATTCCGATCAACGGCCAAAGGGGTTACAAGCGCCGGCTACATTAATCACTCGAGAAGACGCGGCCAGGGTAGACGATATTCTCACAAGCCAGCTGTGTTTGTTGCCCACCGCCATAGGCGGGATCCAACCGGTCGATAAGGTGATTGTGTGTGGTTCGCAGGTCTTAGGGCACTATCTGCAATGGGGGGAGGCAGGGAAACACTATCAAGCCTATTACGCAGACCTGAAAAAAGCCTACGGGCTGGCTCAGCAAAACCCCACACAGGCCGAAGCCGAAATACGGAAAGTAGTTAATACATATTACCAACAAGCAGATTTTCATCATGTCTTGACGGAAATGGCCTTTTTAAAAATCCGTACGGACTATTTGGATCAGCACGGCATCATTCCTGTCTCTTTATGTGCCAATGGGTATGAACTCTGCGTGCAGGATTTTGTCAAAGCCACTACCGTGCGCATTGAAGATATGCCCCGCTTTGCCTCGCAGCACGCGAGCGGTCAGGCTGTGTACCAGAACCAAGGGCGTCATCTAGTTTTCTTTAAGCTGTTGGAGCGGCTGCTGGCACAAAATGGTGCAGAAGCGCTGCTGCGCACATTTTGGACAGCGTATAGCGATTTGATTAAGCGCTTGAACAGCGAAGCATCGGCGCCTAAGGCGGCAGAATATGTGCGCGTATGGGGGAAAATCTCCCAGAATGTTCAGGCCACGCTGCAAACGCTGCGGGCGCAGGTAGACGCGCACGAACTGCGCGCAGCCTTAACCCACTATGCCTCTTTGGACCGTCTAGCGATTCAACGGCTATCCGGTCCGCCGCTCTCGATGAAACACTGCTATATCAATCTAGCGATAGTGGAACACCAGAAAGCGCGCAAGGAAGAAGGGAAGCCTAAAGAGGCGGAAGAGAACCAGTCTAAAGAAGAAGCCGCCGCGCAAAACCATTTTCATCGCTTACCGAGTTTCGAGGCGATCGATTCCAACCCACAGAAATTAGTGCCACTCGAGAAGCTGTTTGATCCTCGAGAATTAAGCGATGGCAAGACCGTGACCCCACAACGGATTTTGATTCGAGGCCGGGCGGGTGTGGGCAAAACGACCTTATCTAAAAAGATCGTCTACGAATATACCCAGAAAGCACAATGGCGGTATCGCTTTGACTGGCTGTTCTGGATTCCGCTGCGCACGCTAAAGGGTAAATCAAGCTATGATCTGGCCACCTTGTTTCATGAAACCTATTTTCAGAGTTACCCCAACGGTCAGGCTTTAGCGAAGACGCTCGAAACCCACATCAACGGGCCAGCTAAAGATAAAACCCTCTTTGTGCTCGATGGCTGGGATGAAATCGCCCAGGAATGGGGGGAACACGAACCGATGTCCGAGTTTCTCAAACAGTTGCTCAATCAGCCTGCGGTGCTGATTACCTCCCGGCCTTATGTGGATTTGAAGCAGGCTCAAGCGATGGATTTGGAATTGGAGACAGTGGGCTTTAGCCAGGAAAATGTCACCGCCTATCTCGACAATCGGGACATGATGACGGCTTCGGAGGCGAAGGAGATCAAGCACTTCATCCAGACCAACGCATTCATCCAAGGACTGGTCAATGTACCCATCCAGTTAGACGCGCTTTGTTACAGCT
>JASSUD010000029.1:0-31991 GCA_031963225.1 Mycoavidus cysteinexigens
GAAATCGGACATTTCTATTTAGCCAAAACCAGACATTACTATTTAGCCCTTACAACATCAGTGAACAAGTATTTCTTTATGTAAATAACCGCGCACCGCACACCATAGCTTTACTTTAATCTATCCAAATAAGCCGTCAGAGGCCCATGCAATGCATTGCATAGAAGCATAGCCTCAGCCTGATATAAATCATTCGGCGTGAGTATCCGCTCAGTAGCTTGGAAAGTTGGATCATCTAACAACACAGCCCGCATTACGCCAGGAAGCGCGCCACTGGAAGTGGGTGGGGTATACCATTGACCTTTTAGTTTTAAAAAGAGATTCGTGCGCGCACCTTCAGTCAGCTCACCATTCCTGTTTACAAATAAAAGATCAAATACCCCATGCTCTTTTGCAAGCTGTAATGCCTGGTTGTAATCTGGCCGAACGCTAGTTTTGTATTGCAGCCATATGGATTGCTGCTGGCTTGGCGCTGTGCCAGATAGCGAAGTGGATGGAAGAGGCGGCACAGACTCTGCTGAATTTCCAAAAGCTGGACCTAATCCTAAATCCGATGCGAGTAATACAGGGACTGGTTGAGTAAGGGGAGGAGGGAGCGCTTCGGTAGAAAACGTGCACTTACCCATCGCATCTAGTGTTAGCCTTATTTTAAAAGGCTGCATTGGAGGGAGGGCAGCAATAATTGCCTGAAGCTCCTTATAAATAGAGCGAGGTTGCCATAAAAAACCGAAATAATAGGCTGCACGTCGCAAACGCCTTGCATGGCGCATTGCATGACGTATACCTTGCTCATGCGTGGCATACATCGTTTCTATAAGCGTAAAACCAGAATCAAGCTGCGTTAAAAAGCGGGCTTTTAAACCACATTCTTTAAACTCATCGTAAGCGATGCTATCAAGCACAATACCCGCACCTATCCCTAATACACCTGCCCAATGCGAAGGTTCCTGAGCAGGTTTAAGCGTGAGGGTGCGTATTGCTACAGATAGACAAAAATCCCCGCATGCTCCCTTATTATCGCTTGAGGAAGTGTGTAATCCCGTGCGAGACGACGCATCTAACCAACCAATAGCACCGGTATAGAGTCCACGAGGCGTATTTTCAAGTTGGTGAATCCATTGCATCGAACTATGTTTAGGTGCCCCTGTGATAGAACCACAAGGAAAAAGCGCACGCATAATCTGTGCAAACGTTAACCCTTCTTGTAACTGCGCTTGAACCGTTGAGCTCATTTGCCAAACCGTGCCATAGGGCTCTACTTTAAAAAGCTCTGGCACCTGCACAGAACCCTGCTGCGCAATCTGACTTAAATCATTGCGCAGCAAATCAACAATCATCACATTTTCAGCACGATTTTTAACACTTGCTGCCAAGTCAGCAGCGGCATTGCAGTGCGATACATCAGATGAACGTGCAGCAGTCCCTTTCATCGGTTTTGCCGTGAGCTTGCCACCTTGGTTTTGTAAAAAGAGTTCGGGAGAAAAAGATAAAATCCAATCCCCCATGGGAAGCGCTATTAAAGCTCCATAAGCCGTTGGCTGACGTTCGCGCAAGCGTTGGTACAAAGAAAAAGGGGAGCCGAGCACATCAAAATACAGTCGATAGGTGAAATTCATCTGATACATCTCACCCGCTTGCAAAGCAGCCTGAATCGTATTGAATACGCGTACAAATTCAGCTTCAGTGCAACTAGCTTGTAAGTGTGTAATGCTTGAAAGAGGACGCTTGCCTATCGTGCCCACCCCGTTCTCAGCGGCACTTGCCTGCTCTAGCCATGCGAGTACCTGCTGCTGCGAGAGCCGCGCACATTCGCGAAATAGTAAAAAACGACAGGCCGTCTGTGGCGCAAAGTCCGTTGCACGGTCGTGAAGATGTAACTTCACTCCCCATTCATATTCCGCAAGCACTACAGCATGCAATCCTGCCTGTAAATCTTCCTCTACCTCCTCGCACACCGCTTCCCACTGCGTACCATCCATGCAGATGCGCTGATGTACATAATGCGTATACAAACGGCTAGAAGGTGCAGCTGCCGTGGCATGACAGTCATCAAGCAAAGCAAAGGTGGGGAAAGATAAAGACATAATGAAATAAAAGAATGGTAGGTTGGGGTGACGAAGGAACCCCAACATGCAGACCACTGCCCTCTAATATATGGCCCTTTGCAGTATATAGGCAGGTTTTAGAAGGCTCTTGGTAGGATGTTGGGGTTCCTTCGTCACCCCAACCTACCATTCTGTACGAGCATAGTGGGGGGGTGAGTTTAAAAAACTATCAACATTCCAAGTTATCTAACAAACGCGTACTTCCTAAAGTAGCAGCGGCCAGAATAACAAGTTCAGGCAAATCGGAATGACCCATACTGGCTTCTGAAGAAGCACTCAGTACAGGCTCTTGCAAAGTCCTGCGCTCACGAATAGCAATATAGTCTGGCTTCCAACCCTGTTCACGTAAAAAAGCACAGGCCTCTTGTTCCAGCGCAGCAAAATCGCGGCGGTGCGCAACGTGCATATCGTCTCGAATTTTAAGCAGGGTAGCAAAAAGCGTAGCAGCGCGCGCTTGTTGCTCAGGCGTCAGATAACTATTTCTGGAAGATAAAGCCAGCCCAGACGCAGAGCGAGCCGTATGAGCCCCAATAATATGAATCGGGAGCATAAGCTGATGGACCATATCGCGCACCACATGCAATTGCTGATAATCCTTTTTGCCAAATACCGCCACACGAGGCTGCACACCATGAAATAGCTTCAACACAACCGTGCATACACCTTCAAAAAAACCTGGGCGGTGCGCCCCTTCCAAAATATGGCCAATAGCAGGGGAGGGATGCACGCGACAAGTTTGCGTTTGAGGATAAAGCTCAGCCTGATTAGGCGCAAATAAAACATCTACCTTCTCTTGCTCTAACACCGCCACATCCGCTTCTAGCGTACGCGGGTAGCGCTCAAAATCCTCATGCGGCCCAAATTGCAGCGGATTCACAAAAATACTGGCCACCACCGGACTACCATGCGCATGCGCCACCTGCATCAAAGAAGCATGCCCCTGATGCAAATTACCCATAGTGGGCACAAAAGCCGTATTTTTCTCTGCATGCAAATGCGCACGCAGCGCATCAAAGGTGTGGATAATTTTCATGGTGTGAGAGTAAAGGTAAGAAAGCGAGCAGACAAGATAGAGCCCAAATAGGTATAGAGACTAATGTAACACCTCTCTATGGAACTCTATAGCCTGCTGTAATGACAAAGAATGGTAAGGCATAGCCTTCAATATGCAATGGCCAGCCTCCAATTTTTTACCAAAAACGACACTTATTTAAGCCCTATTTAGACTACCTATCTAATTAAGCTAGATTTGAGCTTGTATTATCTAATGCATTTGCTATACTACGTCTTTCGCAGTGACGGACGCGGGGTGGAGCAGTCTGGCAGCTCGTCGGGCTCATAACCCGGAGGTCGTAGGTTCAAATCCTGCCCCCGCAACCCATATTTAAAAGCCTTCCAGCTGGAGGGCTTTTTTATTTGGTTAAGCCACTGCAGTCAAATTGCAGTCAACATTCTCCGCTTTATCAGAATGCTTGGGCCTCTCAAAAAGAGTATGCGATTGCACCCACTGTTCTAAATGAGGTGCAGCAAGATGCGCATACCGCAATACCATTTCCATACTTTCCCACCCGCCTAACTCTTTGAGAACATGCAAAGGTGTTCCTCTTTGGACATGCCAGCTGGCCCAGGTATGGCGTAAATCATGCCACCTAAAATCTTTAATGCCAGAGTCCTTTAAGGCTTTGTACCAAGCTTTCGTAGATGTTTGCTTGACACGCTTTCCCTCATACACAAAAACATAAGTTTTATATCCAGTCTCCAGATATTTTTGTTCCTCAAGAGTCCGCTTTATGGCTTGTCGGTGTTCTAAAATTGCGATAGCGATGTTAGAAAGGGGGACTGGAATGGCTTTACGGGCTTTAGCTTGATCAGGATGAATCCACGCCATGCGCCGCTTAAAATCAAGCTGTGACCATTCTAGGCCCGTCACATTAGCCCGACGTAACCCTGTTTCAAGACTGAACTGAGCCATATCTGCTAAGTGAGAAGGCAAATTAGAAAGAAGCTCTTGTGCTTGATCATGAGTAATCCACCGAATACGTTTCTTCGGCTCGGAAAGCATCTTGATTTTAGGGACCCGATCTATCCATTCCCATTCAAAAGCCGACTGCAAGACAGCAGATAATACTTCTAGCACACGGTTTACAGTCGCTGGTTTAACCTTACGTCCTGTTGCTTTTACCCCTTTTTTGGTTTGAAGCATGACGTGTTCCGCTCGTTTTAAAGCTATGATTTCATCAACGAGTGTACGGTTAATAGCGCTTAATTTTTTTCCCTCTAACATTTTATCAAGCCAGCGTAAACGACATTTGATGTCCTCAATACTGGCATGATCTTCTCGTTCACTGACATACCGTAAAGCAGCTTGTTCCCATAGATAATCTGGTTTGTATTGAAGTTTTGCTTGGTTCCACAAATCCGCTTTTAATTGATCATGGAATTCTTGCGCTTTGGTTTTGTCCGTGGTGCCAGTGCTGCCTTGTAAAGCTTTTTTAGCTCCTGGGGAGTATATTCTGTAATACCAGAATGGACTTGTGCTACGTTTAAAGAGCGACATATTTCACCTCCATTTGTGGTGTCACCCTGCACAATTCGCGAGGGCCATTCTCCTTCAAGATAACGCTGTAATGCAACTATCGAAAAAAGCCAACGTTTCCCTACCTTTTTAGCAGGGATTTCTCCTGCCTTTGCTTTCACGCGGATGGTTTCTGGGTGTGCACGTAGAAGTTCTGCAACTTCGTTAAGATCGAGCGTATAAAAAAGAGGCGCTGCAGCTTCAGCGATTTTGTGCTGGAGAGGTAGAGGACCTGGGATGTCATATATCGTCATGCTTGCTCTCGCTTAAAAATCCAACATTTAAGAACCTGGGGGCCAGTCTGATGAGATAAATTCTTTGATCGAATCACAGAACGAATGAGCTTTGTTCCTACATATTTGCGTTCTCTACTGCTCCGTAAATAGCGCTTGAGATCAATCTGCGGAGGTACTTTTTGCTGGTGCTCTGCAGCTAACTTGACGAAATCATTAAGATTGACCGCAATCAGCCCAGGCTCACGCGTATGATTGAGCTTCGGTTCTCCACCGCCCTCGAGATAATCAAACGTATCCCAAAATTCCTGCACGATCGGATGATCGGTATTGATCATGCGCTGACGCTGTTTCGCCATTGCTATTAATTGCGCATGCACTTCCTTTTGCTGCGCATCGGGAAGATAAACAATCAGTGCTAACGCGTCGACCAACGCCATCAGCTGCGCATGATTTTTGGCGATACGCACATGCGAAATATCAGGCTGGGTATGCAGTTGCTGCTCGTAATAAGGCGTGCGCTCCAGAATGCACTGCATCATGGCCGTCTCTTTGGTGAGTGCACGCAAGATAAAGGGACTGAGTGCTTCGACGGGCATCCGCTCTAGAGCTTCTGCATAGGCTCTGGTGTCCGACGTATGCAAACTGCAATCGAAATGGAGATGAATGAGCCTCTGCAAAATAGCTTCACTGGCACATACAGGGGTGTTTTGGCTGATGACCACGCTGCCACGAAATGGCGGCTCACGCGTTTCATTGCCACTATTTTTGATACCAGTTGCCCGCACACAGCGCCCGTTATAAGCCGTCTTTAATTCATCCCAATCGAAAGAAGCATATTTGCTGCTTTCCTCTCGACGCTCGCCTTCAATCAGCACTACCGGCAAGCATGAAACTTGCGCAAAGTTACGTGCACGGGCAGCGAGCGAAGATTTTGATGGATCAAAGCCTTCATAATCTCGTCGTCCTAGCAATTTCCATAAGAATTCAATTAATGTCGATTTACCGGCTCCGGGTTCTCCTACAATCTCCAAAAACGGAAAGCTTTTGTGCTCGGCCCGGATTTGCTCAGCAAATAAAGAACCCAGCCAAAACGCTAGCGCAATGATTCCTTTAGCTCCAAAGCATTCCCAGAAGGGAGTCAACCAATCTAGATCCTTGCTGCTTTTCTCGCGCTGGATAGAAAGCGGTGCTAGCTGGCTGAGCGTTTTGAGGCTGATGGATCCCAGCTCAAAAAAATCTTCTTCATTAAGCGTGACCACTTGCCCTTTGCGAATAGCGATATCTTTAAAGACGTAGCACCCGTGCTCACTGCTATAGCCGATAAAATCAATTGTCTGGATGGACCGAATATGAGCCATACTGTTTCGTAGATAGCGGTCGAGCTGAGTGCTATTCCCGGAATAAAAAGCCCCGGGAGCGATGGTGAGCAGGCGTTTTCTAAACTCACTGGCACAGGCGATTTGCGTACCCGTAAACGTGCTTTTGATAGATGAAGCGTTGGGAAAGTCGATACGAAAGTAGTACCAAGCTTCATCCGTAGCGGCATGCGCCTGGTAATACAATGGAATAGGCGCGCAGTTCGCAATCTCTGCGATGTTGCTACAACTTTTGAGCGCTGCATCCCCTTGTATTGGGCTATCCTCAGAGGATTGTGCTGCTTCACGAGCACGGTCGAGCTGCTCCTGATCCAGCTTGAACCAGTACAACCGCCGCTCATAATCAAAAGCAAACTCTCTTAAGCCATTCTTTTGATGTAAAAGCCTTCCACGCTCAAAGGGGCTATCGGCAATTAACAGTGCGCCGTGGTATAGATAGGTTTCCAGATCTGCTTTGCTCAGGCGTTCGCTTTGATGTAGGTCATTCCAATCCAGCTTATTTTTACCCTGAGGAATTTGGGCTGCCTTACACTTCCAACCTGCCTTACGTGCACGCTCTATCCCTTTGATAATTGCGCGTTGCCCTGCCTTATCACTATCCAGCGCCCAGATTAAGCGGGGTCGGTGGCCGGTGGATGCGAGTCTAGTCTAGTCAGCGCTTTCTCAGGATAGTTGGTACAAGAGAGCAATGCGACTGCGGCGATTCCATGGTGATCAAGTGCAATCGCATCAAAGATCCCTTCCACCAGCCACACTTCTTTAGCGGTTTGAATATTGAGCGTGGGAGGCTGCCACCAGAGCCCCGCGTAACTGCTACCGGACTTAAAATGTGCTTTTTTACCAAAGCGCTTAGGCTGATCAATGAGCCGTTCCCAAACGATGCCTTCCACGGTAAAGCGCACGGTGGCACTACTGACATTGAGCGCGGTATCTCGATAGTGCCCTTGCGTATACCAGCCACGAATTCTTTCTAAATCGAATCCCCGTGCATCACGCAAATAGGCTTCTGCTGCTGCATCAGGGCAGTCTTTTCGTACTGGAAAACGAGTAGACCAGTTATCGAACAAATCGCTATAGAGATCTTTAACTGATTGCTCCCATCCGCAGCGATTCTGGCGTCCACACCGCAAAATCCAAGGATGCTGCGCATGCGTAAACAATTCTTTCTTTCCACATTCGGGGCAGCGTCCTTGTTGCAGCCAGGTCCCTTTATCCTGAAAGCCATAATCCGCGATCAAACGTGCATGAATCCTTTGGTGGAGCTCTGGGTCCATCATGCGCAGGTTCATTTATGCAGCTCCTGCTTCGGTCTGATAGGTGCTAGGCACAGGTAAACTCTCTAGAACATGTGCTCGTATTAACATCATCAATTCATCTAGGCTAAAGACATGCTTATGGCCTGTTACCGGATCGCATATAAAAACCCCAAATGAAGTGGTGCGAGCCAGGTTGATGAATTCGCGATGATGACGGGACTCCATCTCACAAAATGCTTGTAGCGTCACATCTTCTGCAGTGCCTTCAGATATCTCTTCGGTATCCATTAAATGCGCCACACAACGCTGAATCAAAAACCGTCGATCTCCTTCTAAATGTTCTGCTTGATGTTGTGTCAGAAAGGCCATTGCTAAACCAAAAAGGTCTGGTTTTGTTTTCATCATCACCTCGTATATAGGTTGAACGTTGAAATGTGTTTAGAAATGCGGTCTTTTCTAAAAAAAAGCGTAAAACTTCCCTATCAAGCTCAATAAGCTCGTTTTTATAGGATGGTGCAAAAATGAAAAACGGAATAAGATGAAGCTTACTTATATAAGCTCATCCTTTAGTAAGCCGCATCGCTCTATATGCTTTGCATATGTATTCATGCGAGCTTGAGTCCGTTTTGAGAATGGAATGGCTACTTGCAGATTAGGTATCGCAGAGGGAGAGAGAGTAAAGACCGTTTGTAACCACGCAATATAGATATGACCGCATTCACTATTACTGCAGGCATACCGTAACTCTCGCAAAATGGGCGATACGCTTTTACTAGTTGCAATAGTCGCTTTTGATTTACAGTGTGGACAAAAGCTCGTAGGCGCTCTCATTCTGTTGTTGGCTGCTTTGCTATGCGTACCAATGTTTGTATAAGACATAGGTATTCCACCTGATATAGGTTAGCGCGGTCTGGATTTCTAACTGACCGTCAGTAAAATATGAACAAAAATGCGATTTGATAAATATTACTTAAAACTATATGTATTTTTGTGCATTTATGAAAGAGGAAAATCGCGTATGGGTAAGAAAATAAGTGAATCACCTGAAGAAACGAATAAAAGATTAAAAGCTATTGGCAATAGATTAGAAGAAGAACGTCAAGAACGCCTCGGCTTGACGCAACAACAGTTAATTGAAGATGCCAATATTCAACTTCGCACGTACGCTTATTACGTTGCGGGTCTGCGAGAACTGAATGGAGGGATGCTCCAGAGTTTTATGGAAAAGGGCATAGATGTGGTGTACGTCCTCAGCGGAAAACGGCAGCCCACACAGTTAACGCCCCAAGAAATTAAGATGGTGGAAGATAGCCGCCGCATGGATTTTGACGTTTTAGCGGCATTTCAAAAGACGATGCATGCCATGGCACACGCTCAGTCTGTAGATATCAAACCCCAAAGTGTCTCTATTCAAGGAGATGCGGCCATCGTGGGACAAAATTTGCATGGAGGTCAGAATTTGCAAGGCCAATATGCGCAAGGCGTTATGTACGATAACCGACTCACCGTACACGCAGGAACAGCGCTTTCTGACGCTGTTAGGGAGGAAAAGAAAAGCGAAAAGCATTAGAGGCGCTGCCATTGAGCAGCTTGTGCAAGGCACAGTTATCAACATTCACCGCCATTACACGCTGTTAAGCGTACGTATAAGTGGTCGTGGCATAGTATTTTTTCTTAGCTTATTCCTTGTGATGGCTCCAGGACCAGCAGTAAAAGAAGGTGAGAAATTCCAAGGTACTACGCAGTACGTTGTCGAAACTTCCTGCGATGACGCGCGGTTACAGGATCTTCTTGCATGTCTAAATCCAGGCTCGTCGTAAATCCACTGCTTTCGAGCGTATGGGTTGCTCGGGCAATGCACCAGGTGGTGTCCTCTATGTCGGGTTTGAATCCGCTCAGCGTAACCCGCTTTTCTGGAAAAAATTCTGGCCGTGCTGCTGCTAAGGTGAGGTTCAGCGTCGCTTGGCTGCGTTGGATGCGCTGCCATTCTGCTTGTGCCGCAGCACGGGCTTCTGCTTCGCTGGGGTAATGTTCCGGAAGTACCTTCAACCCTTGCCCATTTTCTTTTCCAATCACCACTGATGCACTGGTGCTGGGGGAGGCTTGAGAAGATTTATACCAATATGCTCGTACTCCTGCATAACGCTCTCGCTCGGCAATGTGATAGCGGTAGCTGGTGCTTGTTTCACGAGTCAGGTGTACTTCATCAAAAGCTTCACCTTGTACGGTGGTGGCAGCTCCTATAGGCATAAAAAGCAAATACCCATTTTTTACACTCATGAGGGCGCCGTAGCGATTGGCTAGGCGGGTTAAAAAATGCAGGTCGCTCTCGTGGGTCTGGTCTATATGCGCAATTTGGACGGTACCCAGCGTAGTATCGATTTTTGGAAGCAGGTTTTGTTGCTGTGCGATGGTTTTGACGATATCGGCTAGCGTGACCTTATGCCAGCTGCGCTCGATGCGCTCTCGACCCGCCCCGCTTAAAGTGGCACTCCGTGCTCTAATAGTCAGTATGTCTGGGGGGCCGCTATATTCAATCTCATCAACAATAAAATGGCCTTTATGTATCAAGCCGCTATGCGCCCATCCTAACCATATGTGTAGGGTGGCTCCGCGCTCGGGAATGGCCAATTCTTCATGTGCATCGGTGAGTACGATATCCAGTTGGTCCGATTCTTCAACACGACATTCGGTTAATCTCAGTCGAACCAGCCTCGTAGCTACATGGGCGGTGATGTCTTCTTCTTTTACGATGATCTGATACTGGGGACGCAGCACTTGCATCGTTTATCCTTGGATACCTGCCGCATCTCGTTTCAGCTCGAGTGTGAAGTCGATTTTGCGCGCCGTACCGTTGACGTAAAACAACGTGGCATTTTCGGTTAGACGCGTAATAACAAAGTTGCCGAGAAATCGCCCCGTTCCACTCACCAGGCTATGCGCTTGCCCGGTATGGGCCATATTCCGTAGTATCTCTACCGCAAGCGGCGATCCTTTGAAGGCAGGAAGCAATGCCCCAGTAAGCGTTAACACTTCTTCGCCTGCTCCGATAAATTGATTAACCGGGCGCGTACCGACACTAGGCAAACTTTCATGCCGCCATGCAGTTTGATGTTGCGTATCTTGATAGGCCAACGTAGGTAAGCTAAACACAAAAGCACCGAGTGCCATCATCATAGGCGTGCTCCCCAATTTTCAGTAAAGGCCGAGCGCAGGCGGGCTTGTTTGGCACGGTCGCGTTGCTCTAACTCTGTATGGATAGCGCGCGAGAGGCTGGCTGCATCCATACCGGGTGCTGCTTGAATATGCATATGAATCGTATCGCCCCCCATAGAAAGTGCAGGCGCGGTACGTGTAG
This sequence comes from Mycoavidus cysteinexigens, assembly GCA_031963225.1. Taxonomy (GTDB): domain Bacteria; phylum Pseudomonadota; class Gammaproteobacteria; order Burkholderiales; family Burkholderiaceae; genus JASSUD01. Next base: position 10,907 of record JASSUD010000029.1, read on the forward strand.
CACGCACAGGAATAGCATTCGCCTCAAAGCGCGCAGGAGGGACTGCAGCGGTTTCTGTAAAACGTTCTAGCCCAGGACGATCAGGCCATCGGGGTATATGGGATTGAATTGCTTTGAATATACGCGGTAGCAGGCCAAATACCGTAGAGAATCCCTCTAACAGCCCCTGCATCCATTGCACGCCCACTTCCACGAAGTGCGCGCGCATCGCGGCACATCCGTCTTTGATACGTTCCCATAGAGCAGCAAACTTCGGTCCGAGCATGGACCAGTTTTTCCAGATCAAGAAAGCGCCGCCGGCCAATACGGATATTGCTAGGCCGAGTGGGTTAGCCAGGGCTAGACGGCCTAACCACAGCAATGCTTGACCGATACCCGTCACTACACTGAGGAGTTTGGCACCTTGTAATCCTGCTGCCATAAAAGCAAAGCGCATCATCGCTAATGGCCCTAGAATCGCTGCAACGCCAATAGCCGCTACCCCTAATCCTGCCACTACGGTCGTGAGCACGGTTAACGCAACCATGATGCCTTTGACCGCTTGGATATGGGATTGGACCCATTGCGTCACTTTTTCAGTGAGTAGGATCGTGCGTTTCAATCCTTGGTGATACAGCGGCAGAATTTGCTCACCTAATTCCGATTTCAGATTACGCAATTGGGTAAGGGCTTCAATTTCTTGCCCCGTAGTAATCTGCTGGGCTCTGCGCGTTACGGTATCGACATCATCGGCTTGGCTATTGAGGCGCTCATTTTTATGGATCTGCGCACGTTGCATCACCATCGTCGTCATCAGGTTGGAGGCGGTGCGGTTGGTAAAAAGGGTCGCTATGGTGTCCGTGATATCGCTTTTGCGCGTAATACCTTGTCTTTGAAGCGCAGGCAGCAGATGCTGTTCGAGCCATTCCAGCGGTGAGGCTTTGAATAGATCGCCTCCTTTGAGCGCACCAGCTCCAAAGCCCGTCACCATGCCTATTTTGTTGGTCATCACCTTTTTAGAATCGAGCAGCCCTAAACGCGTAAGCGCTTTAGCTGCCTTTACCGTGGTTTTGCCTTGATAGAGGTTGTTATAGGCGGACATCAAGCCCGTGCCGACCGCATGCCCACCCATTTCTTGAATGAGTGGTTCTAACTGATAATAAAACGCATCTGAGCGCATCAATTTGGCCGCCACCCCCCCGGTTTGAATAACTTGACGCCATTCTTCAGGACCTACTCGTGCTCCTGTGGCAGAGAGTACTTGCTGCACACGATCCGCTTCTTTTTTGAAGCGCTGCGGATTAGCTAGCCCTCCTCGCAATTCAATGACCTTCATCATGCTCATCAAATAAGCATCATTGGCCGCCCCTTCTTCTTTGCCAAAAAGCGCTTCGTTGGCAAATTTCATTTTGGACATCGTGGGCAGAACGAGCTTGGCATGATCCAGATCGGCAAATACGCTCATCGCATCGCGCATCATCGTCAGATTCTCCACTTTACTGGTGCCCGTCGTATGCAGAGTACGTGCAAAAGCCTGTGCTTCAGACGAGATATCTTTGCCAAAGCCTAAGGCTTCGATGCGGGTATTTTCTAATTCAGCCTGCTTGCCTTCGTGCAGGGGAGCACGGAGTATATGTAATCCGCGATTACCTACTTGTTGTGCGGCATAGCCTGCGACGGATAAAGAGGTGGCTCTGCCCTGTGCCGTATGAAGTTGAGTACGGATGGCTGCTATGCGCTGTTCTTTAGCAGCAAGCGTAGCAAGTTGTCCTTGTTGTACTGATAGCGCTTGGGTGGTTGCGGTGATAGATTCGCGTAGCTGTTTTTCGTGTTGAGTGAGCCGCCCTGTTTGTATGCCTGCGCGTTCAAGCTGATTGTGCATCCCCCCTAAGCGCGTACTTTGCTGTTGATAGTCTGCACTGAGTTGATGAACGGCGGTACTGGCCTGTGCAAATTTACGAACCAGCGCGGCAGTGGGAACTTGGCTGGCTTCAATACGAGATTTGAGTGCATCTACGCGTTGCCGTGCTGCTCCTAGCGCCGTGGCTATGTCACGTAGACTGGTCTGGAGTTGGCGAAAGGCGGCTATTTCTTTTTGGACTTTGCCTAATTCTTTAAGATGGGCCTGCGTGCTTTTAAAAGACTGCATCAATGCGGTATTGCCGCGCAGCATCGCTTTTAAAGGCTGTGTAACCCGTTCTACCAGGTCTAGCACCACACGAAGTTTGAGATCGGAAGCAGCCATCATATGTACTTATTTTGTTTGGAGGTAATATGCGTCTGGTACCTGTTTATCAAAGCAAAAAAGACCAGCGATCTTGAATTTGGCCACTAATCACCTACTACCCCTCGCTTCGCTCTCTTGCCCGTTCACGCCATTCCATCAATTCCTCCAGACTCAACACCTCCATATCCCGTAGTGACCAATGAAACACCGCGGCGATATCCGCTATCGCCTCTTCTACACACCGAGGTAGTCTGTAGTCACCGGCTGGGCTTTGATTAAAAAACCCACCACAATCCCTCCTAGCGCTACAAAGTCTGCAGGATCGAGTTGACCCACCTCACTATCGGTCAGGGTCGGCGTGCTAATGCGCGGCAACGTGCGCACCATCGCATCGACTTCTAGATTGGCTAATGCGACAAGCGATATGCCGCTCAATTCGCGTACAGAAGGTTTGCGTAGTGTAATTGTGTCAATCGTGTGCTCTCCCCGTTTTAACGGGGTTTCGAGCTGCACGGTATAGTCCGTGGTGGAAGCTGTCATGCCGATGTTCCTTTAAAAATAGCGGGATGCTTTATAAACCAATGGCTTGGCGTAGAGCGTGGAGCCGATCTTCGCCATGGACCTTTTCCACCCCATTGACCAAATCCATTTCAATTTCTTCGTTGCCGTTGCGCGTGAGCTTGTAATAACTAAGCGAGGTGGTAACCTTCATCGTCGCGATTTCCCCCGGTTTAGCTGCGCTTTGTTCAATACTTTGATGGCGTCCACGCACGTCAATTTCTACCGTATCAACTTCTGCCGTATTGCTTCTCTGGTATGCGCCGGTAAAACGCAACTGCACCCCGTCATGCTGAGGATGGGCGTATTGCGCTAAAATTTCTGGGATCACCCCCGCACAAGTCCATTCCATCTCTAGTGCTTCCTGGCCCATATCAAGATTGATCGGCCCCATCATCCCCCCCGCTCTATAGGGTTCGACTTTGCGTGCCAGCTTGGGCAAATTCACTTCTAGGACTTCGCCTAGATAACTTTTGCCATCGTTAAACAGGTTGAATAGCTTTAAGGTAGAGGGCAGTGCCATAGTTATCCTTGTTTGGTAGCCAGGATGCGTTGGGGGAAATCTGCGAGATATTTATCCGTGATGTGCTGACGCAACATCAAGTTTTCGAGCGGCGGGACGGGGGTGTATTCATAGGCTATCGTTAATTTGCCATCTTTAAGCGTGGTGGCGCTGTTGGCCTCCTGGTCATACCAGGCTTTGCCATCGATCAAATACCCAGCCGCTTTCAGTTCTCTCAATTTGGCATTGATGCCTTCAATCATGAGCGCAGGTAAGGAAGGATGCATCGGTCGATCTAATGCCCACAAATGCGCTTCAGCCATCGTATCGGCCAGAACCTGTGCAGTACGGGTGTAATTTTCAAAAGCAAATTGGGGATCGCTAGAAGGAGTACGATCGCCCCAGAATCGATAGCCTTCTTGTGCAATCAGCGTCGTCACTTCATTTTTATTGAGATGCCCGGCATCGGTAGCAGGATTTTGTAGATCCCAAAAAATATCTTTGGTGAGACCCGTTACGCCATTAACCGGTACATTTGATAGCGTTTTATGCCAGCCGGTTTCTTCATCGATTTTTGCGCGTAAGCCCAGTGCGACCGCCGTGGCAGGAACGAAGGTAGATGCCTTTTTAACGCTATCCCATTGGACAAAGTCAGGCCAGATGATCATGGCCTCGCGTTGACCAAATTGACGACGATAGGCAATGGCTTCCTCTCTATTTTGCGCCCCATACGCCGAGATATACGCAAAACCGCGTACGCTCTGTGCAATAGCCACCAGTGCTTGGGCAACGGGTAACGTATCCAAACCCGGTGCCCCTAAAATGCGCGGTGTGACACCTAAACGAGTTTTTGCAGCTAACAGCGCTTGTAAGCCGGTGTATTTGCCTTTGTCAGTGACGGTGCCGATCACATTCGACGTGGTCTCTACTTCGTCTTTACCTTCTTTAACACGCACCACTACAACCAGCGGTTGTGCCTGTGCTGCAATCGCCTCGAGCGTGCGCGCTAAGGTACCCTGTTTACCCGCTTGGCCTATAGCGGCCCTTACATTTGTCAACAATACTGCCGTATTGAGTGGAAATTGGTCTGGGTTCGCATCATTGGCCGTGGCCACGAACCCTATTACTGCTGTCGATACCGTGCGAATAGGGCGTATGCCTTCGCTGATCTCAATAACGCGCACTCCGTGGTGATAATCCTCTGGCATAGCGATATCCTGTAAATACATCATTTAAAATTTTGAAACCGTGCCTGTACGCATCATTCCAGCCAATCGGCAGGCACGTCCTTTAACCTGTGTAGCCCACAGCGAATGCAGCATCGCATTGGCTGCAGATTCATAATCATGGTGTTGTAGGGCTTCTAAAAACTGGGTAAAACCCAGCAGTTTTTCGATACCCAGATTAAAAGTCATATTCATCAGCACTCGTTGTCGTACGGGGTCGAGCTGGTTCCACCAAGGGCACTGCGTATGCAAGGCAGCCTCTGCACGCTCGATGTCGTTTAGGCATAAAAAATGACTTTCTTCTACGCTAATGCCTATCGCCTCTAAATTGCGCCCGATGCCAATCGTGAGATGCCCCTGTGTGTCTTTATAGGGCTTGAGGCGTAGGCCTTCATCGCGCATCAGTTCTGCATGCAGCAAACATACATTTTGTCGCTCCATACGTGATTTAATCCTTATTGTGCGTGCCTAAACAGCGCTGTATCACGCTTTCTAAAATCGATTGCCCGCTAATCCCCAATGCAGAACCCAGGCCCACCAGCGCGACGGGCGATAAATCAGGGATCATCGCTAGCGCAGCACCCGCTGCCATGCTCAAACCCGCACCGGCTATCATGCGTCCGACCCAGAGCTGCCACGTCATCCTTTGACCACCTACTAAAAGTTGTCCTACAGCTAAGATCGCTCCTACACCTGCAAGCGCAAAAAGGGTATTTTTATCGCCGTTATCGAGTTGCATGCTTTGTTTACCTTGTCTCAATTTTTTCGTGAATGACTGCTGACAGCTGCTTTTCTTACCATTCGATCTTGACCCAGCCTGGTGCGCCATTTCCGCCCACCCCACCACGCTTAGAAGCATGGTGATATGCTGCACCCGCACCGCCGCCACCACTCCCATACCCACTTCCTGCAAGGCCATTTTGTGCAGACGTGCCCATAATAGAAGCACGCCCAGCCCCTCCGCCGCCGCCAAATGGAGAAGATCCGCCTGAGCCCCCATTGCCTGCAAAAGCGCCATCTCCGCCAAAACTGCCACTTGGCCAACCTTTTCCGGCATTCCCGCCTGCACCACTACGTACATTGCCAGGCGTATTAATCATGGCCCCAGTAGATCCGCCTTCAGCACCTGACAGTCTCAATAGGGAGCCTATTTGGGTATCGCCTCCTGGTGTACCATTGGTTAAGTGGTGTGCGCTCTTTGCTTCCTCCACAAATACACCTGCTGAACCCCCTTTGCCGCCTTTGCCAATCACAATAGGCAGCCTATCGCCTGGTTTAACGGTATAGCGTTTGCACAGCACACTTTCTCCTGCACCACCGCCTCCACCGCCCCCTCCGCCATATCCCCCTGTTTCAACATTGCTGGTAGCACCCCCTCCACCGCCGCCACCTCCCCCTGCACAAGCAGAAATCCACAAACGGGTGACGCCTTCTGGGACCGTAAACGTATCGTTTTCGGTAAAAACCGCCCATTGCGCATGCGCAAAAGCATGGCCTTGTACAAAAGCCGTGGTGGCTAAGCGGTTACTGCTATCTTCTTCAGGTGGTGTAGGAGCAGTTGGGGTACCCATAAAATGAGGACTTTTGAGTAGCGCATAGTCTTTTATGGTTTCAACGACCGCCTGTACAGAATCATCCACATGTTTGCGTGTAGCCAGCACCACACCGGGATCAACGATCAGCTGCACCGCCTTTGTACTCGATACGGCTAAAATCAGGCGCACTACCATCGTACGGCCGGAGCCTTCTGCCAATTTAGGTTTATAGCTCGGTGGGCAACTTGCTACTGCGCACAGATCCCCTGCATCGTCATACAGGCCTATTTCACGTATCCACCATCCTCCTTCGTCTTCAGGAAGAATTTGCTCTACAACAATTTGATGGGTATTTTTAGGGTCCTGAGGATCTTCAAAAAGCCTATTGATGGGCGCACGTCGGCATTCATGAATCAGTGCAGTTTGATCAGGGGTAGGTATCGGAATAGCGTCGGGGCCTTTACCCACACCATCTCCCACCCCTATATCAGTTAACTTCAGCGTGGTGCCTTGTGCAATCGCCTGGGATAGTTTGGCCTCGCCAATACGAGTCAGAATCGCAAAATACGGAGTGCCCATCAGCGTGCTCATACAGGTACCTGAGTATGTAAATACAGCATATCTATGGTATGAAGCGCAGCGCGTCCTAGCATGACGCCCCCACTTGTTACAACTTCAGCGGCATCGGGAAAAATGCTCAATGTCTCGCCAACATACGTAGTAGAGCGCGCTTGTAATGCTCCCTCACACCGTATTTCTGCGCGCATCCACGGATAGATCGTTAAGACGTCACCATCACACTGTGCAGCAGCCATAGAGATGGCCGCAGCGCCGGTAGTCAACCCCATAGCCAGCCCTATCACATGGCGACTGACCGGTTTGACATCCTCTATCAAGCGCTCGATTTCTTGTAACTGTGCATCGCTTAATCCTGCATCGGTAGGGAGGTGTACGTGTAATCGAAAGGTGCCAGCAGGATCATGCGGTTGCCTCTCCCACCATTGCGTGACGCTGATCTGATAGCCCAGTGGCTCCAACACTTGGCGTAGCGCACTGACGGTTCCTTTGCGCTGATGCAGCATAAAAGACGTGCGTATGGCCTGACGTTTAATGTTTTCAGGCGCATCGACTTGCCAGCGCTCTACCGATAAGGTCCAAGCCAGATATGGCAATAGCACTACTGGGCACGTGGCTGGGTTCCATAATGGGCGAATGGGGCCATCTAAATCTGTAAGTGCGGCACCCACTTGCGCAAGACGGTGTTCTAGAAAAGTGCTGTTTGGAGGAAGTAAAGAGCGCGTCATTACCGCTCCTCCTGGGCAATATCGAGCTGTACGGCGGTACAGAAAGCGGCTTCAGCTGGTGTGAGCGAATGATCCGTTTCTGGAGCATGCAGAATAACGTTTTGCACGCCTTCGCCATGCAATGCAGCAAAAAGCGCAGAGCGGTGAATAGATGCGCCTAATCGGTGTTGACGCGCAATATAATTTTGTAAGCGGTCCCGTGCGGCTTGAAGAATCGGTTCCGATTCGGGGCCAGGGTGTACATACAGCGTGGCTTTGACCGTGTACGGAATAATCTGTGCGGATTGCACAATGACTCTATCGCCCAGAGGGCGTACCGTTTCCTCATTTACAGCAAGGCGTACCTTTTCTAAAAGATCTGCAGAAGCGGTGCCATCTCCTTCATGGGCCAGCACGGTGATGACCACCGTAGCCGGGCTGGGGCTGATTGCACTTGCATCCGCCACCTGCCCATCTGCTGCGCGAGCATGCATCACATAGGCGGTCCTTGGACCGGCAGTAGAGAGTTGTTCAAAAGCATTTTGTGCACGCTCACGTAGTGCGGCATCAGATTCATAAAGTGGTTCAACTGGAGGAACCGCGCTTGGATTGCCCGGTTGGATAGTGAGGCGCTGAACATTGAGCAATGCCGCCACATTATCCAGATCGGCTCCTTGCGCGTAGGGCAACATCACCGCTTGAGCCGCTTCATTAATCCGTTGGCGTAATAACAGCTCGCGATAGGCATTTTCTTGCAATAGCATTACCAGCGGTTCAGACTCCAGCGCCAAGGTTGCAACCAACTCCGCGCGTTGCTCTTCCGGATAGAGCGCAATTAATGCGGCTTTGCGTTGCGTAAAAATCTGCTCAAAATCCAAGGATTCAATGACGGTAGGTGCAGGCAGCTTAGACAGATCAATAGCAATAGACGTACTCATCTAGCCCCCTTCCGTGAATGGAATCTGGGCGTGTACTGCTTCACCGGTGCTTAAAACGGTGCCCGTAATCTCAAGGATGGCAGTCCCTGACGAGGCGATAAGTTGTACTTGAGAAAGCGTGAGACGCGGCTCAAAACGTGTCAATGCCCCTGCCACAGCAGCATAGAGCTGTACTTGCACTGAAGTATTATTGGGTGCATCGACCAAATTGCAGAGATTGCTTCCAAAACCCCGCCGCATCACACGAGAACCCAGAGGCGTCGTCAGAATTTTAGCGATGCTGTAATGCACATGCGCCAACCCACTTAACGTGCGACCTGTAATAGGATGCATCCCCCTCATTGCGGACCTCTCGTTTTACTATCGCCCGATCGCACACCACCGTGTTGATGGGTATGCAGAGTTATGCCGTTTGAAGATAAGTCTCCCCCTGATTGCGTCAGAGATCCTTCTACCGTGACCTGACCTTTGAGAGAAATCGTAGAGGCTTCAATACGGACATGCTGTAAACCAGTGGCGGATAACGTCCCCGTACCGCTGTGATAACTGAGGCACGCGCCATCTGGATAACAAATCGTGTGCAGTGCAGGATCTGTGCTCGGTGCAGGATGAGTTTTGGAATACAGACCGCATAAAACGATACCTGCGGTTAATTCACCTTCTGGGCACAGTAGCAGGACCGGTTCACTAATAGTGGGCGCATGCCACGAGCGCGTGCTCCCTGCAAAAGGCGTGAGCCAAGCTAACCAATTTGTTATGAGTTCACCCGTTTGAACACGGCATTGCGCTTTAGCATGATCGATCTCTGCAATCGTGCCAAAGCGAATAAGGTTCAATACAAGGCGGTAGAGGTGAGCGGTATACATGCGCTGCATGGTGCAGCAGGTAATCGCAAAATGCAGCAATGAGAGTATCTAGATCACGCTACTAGACTAAAAAGTGGAAAGGTTTGCTTTAAATAGCGTCAAAAAGCGTGCGAGCATAGTTAGATACCTGCTTTTGAAAGATGCGCTTGGCTTCATCTGCACAGATCAGCATCCGTGCTTCTTCGGTTATTTCAGCTCAGTCTTCCTTTGCTTCTGCAAGGGTGTTTTTTATATTTTGAATAGAAGCGTGCAAAGAAGAGGTAAGCGGCAGGATGTGGCCCTGGTTCATCATGTCTTGAGCTTGCTCTAACTCCATAGAGAAGGCGTGCCGGAATCTCTCTAGGTTTTCTATTTCTTCTGGAGTTAATGCGCTCATAAGGTGCCCTTTGTTAAAAGATTTTTTTATTCAAGGGGCAAATCGTATGCGCTATAGGTTAGGCTGCACAATATGCAATACGCCTGATGGCGTAAAGCTTTTGCAGTAGATGTATCGAGAGGTAGATGAAATAGATCCTAAATCTTATGAACATATGAAATACCCATAAAAAAAGCCCTCTTATTTTTTAAAAGGGCATTTTTATGGGTCAGGTTAACCTGAATTTAATTTACTGTTTGGCATAGCGAATTATTTTTATGCGTTTTTATTTATATTATTCATAGCAGCAGCTAGATTGGCTATTACCTCATCTTTTGCAGCCAGCCGTCGCTCAAGTTCAGCAATTCTTCTATCTTTTTCAGCTAACAATTCAGGACTAGCTGACTCAGAACGAGAAGCTAGCAAGCGGTCAATCTTCTCACTAACTTCATTCGTTGCGGCATAAGTGATAGAGCTAGCTCGGAGTGCGTTTTCTATACCTTTGTCCAATTTGTCCAGTTTTACAGAGTCCATTTTCTTTTTAAATTCCTTATGAGCAGAACGTATTGTCTCGTGGCACCGTATTAATTGCCGTGTACTGGAAGAAGCTTTTTCTGCACAAGCATTTTTGTAATCAGGCCACTTTATTATGAGACCGAAAATAGTACCTACTACCCAGGCAGAAGTTGCAAGAGCCTGTGGTAGCACGGCCGTCATAGAGAACAATCCTAGACTTCCCAGAATATACCAAATTAAGCCCATAAAAGGGGCGACTAGCCCCGCAACAAATAAAACTCCTAAAAATGCTTTCGCAGGGCTGGGTAAGCTTTTTTGAAGCTTGGCTATCTCAACTACGATGTTCTCTATCAATGGCTCTAGAGAACTAATATCTTGAGCACTAATCGATTCTTTGGGATGCGCTACCAGCATTTGGATAATTTGGCATACGCTATCTACAATACGCAGTGCTTCGTTAACCCGTTCCTGCAAAAATGCACTATGCGTTTCTTTCGCAGCCTCGAGGCCAATGTTGGTAACGGGGTCAATCGGAGCCTTTACGTCTAAAGATGCTATCGTCTTACGTTCATTCTCGCAGATCTCTTTGAGCTTATTTAACCCGCCTTTGGGATTCGCTATTTTTGTGTAGTGCTCATTCGTAGCGCATATTATGCTCTCATACGTATTTAAAATTGTACGGGTACTCTGATTTTCTGTAAATGCGAAGCTAGTGCTAGTAGAGCAACCTGATGCGCTTGGATTGCCCAATTCATGACTATCATTGTCCGCTGTGCATAGCCCACTCTCATCAGCCATTCTCTGTTCGTAGCTAGGCTCAGCACGCTGCTTTCCTTTGCCCGTATAGAGTGTAATAGTCGTCACCCCAGTAGGGATGCCTGAACTTGAAGAGGAAGCTGCGTTAATGGATGGATTCAAAGCTTCTCCCGCTTTGCCTTTCTGTGGGGCAAAAAACTATGATGCTCGGATAATTTCTATTTATAAACATTAATGACATTTATCAGTAAATATCAATCTCATGTATACGTAAAAGACCTTATAAAATGCAGTAGGAAAGAAAATACAAATTCAATGATAGATAGCCAAAAGGCTTAAAAAAAATGCCCCGCATAGCGGGGCAAACCTTCTGTTTAGCCATTCCTAACAGTGGTAAGAGCACTAGGCAGGATTTTCTACTGGTGCGTGCTGATTTGTTGAAGGTTGGGCATGAGATTGCTTTTGCACCAGACTAATCAGCAACTCCATGCTTGCTTCAATTCTGGTGAAACGCTGTTCAATTTCATCAAATCGCTCTACAAGGCCATCTGCTTTTTTATTAAATTTAGCGATATTGCTGTCTCGCTCTGCGCGTATCGCTTTAATTTGATCGCCGAATAGCGTGGTTTTGCCCAATTCCATAAAATCCTCCATCAACGAGTTGCAGATTTCCATAAATCTGACTCGATCTTCAGTGGTTACTTTTTCATTAAATGCATCAATACGGTTTTTAATTGCAAGGCCAAAGCCAATAAAACTGCCGATAAAAGGCATATTTTTTGTTACCTCCGGCGAGAGCAGGCCTGACTGCGCTATCAACCCCCAACCAGTCAATATGACAGGACCAAAGAATTCGCGTATTTCTTTCCAAATACGCGCCATAGGTCCTTCCGAGTCACTGGTTTCTTGGTCTGCAGCAGGTTTGAGCGTTACCTCTACCTTAATGGCTTCTAGCGCATCTAACGCCGTTTGTAGCTGATTGAGATGATCTGCCGTTTCGTGCTCACACATCGATTGCGCGGCTTCGGAGATAAGCGCAATTTGCTCTAGTCCTGCTTGGATGTGTTGCTGAATAGTGACTTTTTCGTCTTGGAGTATCCAGGCTTTGAACCAGTTTTGCTCCAAATCTACTAATGAGGCTTCCAGCTGAGCTTTGGCTTTTTCACAGGCCGTTATCAATTTGCTCCACTTCACCACCGGTTTAGATGCAGGATGCTCGATTGCACGGAACTGAGCGCTTTTTATATGCTGTTCTCTCTGTGTAATAAAAGCCTGCAGATATTCCGTTAAGGAGCTCTGCCTTACAGCAGCGGTAGCCGCTTCATACGTTGGAGGGGAAACCACTGGCTGACTTGCAGGTTCGCTGCCAATAAGATGCAATGTACCGATGAAATAAGGATCACTCTGTGGAGAGGTAAGTGGCAGATTTGTTGGATTTGTATTCAACATGTCGTCCCCCTTAAGCAGGAAATGCTAGGAGACTGACGAAAACCTGGCAATGCAGCATGGAGCGTGAAAGGGCCGCGTGCCAACAAGACTTAAGGTAAGGAGGATGAAGAAAGGAGGAAAATTTTGGGGGCTCTGGGTGGGAATGGAGGACAGTCATTGTGTTACTCCTGCTTGTGTGATTGGCATTTCTGCTCACCCTCTGTCAAAAGGGTGGCAGACCAAGCAGGGTTGACAGACCGTATCACACGAACGGCAAGCTCTTTCAAGCTTCCCCACCTGATCTGCCATAGAAGCAACACCAAGCGGGTGCGATTCGGGGCTGTCAAACCCCGACTACTGTGTTATCACAGTAGCGAGTCTAATATTACAAGCTTTTCAGATCTTGTCAAATAACTGCTACAAAATTAATGCCCATACCCTAAAACTCTAAAAGCTTGCTTTCCCGCTTGGCTGGCCTTCTATTGGATCTGCCTGAGCATGTAAAAACTGCCTTTTCAAAAAACATAAAAACAACTAGGCCTACTTCCCTTTAAAGATTAAAGCACTGCTTTTTATAGCATTACACTCTTGCAAACTGTAATCTTAAGATTACAATATGATCATGATGGAAATTCAAAAAACCCCTTCCTTTTCTAGCTGGATAGATAACCTACGTGATCTGCATGCCAGGGCACGTATTCAGATGCGCATTGCGCGGCTGGCACGAGGCAACCCCGGTGATGTGCGACCAATAGGAGAAGGAGTGAGTGAATTACGTATTGATTGTGGTCCTGGATATAGGGTGTATTACGTGCAGCGGGGCCAAAGTTTAGTTATCTTGCTGTGCGGTGGAAATAAAAGTAGCCAGCCATCAGATATTGCAAAGGCGCTCGAGTTAGCGCGTAACCTGTAAGAGGCCATGTATGTCCAAAACTAAAACAAGCCGTTACGATGTTTCTGAACATCTGCGTACTGAAGAAGAAATGGCACTATTTCTTGAAGCTTGCGTTGAAGAGGCAGATGGGGATGCTGGATTGATTGCTGGTGCACTAGGTGATATTGCACGCGCACGCGGAATGACGCAGATAGCGAGAGATGCGGGAGTATCACGAGAAGGTTTATATAAAGCGCTATCCGGTGATAGTAGTCCTGAATTTTCTACTATTTTAAAAGTGAGTAAGGCATTAGGGTTGCGCTGGAGTGTCCATCCTGCCTAATTTTTGCCAATCAACTTGCTATTACCGCGGTATCCATGCCGCGGTAATGCGATCTTTAATCCATTCCCGTTCAGCATCTGTAAGCCCTAAAAGCTGCCGCACGGGATAGTGATACTTTGCCTCTCCTATGGCTACCCGGTCTACTTGACCAAACTGATGCGTCTGCGCAATGCGCGCAGCAGACCCACTAAAACCTATCTCAAAACCCTCTGCATCACTCGCCACTTTCAACCAACGCGCTCGACGCAGTTTGGTAAACATCACATGCTGTTTGATCTTGTCGGTTTGAGGTCGGAGGTTTTTTGTAGTGCGATGCAGTCGTACACGCGGCTTACGCGGTACAAAGGCACTGCCGTCTGGATTATGTTGCTCTGCGATGCGTTGTTGCTGAGATCGCCTTATTTCGTAGGCAATCTCTCGTATCAAACGTTTTCGTGCTACTGGCTGCAAGCGACTCAAAAAGACCTGCGCCCAGGCTTCCAGCACCTGTAAATCTGTTTTCACGCTGTTCCCCAATCCGGCAACGGTTCATCTGCATGTTCTATTTTCTGGCTCCCATCTGCCTGCTGCGTCACGATGACGGATTCGGTGAGTGGTAAGGTCAATAGCAGATCGCACGTGGTGTGATTCAAATGATCCGCCTCAAAATGCAAATCGGGCTTTTGCTGCATCAGTAAGTCAGGTTGATGGCATTTCACCCAGGCCAGCATAGTCACCATGACCAGATCAGCAGATCCAGCATAATCAGTCAGCACCACGCTCAACGTATAGTGATACTCAAATGAGAGCGAAGGTCCATTCGTCGCTACGATATGACCTGCTTCGATAAATACTAATAACTGGTCAGGCCGCTCTTTCAGAGCAGGTATTGCTTCCATCAGCGCTTTGCGCAGGCTATCGGGCTTTTTCATCGGGCTGTGTAGATTGCTGGCATTCAATAATCATGTCCACTTGCGCTGCACATTCCGCCCATGCAGCTTCTGCGGCTTCTAAGGCAAAATGTAATTCACCGTTGGTCTGTGGATGACTCTCGGGCAAGAGGCAATGGTGCACACGTGGGCAGGCTGGGGAAATAAGCAGCGGCGTGGGTGTAGGGGCCGTGTGTGCGCAAGCGGATAATAGAGTCAGGCAAATGAGTAATCGCCCAGGTTTGGTTATCCCCCTTTTCATAACTCCTCCGAATGGTGTCCTCGCGCTGCGTATAGGTGCTGCGAATAGCTTCTTGTGTACTTTGTAAGCGTTGCACCGCGTGGTTTTGGCGTTCTGCGTGTTCTTGTAAGGTATGAATAAGGGCATCACGAGCCTGCGTGCTTTGCTGCGCAGCACGTATCCCTTCTTTGGCCACCATCAGATCGGCACGTAGTGTGGTGAGTTGGCATTGGCTGATTGCGCTCACGCCTAGTGCCAGCACTAAACCCAACGACCATCTCATCCAATTAGCCATCCACATCTTTAATCCCAGAGTTGTAGTAGGGGCCGTGCTAGGCTTTGCGGTGCTTGATCCGGTAATTCAATCAATATGCCATGCGGCAAAAAAGGCCCCTGTTCAGCCAGCCCTGGGTGTGCTTCCAATACAGATTCAACGAGTCCGGCGGTTTGACGTTTATGCCGCCAACACAGCAGATCCAGCGTGTCATACTGTTGCGTAACAACATGCATCAGATCAGCTCCACCGTAATGGGTGTTTTATGCAGGATAGCGCGCATTGCCTGGCGTGCTAGACGTCGATCTTCATCGATACGACTTTCCAACTCGACGGCATGCTGTACCCCCGTATGCGTACTATCAAAATCGCGATATTGCGCATGTAATTCGGCGGTACCTAAGTAATACACCGCGCGCAGGTAGTGCTCTATCAGTACGCTGCGATGGTTTATAGTCGGAGCAGGTACATCGGCAAGCGCTGCATATCCCGCTTCCTTTTGCACCATTTGCCACGCATATAACTCGTGATTCACCTGCATCACCGCACCTTGTACCGCTGCTTTTAATCGTGCTGCAGTAACCGTGCCATCGAGCCGCATCGCAGCGCGCAGGTCCGCTAAACCGATAGCGGGGAACCATCCATCACTCACCACCCTTTCCTGATCGGGGTCGCTATGAGTAGGTAGTGGTTCAGTGGCAATAAAACCCATACGCTTCAGGCGCTTTGACAAAGGTTAAAAAAGAGGACGGTGGGCAAGCATCAGGTAAACCCATACTAGCGCGTTACTTCCGCTTGCGCCGTCCTGGGGTGAGGCACGGTATAGGCAGTGACGCATTTTGAGCCTCTGCTGCTTGGACTTGCTCGCGTTCGAGCCGATCCATATCTTTTTTGACGCCACAGCGGTTATTCAATGTGAGAGCACGACGTAAATGCAATAAAGCGGTAGCACGATCTGTGGATGCTATTTGTAGACCTATTGCTTTATGCAGCTTGGCTCTAACCGGGTCTGGCATATCGTGCGATTCCACGAGCGTAGAAAGTTTTTGCAGTATGGCTATAGAAAAACCAGGATCTGCTAATGCTGCTTGCGATATCTCTTCGGTGATAAAAGTAGCCAGCGTGCGCTCGTACTGCGAGGGCAATGGCAAATCATGCTGTAAGGCATAATCCGCCATATCAAGTGCTGCTTCAAAATCCCCCACATCGATACGCCATACCATCACCGTTGCGAATACTTCATCCTGGACTCCCGGCTTGCCTTCCAGCACGCCGGCGACATAGTCCTCGTAATCTGGCAGTACTTCTCTTTTGACGGCGAGCTTGCGCTCTATAGATTGAATAGATTTTAGGCGCTGACGATCGGTTGCAAGCTTTGCCAACATAAGCGCAGTATGGCGATTATGCGAAGGAGGATCTTCTAGAGAAGACTGGCCTCGTGCACTCACCCGCTCTATATGTCTTTGCGCGGGGCTTTTCATGCCGCAATCGGCTCTTCAGGGTGCCCTGCATGTTCTTTCGCGAAAGTGATGTTTTCTACAACACATCCCGCACCGAAATCTTCGACCACATACGCATAATTGCTGGATTCGCGGTTTTCTATACGGTCAAATTCCGCGTTATCGACCAGCCTGCGTCGTCGTGCGCTAATCTGTGAATACAGGGATAGATTTTTAAGACGCGTCACCATCAGCCCGTTGGCTGGGAATGACGGCACACTAATTGCAGGAAGGTGGCCAATGCGCCTTTGGCTTAGAATCACATCTGCTGCGAGCATATTGTGCGGGGAGTGGTTGGCATTGATGATCGGAAAATATTTGTCTTGTAAGAGCTTACGGCCACAAATTACCACCAGCCGGGTATCTTCTTGGTGCCATGGATCAATCAGATTATTGACGGCATCAAAGACCAATGCATCGAGATTGGCATAATCCCCTTCTGGCCCAATCGTGATCTGGCCTGAATGCTTTCCTTCCTGCAATACGCGCTCGGGAGCTTGATTGCGGTAATGCTGTAACCACCCAATATTCACATCCTGTAATAGCGGATGCGTATCTTTATCCGAGGTAGGGGCCCGTTTTTCGCCATTAAACCCAATCATGATGCAATCCAGCGCTTCCTGTTGCACGATCGCATCGCGAATCAGTATCTGAAAGTTATCAAACTCTGCCCATGCATCGAGCTTGGAATAGGTCAGGTGCGTATCAAAGTTGGTCTGTTCAGCGCGATATCGATGGCTGTCTATCGTCGTCAGATCTTGCGTTTTACGGCCTTGTTTACGGGTATCGGTGGTACTGGCAATCGGGCGCCCTATACCCAATCCGAGCTTTTCGCCTTCTTGCGCCTTCACGCCCACCATATTGATTTGCGATAAGAACGCACTCGATTCTTGCAGTTTTTTCTCGAGCTTTTGTTGTACGGCAGGCTGCACATCAAACTTTTGGGTTGCATCTTCAATATGATTGAGATGGGCAATGTGGGCTAGGTAGCCATCGATCTTTTTTCGGGTCAGTTCGCGCATAAGGCATTCCAATAAGAAGCAATTTAGCAATCCGTCAGGTGTACGGCATGTGCACCTGTGGCGAGTGGGCGTGGCGGTGCATCGGGTGTATGCGCTAGCGCGTGCTTCAATGCCTCAAAGTCTTCGCGTAGCTGATGCTGTTGCGCATTTTGCGTTTGCGCATGGGCTGCTAAAGTTTCGATCGCACGGGTTAAATCTTCTAGCTGCATCTTGTGTGCTGCATGCGTGGTAGATTGCACAAAGCCCAGCATGCTTTTGACTTTGCTGAGTACAGAAGACGTTTCTTTAGAGGGCGTACCCTCATCACGCTCCACAGAAAAGGTAGCGGTAGAAGAAGACACAGCGTGCTCTGCCTCCATCTCTACGGCTTCAGACACAATAGGATTCATAGAGCTATCTCTGGATACAGGATGAACTGAAAAAGAAAGCCGTTCGGTACCTAAACTCGCAGGGCTATCGGTAATGCCTAAGCCCACCAAATACGCTGATTTAGTTTCGGCAAAGTCCGGATCGACTTCAATACTGGAATACACCTTCTGACGAGCTTGAATAAGCTCTACCATCTCTGGCAATGGATCAATCTGCGCATACAGAGCGAGCTTGCCGTTGCTTTCTTCTTTAGTTTTAAGCGTCAATACATCGCCATAGGCTTTGAAAGGGCCATCGGGCATCACCCCCCGCTTATGCTCAATAAATACGCGTGCTCCATACCGTGTGGGGTCATAGCTCGCTGCCATTTGCTCAAGCCATGCACGCGGTATCGTGCGCTTGTCTACCGTGGGGCCTTCCATCGCTACCCGAAAAAAAGCAGCAGAAGCAGCCATGCCAAACACCTTATAAAAATAGAAGAGTGTTCATCGTCCACAAACTTTGCTGCGGGTTCAACTCCTTTTGTATCTGGTAGCCACTACGAGAGAAGAAATAGGACCATCCATACGATAAATAGGGGTACGTTCATGCCATGCCTCCCACCTGCCCTTCTGATGTACGACACCATGCTCGCCGCCTTTTTAGTGACGGTTGGTCGATCTCTGCTATTGCACGTCATTTGCACATGCACCGGGCTACAGTGGCTTCTTGGAAAGCGCGGGATGGGTGGGAAGTGCGTACGCTGCCTGAACGATTAGAAGATCTTCTCGAGCAGCGTCTACGCATGCTGATCGCCAAAGACCATAAGGAAGGTAAAGACTATAAAGAAATTGATCTATTAGGTCGGCAGATAGAACGCCTGATAGGCAGTGCGCCAAAAGCAAAACAGGCTCTTACTCCAAAGCCTGCCCGCAATACTTTTTCCGAAGCGCAGTCTCAAAAACTTAAAGCCCTCTTTCTAGAGACGCTGTTTGACTATCAACAGGTCTGGTATCAAGCCAGCCCGCATCGTTCCCGCAATATCCTCAAATCCCGCCAAATTGGCGCTACCTGGTATTTCGCTCGAGAAGCATTATTGGATGCGTTAGACACCGGTCGCAATCAGCTTTTTTTATCGGCAAGCAAAGCCCAAGCGCATGTGTTTAAACAGTATGTGGTGCGCTTTGCAAAAGAAGCGGTGGAGGTGGAGCTACGCGGTGATCCGATCATCCTTGCGAATGGAGCCACGCTGTATTTTTTAGGCACGAATACCCGTACCGCGCAGAGCTATCACGGTAATTTGTATTTTGATGAATATTTTTGGGTCCCGCAGTTCACGACTTTGAACAAAGTCGCATCAGGGATGGCGATGCAAGCACGTTGGCGTAAAACGTACTTTTCTACACCGTCTAGTCTGGGTCACGATGCGTATACGTTTTGGAGTGGTGCGCATTTCAATAAAGGCAGATCCAAAGCGCAGCACATTGATATCGATATTAGTCATGATGCCCTGCAAGCCGGAAAACTCTGTGCAGATGGGCAGTGGAGGCAGATTGTCACGATTGACGATGCATTGGCTGGCGGATGTAACCTCTTTGATATATCCATACTCCAGCAAGAATACAGCGCCAGCGATTATGCGAATTTGCTGCAATGCGCTTTTATCGATGATACGGCGTCCGTTTTTCCATTGGCTGATCTGAAGCGTTGCATGGTCGATACCTGGGAGGTTTGGGAAGACTTTAAACCTTTAACGCTGCGCCCTTTGGGCGATACCCCCGTCTGGATAGGCTATGACCCCGCACTATCGCTTGACGCAGCGGGATGTGTGGTGCTTGCTCCACCAGCACAGGCCAAAGGAATCTATCGCGTGCTGGAAAAGCATCAGTGGCGTGGCATCGATTTTGAGCAACAAGCGAAACAAATTCAGCAGCTGATGCAACGCTATCACGTCAGCGCGATTACGATGGATATCACCGGTATCGGCCAGGGGGTTTTTCAGTTGGTCAAATCCTTTTTTCCTGCAGTGCGGGGTTTGCACTATTCGCCTGAAATCAAAGCACGTTTAGTAATGAAAGGCCGCGCGATGATGCAGCGCGGACGCTTGCAATTTGATGCCGGTGCGTCCGACTTAGCCAAAGCCTTTATGGCAATTCGAGAAACCTTAACGCCTGGTCAGCGACAAGTCACCTATACCGCCGCACGCAATAAAGAAACCGGCCATGCCGATTTAGCCTGGGCGTGTTTACATGCACTCGATAACGCACCGCTTGAAGGCTTAAGTGGCTGTACCGGTGGATTTTTGGAGTTTTATTAGATGGACCTGTTTACGTTTGGTGAGCCCACGCCGGTATTAAAGGGAGGTGATCTGCTCGATTATTTGCAGTGCACCGCCTATGATCGCTGGTTTGAACCACCGATAAGCTGGGAAGGACTCGCCAAATCATTTAGAGCCAGTGCACACCATGGCTCTGCGTTGCAATTTAAACGCGATCAACTGGTATCGTCTTTTATCCCGCACCCGCTGCTCTCGGGAGAAGCTTTTTGTCGTTTTGTGCAGGACTTTTTAATATTTGGTAATGGGTATCTGGAAAAGCGCACCAATCGTTTAGGCCAGCTACAAGCACTTCAACCTATTCTCGCCAAATACACACGCCGAGGGCGAGATTTGCAGAGTTGGTACTTTGTACATGGTGCTGAAGTCCATTCCTTCGAAAAAAACAGCGTCATACAGGTAATGGAACCCGATATCAATCAGGAGGTATACGGCTTACCACAATATCTCGGGGCTTTACATTCCGCTTGGCTCAATGAATCCGCCACCTTGTTTCGACGCAAATATTACGAAAACGGCAGCCATGCGGGTTTTATTCTGTATATGACCGATCCGGCGCAACAAGAAGCTGATATCGATGCGCTGCGCCAAGCCCTTAAAGAGAGCAAAGGCCCAGGCAATTTTAGAAACCTGTTTATGTATGCGCCGAATGGCAAAAAAGACGGGATTCAGCTCATCCCAGTTTCTGAAGTGCATGCCCGCGATGAGTTTTTCAACATTAAAAATATTACGCGAGATGATCTATTAGCGGCGCACCGCGTACCTCCGCAGCTGCTCGGTATTGTGCCAAGCAACGCAGGAGGATTTGGCGATGTAGAGAAAGCCCGAAATGCTTTTTTTGAATTGGAAATCCAACCTCTCCAAGCGCGGTTGCTGTATTTGAACGACACGCTGGGAGAGGAGGTTTTTAGGTTTGAAGCACGGTCCCTTTCTTAACGGCTATCCCTCACTCAAAAAAGGCTGGCGATTCTCTTTTTATTCCATCATGCCATATGAGAGGGCAGACCCACTGCCCAGCGTTGCTCCAAGAGTCGTGTATTGACCGGGCTTAAGCCTTGCACTTCCCAGATAG
>JASSUD010000070.1:0-12780 GCA_031963225.1 Mycoavidus cysteinexigens
ACCGTTCATTGTAGGTTGGTGGTGAGGTACGAACCCCAACATGATGACCGCTGGCTTTTTAAAACCTGTATATGCAGGATTACAAGTCGGTGGTATGCATGTTGGGGTTCCTTCGTCACCACCAACCTACCAGTCGGTTTAAAAAGAAGTCTTATCCATTAACTCGCTGCTTTCTGCACCAAAAATTGCGTCAAAAGCCCAACAGGCCTACCTGTTGCACCTTTTTCTTTACCGCCCTTCCAAGCTGTACCTGCAATATCGAGATGCGCCCAAGGGTAGGCTTTGGTAAAGCGCGCTAGGAAACAAGCAGCCGTTACGCTTCCGGCTGGGCGTCCGCCGATATTTGCCATGTCAGCAAAATTGGATTTCAATTGCTCTTGGTACTCTTCATCCAATGGCATGCGCCAAACGGAATCGGCTGCTTCTTGTCCAGCCAAAATAAGCGCTTGCGCTAAGTCATTATCTTCTTCTCTAGCGTACAAGCCACTGTGATGATTCCCCAGTGCAATGACGCAAGCACCTGTAAGTGTGGCGATATCAATAACGGCTGCAGGCTTTAAGCGTTCTACATACGTTAAGGCATCACACAAAATAAGGCGCCCTTCTGCATCGGTGTTAAGCACTTCAATCGTTTGCCCTGACATACTTTTAACAATATCGCCAGGCTTGCTTGCTTTGCTGCTAGGCATATTTTCGCAAGTGGGAATAACACCAATCACATTGAGCTTAAGCTTCATGCGTGCAACTGCGCGCAAGGTGCCGAGTACAGAGGCTGCTCCGCACATGTCGTACTTCATTTCATCCATCGCCTCACCTGGCTTGAGTGAAATGCCGCCGGAATCAAAGGTAATTCCCTTGCCTACCAGCACGATGGGAGCGTCTTTTTCTGCTGCGCCGAGATGACGAATAACAATAAATTTAGGAGGTTCAACAGACCCTTTTGCCACCGACAGAAAAGAGCCCATCCTAAGCGCTTCGATTTGCTTTTGGCTGAGCACTTCCAGTTTTAAGTCAAATTCCGAAGCCAATTCCTTGGCCGCCTCGGCCAGATAAGTCGGTGTACATACATTGCCAGGAAGGTTGGCGAGATCGCGTGCAAAACGTATTCCTTCTGCTTCTGCCATACTTTGCTCTACCGCTTGCTGGGCTATTTTTGCAAAGGAAGTCTTCAGCGCTGCTGCATTTTCATCTAATGCTAAAGTAACTTTTGCTGGAAGATGCAAAGCCGGTTCTGGTTGGCTTTTCATCTGATTAAATTGATAAGCCTGTGCAAAGGCGCTTTTCACTACAGCACGCACTGCCTGTGCCATTTTTGCTTCTGTCCCATCGTCTTTTGCCTCTATGCTTGGTGAGGTAAAAGCAGGCAAAGCCCAAAGCACATCGTTAATTTGCGTTGCAAATAAGGTTTTCCACGCGGCACTTGCTGCTTTAGCATGCGCAGTAGCACTATAGGTCTCTTTAGCCCCACACCCGACGAGCAAAACACGTTTAGCAGAGATATCAGAAACGCTATGCAACATTAAAGTAGTTTGAAGCGCACCATTAAAATCACCTTCTTCAATTAAGCGCGTAATCAACCCTTGTGTGCGCTGATCTACATAGGCTGCAGCACCAAAAAGAGGTTCTTGCAATGCTTTCGTAGCCCCTTTCACAGAGGCTTTTTTTGCAACCGTGCTAGTCGCTCCATTTGCAGCATCGCCAGATGCCTTTGAAAACACCCCTACTACTAAACAATCATGCGCGCTCGCTTTACTTGCAGTTTTAACTTCACTTAACCCTGTAGAAGCCTGGCTCCAATCATGCACTTTTATGCTAAATTCCATTCCTTTTTACCCCTTGCCAAGAGCCTGAAAAACAAAAGCGTAATTATCCGCGATTTTTAGATCGTACTTATACTGCGAAACGCATAATTTACCTCTTTCAGATCGTTTCTTGCTTATTTTTAAGCACATCTGCGCCCTCATACCTGTCTACTTATGATTTTTGAACGTTCACTGCAGCGCGAGCTCGCTTATACCGCAGGTGCAGTATTTCTTGTACTAGCCACCGCCCTGCTCGCGAGCATGATGATTCGCATTGTAGGATTAGCTGCTTCAGGCGATATAGACCCGCGTGACATGCTGATGATGATTGGCCTAGTCATGACCGGCTATTGTGCGGTGATGCTGACGGTTACCCTTTTTGTATCCGTTTTAGTCGTCCTTACCCGTTGGTTTCGAGACTCTGAAATGGTGGTGTGGATGTCTGCAGGGGTGAGCTTGGCTGATTTTATTCGGCCTATCCTGCTCTTTTGCGCCCCGCTTATCGTATTGATTGCCTTCTTTTCCTTTGTAGGATGGCCATGGTCGCATCAAAAAACCATGCAATTACGCGAACGCTTTGCACAGCGCGATGAGATTGCATTAATTTCCCCGGGACAATTCCGCGAATCCCCTTCCAATCACTATGTCTTTTTTATAGAAAGCCTCTCTGCCAATGCCACTCGCGTGCGCAATGTTTTTGTTGCCAATACGCAAAAACAAAAAGTGAGCGTGGTAGTTTCCAGCCAGGGCCAAATAGAAACACAACCAGATGGAGAACGCTTCGTTATCCTCGAAAGTGGCCGCCGCTATGATGGCTCGCCCGGACAACCCGACTACCGCATTATGGAATTTGAGCGCTATGGCTTACGTATAGAAAACCCACAACGCGCAACAGCGCCCCTGACCACCAGCTTATCTACGCTGGACCTCATTAAAAATCCAACCGTTATAAACTTAGCAGAACTTGCCTGGAGAGCAGGCCTACCGCTAGCCGCTCTTAATTTGATACTTCTCGCCATTCCTCTGGCTTACCAAAACCCGTATCGTGGGCGCGTTTTAAATTTAATTATGGCCGTACTAATCTATCTCACCTACTCCAATATGCTCAATGTGGTGCAAGCTTGGATTGAACAAAAGAAACTTTCTTTCGGTGTGGGAGTGTGGGCACTACACGCTGTTGTAGCTCTAGGAACTACCTTCTTCTTTATCTTACGCACGCAACACCAAAGCTTTAGCACCCTGCTTAAAACTTACTTATTAGGTAGGCGCGCCACTTGGAATAACCCCAGTAAGGAGCACTAATCCATGCTTCTCTATGAACGCTATCTAGCTCGACAAATATACCAAGCGTTTGCCTTTATACTTCTTGCTTTTACAGGGCTCTTTTTTTTCTTCGACCTGCTCAATGAACTAGATTCAGTAGGACGCGGAAACTATCGACTCGTCTACGCACTCATACGAGTAGCCTTACACATCCCCTCTCGCTTTTATGAAATAACCCCCATCGCCGCGCTCATCAGCGCTATTTACGTCTTTGCTACGCTAGCAGCAAACTCTGAATATACGATTTTCCGCGTCTCTAGCTTATCCATTGGACAAGCACTACGCACCTTAATGAAAATCGGCCTGCCTATCGTTGCCATGATCTTCTTTATAGGCGAAATGGTCGCCCCCTACGCAGATCAAATCTCCGAGCGCATAAAACTCGACGCCCTAGGTTCAGCGGTATCCTCCAACTTCAGATCTGGCGTATGGGTCAAAGACACCCTGGAGCTTGAAAAACAAGAAACACTGAGCGCACCCACGCAAAAACCCTCTATGCCCCGTTCTCCCTCAACCGCTAAACCCACATCGCAATCCATCATGCGCTTTGTAAATGTAGGCGAACTCAAACCAGACGGCAGCATAGAGCGCGTACGCATCTATGAATTTGACTCCACCTTTCGGCTTATCAACCTCCATCTAGCCGAAAGCGGACTCTTTGCCCCCCCAGACCACTGGCAACTCAGAAACGTCACCAGCACCCACCTGGCAGACATAACCGACCCCGTTATCAAAACCGCTACATCAACAACCAGTAAAGCCGCAAGAGATACCCTGGCACAAACCTATCAATCCAAGCAAATTAAGCGATCAGAATACCTACTACGCTCCCAAATCACCCCAGAAATTCTGTCCGTTTTGCTAGTAGCACCAGAACAAATGTCTATACAAAACCTGTTTTCCTATATCCACCACCTAAAAGAAAACCACCAAGACACCCAACGCTACGACATCGCGCTATGGCGTAAATTTGCTTACCCTTTTGCCATCTTCGTCATGCTCACCCTATCCCTCCCCTTTGCTTATCTACATACCCGGGCAGGGGTAGTAGGCATAAAAGTCTTCGGCGGCATCATGCTAGGCATGAGCTTCCAATTAGTAAACACCCTCTTCTCCCACATCGGCACCCTTAAAACCTGGCCTGCCCCCCTAGTAACCGCCATGCCTGGCTTACTCTACCTCGCATTGGGAATTGCAGCTTTGCGTTGGGTTGATAGACATTAAAGCAAGATCAACCCAACTTAAGCTGCCAAAACGCCCTAACAGGGCAAAATTTCCCCTTCCGACACAAAATAATTCACTTATTTCATAAAAATAAAGCAATACCGCTTCCAATCCTTTGTATTTCCCATTACAATCTCGCGCTTTCGCTGGAACGGGTCGTTAGCTCAGTTGGTAGAGCACTGGACTTTTAATCCATTGGTCGTAGGTTCGAATCCTACACGACCCACCAATAAATATAAGGGTTCCAGCCCGAAGTAAGTTTTCAAAAATAAAGCAGTGTAGCTAAAATACACCTAAGTATGGGATCGCACCCACGGCACCAAGTGCTCCGCATTTAAATGCGCGTAACGATGCACCATCTGCATCGTTGACCACGCGCCAAGCTCTTTCAACACGCGATCAGGCGTTCCTCCCTGCGTGTGCCAACTTGCCCAGGTATGCCGCAAATCATGCCTGCGGAAATTTTTTAAACCAGAAGCTTTTATAGCTTTGTACCAAGCTTTGGTAGAGGTTTGCTTAACACCCTTCCCCTTATAAACAAAAACAAAAGTTTTATATCCGCTTTCCACACACACTTTTTTTTCAAGTACCTGCTTTATTGCAAGCCGGCGCTCCAAAATGGCAATAGCCGTATCAGAATACGGTAACGCCTTCAGTACGGCCAGCAGCAAGTTCACGTGGGCAGCCTGGTTTAACCGAATCACATAACCGCTTGGGGTATTTAACTCCAGCAGCAAAGTAAGCTCGCCCATCGATAAGGGCACAGCGATTAATTGCGGCCCTGCTTTCACTGCACTTACTTCTTTGGATAGCCGTTGTCGCCACTTATAAAAGCACGATTTGGTGATCTTCTCGCGTTCTCCATCAAGGCGAATACGTGATCAGTGAATCCGACATGTCAGTCCCGTGAAATGATCCCCGCTTCTGCCTGAACAGTCTTAAAGGCCTCTGTAATCTCTTGAATCTCTTTCGAGGTTAGCGGAATCGGTCGCCCAAGCCCCGTTGGCGTATAAAAGTGAAGTTGCTTGTTTTGGATATAAAGTGGCGCGATCTGTTCACAGCTATACGGAAACAAGACCTGAGCATAAAGTGCTTCTACCTGATCTCGCTCCAAACGCGCAAGCAAAGTAAAAAGCTGATTCGTATGGGCGCCTAAGGCGCTAGCGGTCTCATACCTGACATCCTTATCATCATCCTTCAAGGAGGAAATCAATGCCTGGACCGCATCGGTTGACAGCGTACTTTGGGTCTCTAAAAAAGAGGTGGCGGCCTCTCTGACAAATTTATCGCCATCCTTCAAAAAGGAGATCAATGCCTGTATTGCGTCGGGTGACAGCGTACTCTGGCCGCCTAAGGCCATTTCGGCCTGACATCTGACAGATACGTTTTTATCCTTCAATGAGAAGATCAATGCCTGGACCGCATCGGTTGACAGCGTACGCTGGTTCTCTAAGGCACCAGCGGCCGCATACCTGACACCTTCATCGTCATCCTTCAATAAGGAGACCAATGCCTGGACCACATCGGTTGACAGCGTACGCTGGCTGCCTAAGGCACTAGCGGCCGCATACCTGACACATTTATGGTTATCCTTCAATGAGGAGACCAATGCCTGGACCGCATCGGTTGACAGCGTACGCTGGTTCTCTAAGGCACTAGCGGCCGTATACCTGACATCTTCATCGTCATCCTTCAATGAGGAGACCAACACCTGAACCGCATCGGTTGACAGCGTATGCTGGTCCTCTAAGGCCCTGGCGGCCGCATACTTGACATCTTCATCGTCATCCTTCAATGAGGAGATCAATGCCTGGACCGCATCGGCTGACAGCATACTCTGGCCGCCTAAGGCCCTGGCGGCCGCATACCTGACGTTTTCATCGTCATCTTTCA
The DNA here is from genome assembly GCA_031963225.1 of Mycoavidus cysteinexigens. Classification (GTDB taxonomy): domain Bacteria; phylum Pseudomonadota; class Gammaproteobacteria; order Burkholderiales; family Burkholderiaceae; genus JASSUD01. The sequence goes on from JASSUD010000070.1 coordinate 6,243, forward strand.
TGGAGGTTATCAATACCTGGAGCACATCGGATGACTGCGTATTTTGGCTGTCTAAGGTGCCGGCGGCCACACACCTGATCTTACATTCATCCTTTAAAAAGAAGATCAATGCCTGAAGCGCATCGGTTGGCAGCTTACCATTGTTGCCTAAGGCTCTGGCAGCCGCATACCTGACGTCTTCATCGTCATCCTTCAAGGAGGAGACCAATGTCTGGACCGCATCGGTTGACAGCGTATGCTGGCCGTATAAGGCGCCGGCGGCCGCATCCCTGACATCTTTATGGTTATCCTTCAAGGAGGAGACCAATAATGCCTGGACCTCATCGGTTGACAGCGTACTCTGGCTGCCTAAGGCACGGGCGACCGCATACCTGACCTCCCAGTCTTCATCCTTCAAAAAGGAGATCAATGCCTGGACCGCGTAGAATGAGAGTTCACTATGGCTGCCTAAGGCCCTGGTAGCCGCATCCCTGACCTTCCCGTCTTCATCTTTTAATGAGGAGATCAATGCCTGGACCGCATAGGATGACAGCTTACTATCGCTGCCTAAGGCCCTGGCGGCCGCATCCCTGACATTCAGGTCTTCATCCTTCAAAAAGGAGATCAATGCCTGGACCACATAGGATGACAGCTTACTATGGCTGTCTAAGGCCCAGGTGGCCGTATCCCTGACCTTCCCGTCTTCATCCTTCAAGGTCGAGATCAATGCCTGGATCGCGTCGAGTGACAGCGTACTCTGGCGGCCTAAGGCCCTGGCGGCCGCATCCCTGACACCTTCATCGTCATCCTTCAATGAGGAGATCAATACCTGGAGCGCGTCGGGTGACAAAACAGGACGTTCTCCAAAAGTCGCTATCACCTTATTCTTTTTCTTTCTCTCAGCCTGATTCAGGCTATCAAGCAATAGATATTCTGGAAAAACCCTCTGACTACCTAGGCAGCTGTAAGAGCTTCGTCCATTTTCTATCTCGAAATCCAACCACTGCAGGAATCCCTTTTCTAACTCCGTCCTAGTGGTTGTCTTCAATTGAGTGCGCGCTTCATTTAAACATCCCATCATCACCTGCTGATGACGTATACCGATCAGATCACGCGGAGCCTCTTCTAATAGTGTAAAGAAATACTCTAGCGCACTACCTTTAAGCAAGCCCGAGACCATCCACCATACAATCTCATAACGAGGATGATATTTGTGCGTCGCAATAAAGGCTTCGAGTTCCTTCAGGCTCGGCACAATGTCTAGCTTAGTTTGTACCGCATGCCCCGTTGATAGGGATGGGCGCTTTCCTGCCATTTCTATCTGGGTGTGTAAATGTCGTGCTAAAAATTTCGCTGCAAAAAATTCCTGAAACGTTAAATGCAAGAAATGATAGGAGCGCTTTTCTTCATCTGCTTCTTCAGCATCCGCAGTATGTAAAAAAGAGGTGGCCTTCAATTTATAGGTATCGGTGTCGATACCCCCTGTTTTGTATAACTCTTCTTCACATATAGACAGATCCTCCCAACTAAATTCAATTTTCCCCGCCTCTAAACCCTTAAAAGCTAAGTAACTTAAATAGTTCTCTTCAGGCGCGATCCGCTCTTTTAATTTATACGCTATCAGCTTCTCTTCAGATTTCCTTTTCTCTAAACGCTTACTATCCTTTGACCATAATCTACTCACCATCGCTTCATATAAACTAGCCATGGTCACGGTTTGGTTTTTGGGTAAACTATTCCAGCTATAACACAGCGCATCCAGCTGAATCGGGATATTCACCAAACTCTGAATTAAAGGTGTGCGGTCAATAAATTGCTGAATCTCTGCTTGCTTCGATTCAGGCGCAAATTTTTGAATATAGGTTTGGACATTCTCTGTGTTAAATCCGATCGTTTCCAATTCCAAATCCAGCTCATTGCACTGAGAGGAGTTAACCCCTGCCGGGCGGGACGTAATTAACACATAAGACTGATTAAGGAGATGTTTTAAGAAATGATTTAAAGGATGATTTTCACTAAACATTTCCGTGACTTCATCCAAACCATCCAGGATAAATAAAGTCTTGTTTTGATGGTCAAGAAAGGTTTTCCCTAAAGCCTGAGCTTCGGCGTTGCCATGATTTGAAAAATAACGGTGACACAGTAAATCTTCTAAGCAGTGTATAGAAGTTGTCTGCGAGGCGGTCTTAAGCCGTCGTAGCGGCACCCACAGGATACTGTCAAAAATATCCTGCCATAAACCGTTGCGATAATATTCATACACCAGCTTTTTGCATAAAGTGGTTTTGCCTATCCCCGCTCGCCCCTGAATGAGAATCCTTTTAGGGATACCTTCTGAGCCGTCACGTAATTTTTGTGCCTCAAAAAGCTTCTCTAACGCAATTAACTTGTTTGGGTTGGCCGCCTCAAGTCGCTGCAGTTCACTGCTGGGCAAGCGTTCAAAAACTGCGGCTTGCTTTTTCAATTCTTCTTTGTCTTTTTCTCTCTGCGCCTGACTTTCCACCATCGCCAGATTAATGTAACAGTCAGCTAGCGACATTTTATCGCCCGATACCCGTTGTATCGACAGATCGGATAGCTTATAGCTCTGATACAGCGCAGTGCGCAGATCGGTTAAGGAGAGACGATGTGGCCGCAATCTTTGCTCCTCGAGGGCTGTGCGTACCTTGTTCAATATATGGTTGATGCGCTCTGTGCACGCAGCCGCGCTCAAAGAGGCAGGCTGAAGTTTTAACCAATCCATAAACGTGCTGTATTCTTGCCAAAACTGGCTCAACGCAGTGCGATGCATATCGCTTCTCGCTAACAGTCGCTCAATAAGCTTAAGCAGTACCGCGTGCCGGCCTTCATTCTGATATACGGGCTGCCCTGCTTTAGCTTGCCATTCCAAGCGAGGAATATCGCCGATGCGAACCGTGGCTTCAGACATAAAAAGGTCCAAGTACGGTTCATGACTGTTTGCAGTTAACTCCACGGGAATAATGCCGTGTGCATCGCCTCGGTCCTTGGCTCGGATTTGTAAAAAGGCAATTTCTGTAAGTACGTGATGGAAGCCGTCTTTTTTATAGAATGCCTTAACGACTTCACGAATATGCGTGTCGCTCTGTTGGCGCACATCAACGTCATAGGCGGCTTGAAGCTGCTCATAAAATGCGGGATAGTGCGCCCACTTTAAATACTGCGCTAAAACCTCTGAACAGCAGACAACCACCTTATCTACTGGATGGATCCCCCTTCTTAGCGAAGTCGGCAGCAAACCCAGTTGACTGATTAAGATATCTTCTAGCTGACTTTCTGTTCTCGGAGCTTGCTGTAAACCCGAATAGGGTTGCGCCAGCGGTGTTTGATCCGAATACAGTTTGACGCAGAGTTCAGATAATTGTTCGATTAAATATCGGGCTATCTCCGCCTTAGCCTCGCCAGCAGCATCGCAGTTGTGCGCATAAACGATAAACAGACTGGGTTGACTGGGCACCTCTACCGATTTCAGTAACGACAGCATCTCTTTAAATAAGAGATCGAGTATTTTATTTTTTTCGGGCGTAACCACGTCTCTCGATAGTGGCTGATTGGAGATGGAATTCGAGAAGTACGATGGAGAGGAAGAGAAGAAAGCCTGGACGTTCCATCTTGTTGGAGAAAGCATTGAGAATGCTGCTGATATGGAGTCCATGTCGCTTGCTTCAGAAGCAATGCTTATAGGCTGTGGCGTGTTGGCTCTTTTGGCCGATCGATGTTCGATGCTTAAGCTCCCTGCACGCTTCGAAGGACGCAAAGCGAGTGGGGAGGTAATGGACCTATCTCCGGCAAAGGAGGCATTATCTGTCAGAGGTATCGAGACAGGATGCGCTACTTCAGGAAATGGAAATGCCTCTCTTTTTTGATTGAGCTGGAATGAGATTTCCTCAAACAACGCCTGCGATACGCCAAAATCATTATGGAAATCTTGCGTAGCACGGGGGAGCAAATAGCGTGCTTCATTAAGGTATTCGCTGGCTCTAATCGCACAAGCCGCTGCCTGTTGCACCTCTCCAGACGAAAAATAGTGTACTGCTTGCTGCAGTAAACTTTTGGCTTGATCTAAAGGAGTATGCGTAGGTAATAGTGGTGTATGACTATACGAGCTGGATCCCGTGGCAGGCGGGGTACGGTCAATCATAAAAGCCCTTTCATTATCGTGCAAAAGCGTCTACTTTTAGTCGTAGAACTGGGTTATAGGGTTCGCGTGTAGCTAATGAAATCAAAAGTCAAGGCTGGACTAACGCATAGGAGAGCGAAATTGAGCGATACTGCAAATTATTCATTTTTTGTTGTGTGGTATGGCGGAAGACAGAGCGATCGCGCTATAAAAAAGTAGGGTTATAGCTGAAAAAATGTTAGCTGGGATGCTTTTTCATAAAGATAAGATTCTACTTGATCCGCTCCCCTACTTTTGTGAGTTAGTTGATCCGCGGCGCGAAACCCGTAAATGTGAACAGCGATGAAGCCCGAGTACTACGGGAAATAGACACCGAGCTTGAAGAAATGGATGATAAATGGAGGTATGCAGGCAATCCTGTAACGCACTGAAATATTTATAAGATTATTCTGGTTGTAAAAGTAGCCATAAACCTACTTTGAACTGGAGATCCAACCGCTCCAAGTATAGTTGAGGCATCTGAACGACACGCTGGGAAAGGAGGTTTTTTCGGTTTGAAACAAAGCCCCTTTCTTAATGGCGACCCCTCACTCAAAAAAGCTTGGCGCTTCTCTTTTTTATTCCATCATGCCATATGAGAGGGCAGACCCACTGCCCAGCGTTGCTTCAAGAGTCGTGTATTGACCGGGCTTAAGCCTTGCACTTCCCAGATGGAGGCCTTTTCCACATTAAGTGCAGCATGCGTTGAACTCCAGCACAAGCGCACCTGACAGTCACCTTCTGCTTCGATCACTTGCCACACACGAACCGATGTATCGCAACTACCCGCCACTAAGTACTGGCCGTTGGGGGTAACCTTCCAGGCAAGACTGGTGACCCATCCACTACAATCTCGAATCACCGCAACACACTGTCCTGATGCCGCATCCCACAGCCGTACCGTCTCATCATCACTTGCCGAGGCGATTTGCTGGCCGCTGGGCGAATACACCACGCTCCAAACATAGGAGGTATGCCCTCGTAAAGTGTGCGTGAGGGCCCCGGTTTGCGCATCCCACAGCCGCACCGTCTTGTCCTTACTGCCCGAGGCGATCTGCTGGCCGCTGGGCGAATACACCGCCGTCAAAACCGTGGAGGTATGCCCTTGTAAGATATGCTCGAGGACCCCGGTTTGCGCATCTCGCAGCCGCACCGTATTGTCATCACTACCCGAGGCGATCTGCTGGCCGCTGGGCGAATACACCACGCTGCTAACGGAGGAAGTATGCCCTTGTAAGGCGTGCGTGAGAACTCCGGTTTGCGCATCCCACAGCCGCACCTTCTTATCCCAACTGCTCGAGGCGATCTGCTGGCCGTTGGGCGAATACACCACGCCCTCAGTCGAGCCGGTATGCCATTGTAAGGTGTGCGCGAGGGCCCCGGTTTGCGCGTCCCACAGCCGCACTGTCTCGTCATGATTGCCCGAGGCGATTTGCTGGCCGTTGGGCGAATACACCACGCGCCTAACAGTGGAGGTATGCCCTTGTAAGGTGCGCGCGAGGTCCCCGGTTTGCGCGTCCCACAGTCGCACCGTCTTATCGCCCCCCCCTGAGGCGATCTGCTGACCGTTTGGCGAATACACCACGCTAGTAACCCCCTTAGTATGGCCCTTTAAAGTGGCGGTAAGCGCTCCTGAGTCTGCATTCCACAGGCGCACCGTATTATCATCACTCCCCGAAGCGATCTGCTCACAGTTCGGCGAGTACACCACGCTATTAACAGCGCTAGTATGGCCAATTACTTTATGGCTAGGCGGAACAAAGCGCGCACTCCACAGTCGCACCGTCTTATCCAACCCCACTGAGGCAATCTGCTCACCGTTCGGCGAATACGCCACGCTCTGAATCCGGTTAGTATGGCCCTTTAACGTATCGGTAAGCGCCCCTGAGTCTGCATTCCACAGCCGCACCGTCTCATCTCCACTCCCCGAGGCAATTTGCTGGCCATTCGGCGAATACACCACGCTATGAACCCAATTAGTATGGCCCGTTAATGTGTGGAGAGGCTCCTCAGCGTCTCTATCCCACACCCGCACCGTACGATCATAACTTCCCGAAGCGATCTGCTCACCGTTCAGCGAATACACCACGCTCGTCACCACGTCAGTATGGCCCGTTAACGTGGCAGTCAGCGCGCCAGAGGCTGCATCCCACAGCCGCATCGTATGATCCTGACTCCCCGATGCGATCTGCTGACCGTTCGGTGAATACACCACGCTATTCACATAGCCAGTATGACCCTCTAAAGTGGCGGTAAGCGCTCCAGAGACTGTATCCCACAGCCGCACCGTCTGATCATCACTCCCCGAGGCGATCTGCCCACCATTTGGTGAATAGGCCACGCTACTCACCAAGCTAGTATGGCCCTTTAAAGTCGCAGTAA
>JASSUD010000071.1:0-12748 GCA_031963225.1 Mycoavidus cysteinexigens
AGGCATTCGGTTTTGTGCGTGTTATAAGTAAAAAATACGTCCTCCTGCATTATTATTATAAAAAATATAAGTAGACGCTTTTAGAATGAGGGCTTGCTTTTTTCTTACTCAATAGTGAATGGCCCCAGAATAGTGAGATAACGTATCTCACTATTCTGGGGCTTTTTTCCATATCTCTATCTGGATGGTTCAAACTATGAATCAATCCATTAAAGTAGAAAGAGTTTGGGTTGAAAGTGATACTGCTTTACGGCATTACAGCACGTACTTGCTGCATCAAGCAAGCACGTAGTCGATTATCTGAGACCGATCTCATGCTCGCACAATGCGGTCCTCCGCGCCCGCGCTCTTTTCATAATGCACAATTTTTGATGCACGGCGATATCGCTGAAAGCCCTTTATCACAAAGGGGATAGCATATAAGAAGCACTAAAAAATAGCGCATTTTGATGCAGATTGTTGCATCGCTTTTTTTACCCTTCGCCCTTGCTTAGAAGCCTCCACTCAATCATAAAAAGAGATAGGCGCATCCCATTTATTTATATGAGAATCCTATTCTAGTTGTGGGGCCGGGGAAAAGGTTACAAAAGTAACAAAGTTAAAAAATGGCCTATAAGCTGTTGATTTATAAAGATAAATTTTAATTTTTAAAAGGTTACAAAAGAGTTACAAAAAGGTTACAGAACAGTTACAGGACTATGTTGTCTCATTTTTAGAGCTTCTCTGAGGAAGAGTCAGTTTTTATAAAAGGTTACTTGTAACTCTTTTGTAACCTTTTTGTAACCTTTTTTAAAATGATGTATCTCTTTGATTTATAAGGGGAAGTTAGCTAATTTCGAAGAATGTAACTTTTGTAACCTTTTTCCGGAGTCCTTGCTTATTTTTTGTAAAATGCAAAGTGGTCTCTAAAGTGAGGCCTGCTAGGCCCATTAAAAAACCCCACACGTATGGCTTGCTCTTTAAAAGCAGGGACGCGATGTCCTACTTTTGAAAGTGCACCTCATAAATGGGGGGATTTTTAAATTAAGGGCTAACGTTATGCTGCAGCTAGCAAAATGAAGCTAAAGCGTTCCAAAAAGTATCAAGTAAACGAAATCATAAGCTTCTTGCCACACGCGGCAGCGTATTTGCGCATCGTTGCAAACGATGGCGAGTGCTTCTCGCTAGTGAGAGATGCTTCGAGCCGAGACACGGCAGACGCCGTGGTACCCATGCGCTCGGCAATTTGAGCCTGTGTGAGGCCAGCCTCTAATCGAGCAGCAAGCAGTACATGAAGTGCCGCATACTCTTCTTCCAGTGCGTCGTACGCTGCTTTTACCCCAGGCTTTGCTAGTAGCTTGTCGTGTAAAGCTTGATCGTGTGGCACGGGGTTGTACCGCTCAGCAGGTTCTTGTTTTAGTCGCTTCTTAAGCATTACGTATCTCCTTGAGACGCTTACGGGCAATGCGCAATTCGTTTTCGGGTGTTTGTTGTGTCTTTTTCACAAAAGCATGCAGTACAACTATGTGCTGGCCTACCTGTGTGCAATAAAACACGCGTCCGATGCCTTCAGGCCCTTTCGGGCGCAATTCAAACAAGCCACCACCCATCATGCGCGAATGCGGCATCCGAAGATGGACACCATGGATCTCCATAGCTTCGATGAGTCTAAGGTAACTGGCAAGAATACCGCTAGGCAGAGTTGCTATGTCTTGCCGGACGCTTTCAGAAAAATAGGTGATAGTCCATTTCATAGGATGATGTTAGCAAATTTGCTAATTTTTGACAAGTTAAGTGTTGGTAGTAAGCCTGTGTAATATGAGCTAAGACTTCTGTTTAGTGCAGTCAAATTGCAGTCAAAGTAAATTAGAGGCTACGTAGGAATAAGGCTGAGCAGCCTTGGGGTGCAATTGTGCGAACTGTGCAAGGCATTGATTTATAAGGAAAATTTTTATATCATGAAACTATATTCAAGGCTCATAACCCGGAGGTCGTAGGTTCAAATCCTGCCCCCGCAACCCCATTTAAAGACATGCCACTAGAGGCAATAAAAACAAGTCTTTCGCTGACGGCATCGTGCTCAACGTAAATGCCATCTTCTCTCATAGTCAGCGCAATATTTCCCATAAGTTCAGAAATAATCTCTCGAGAGCGTTTTGGATCAGTTTCCATGGCGCTTTTTAAATCGGCTGTTATACGCCCAACAGTTGCTATAGCTTCTGCTACCGATATCTCTCTCCCTGTTACTTTCAAATTTTCGGCTATTATTTCTTCACGTTTGGCTTCTGCTGCTTGAAGCCGTGATTGCAATGTTGGTGAAATTCCCAAAGCGACTATCGCATCTACAAGGCGCTCTATCTCGGTATTGATTTTTGTGAGCTGCGTTTGGGAGGAGCTGCTTAGCTGGCGCTTTAATAAATGACGCTCATTTAAGATCACCTTAATTTGTGACTTGATTTTTTTCTGAGCATCAACAGAAAGTAGCTCTTCTTGAAGCATACTCAGCAAGCATTCTTCCGTTTCTTCGCGAGGGATATAAAAGCCTGAACATACTGTTGGTCCCCGATCTTTTGCAAGATTACAGCCATAATATCTCTGGCTAGTGGCAATAATAGGTCCCCCGCACTTTGGGCACCGCATGAGGCCACCGAATAACGTTCTAAGTGGGCGGCCTCTGCTTACTGTGCTTTTATCGTCCATCCGTAACCGTACCGCTTTCCACTGTTCATCTGTAACAATCCTTAGCTGGGGTGTATCTACAATAGTCCATTCAGATATCGGTCGACTAATACGCTTTGAAATTCCTGTATCTGGATCTTTAATCCATCGAGAGCGATTCCAGATGTATTGTCCAATGTATAATTTATTGTTCAGTATCCCGCTTCCTTTAGCCGGACTTCCGTAGATTGCCGACACGGCCCAGGATTTTCCGCGCGGAGAGGGCGCGCCACTTTCGTTTAAAGAGCGCGCAATGCGCTGAATACTCCATCCATCCCCATATTTTCGAAATATCCAACGCACCCAATTAGCCTCTTCTTCCAGAATTTCAAAGCGGCTTCCGTGTTTGTCTCGAATAATTTGATAGCCATACGATCGACCGCCAGCGGTATAACCGCGAGTTACCTGTCCCTGTTGGCCGCGATGTGTTTTATGGCTTAAATCATCTAAATACAATTCATTGATAAGCCCGCGTATACCTCGCAAAATTTTTCGAGAATGGCCCATGCGGCTATCATAGCCATCTGCAATACCGATAATGACAATACCATCATGCTCTAATCGGCGGACAATCCGCTCTTGTTCTACTTGATCACGAGAAATTCGGTCTAATCCCTCAACTATTAGTGCCTCAATGTAATTGGCATTAATAGCGGAAAGAAGTTGTGAACTGCCCAAGCGTTTTTCAAGCGGCGTACTGCCACCTATTGCATCATCACTGTAGTACTTGATGATCTCAAAGTTTTCTTTTTCCGCACGTAACTGACAAATACGAAATTGATCTTCTATAGAAGATTCACGCTGTTTATCTGTGCTGTAGCGGGCGTAAATGGCTGTTTTTAAACGTTTCATTGTTTGACTTTATATGAGTTTTTTTTGATTGCCCCACATTATTTTGAGCATCAGTAGCTAGTAAGTCGATGGCTTTTTCAGCAACAAAACGAATAAGTGCTGACCACGCTTGTGGATTGGTATCGGAAAACATAGAACTTTAACTCCAAAGCAAATTCTTACCTTTGTAATGGATATGCTGTATCTATAAACGCTTACTAATCTCCTGCCCGTTGGAATATCCAACATTTCAATACCTCAGATCCCGTTTTATGAGATAAGCCTCTTGAGTGAATTACCGAGCGTACTGTCTTAATCTCTACAAATTTGCGAGATCTGCTATTTCGTAAATAACGCTTGAGATCTATTAGAAGCGGTATTTTCTGCTGTTGCTCTGCGGCTAGTTTGGCGAAATCATTGAGATTGACTGCGATCAGCGTAGGCTCACGGCTATGATTAAGCAGCGGCTCTCCATCTCCATTCAAATAATCAAAGGTATCCCAGAATTCTTGTATCACTGGATGATCAGCATTGATCATATGCTGACGCTTGATCGCCATCTCCATTAATTGCACCTGCACTTCCTCTTGCTGTTTATCAGAAAGAGGAATGATCAACGCCAACGCGTCCACAAGCGCCATCAACTGTGCGTGATTCTTTGCAATACGCACATGTGAGATATCGGGCTTTGTATGCAGTTGCTGCTCGTAATGGGGAGTGCGCTTGAACATGCATGCCATCACCTGCGCTTCGCTGGTGATGGCATGCAGAATAAAATAGCTGACTGCTTCCACCGGCATCCTCTCTAGTACCTCTGCATGGTTTTTCGTATCTTGCGTATGCAAACTACAATCAAAATGCAGATGAATCAGTCGCTGTAAAATAGCTTCACTAGCGCAGACTGGTGTGTTCTGGCTGATAACCACACTTCCCCGAAACGGCGGCTCACGCGTTTCATTGCCATTATTTTTAATACCCGTGGCCCGCACACAGCGTCCGTTATAAGCCGTCTTGAGTTCATCCCAATCAAATCTGGCGTATTTGCTGCTCTCTTCTTGACGTTCGCCCTCAATCAGTACAACAGGTAAGCAAGAAACTTGGGCAAAGTTGCGAGCACGAGCTGCTAGGGACGATTTAGAGGGATCAAAGCCTTCATAGTCTCGCCGCCCTAGCAATTTCCATAGAAATTCAATCAACGTTGATTTACCGGCTCCAGGCTCACCGACAATTTCCAAAAACGGAAAGCTTTTATGTTCAGCTCGGATTTGCTCTGCAAATAAAGAACCAAACCAAAACGCGAGCGCAATAACTCCTTTGGCTCCAAAGCATTCCCAGAATGGAGTCAGCCAATCTGGATCTTTGCTGCTTTTTTCCCGCGGGATAGAAAGCGGTGCTAGTTGACTGAGCGTCTTGAGGCTGATAGATCCCAACTCAAAAAAATCTTCTTCATTCAGCGTGACGACTTGCCCTTTACGAATAGCAATATCTTTAAAGACGTAGCATTCGTGCTCGCTGCTATAGCCGATAAAGTCAATCGTCTGGATCGATCGAATATGGGCCATGCTGTTTCGTAGGTAGCGGTCGAGTTGCGTGCTATTGCCAGAGTAGAAAGCGCCAGGGGCTATGGTAAGCAAGCGTTTTCTAAACTCACTGGCACAAGCGATTTGTGTACCAGTAAACGTGCTTTTAATAGACGGGGCGTTTGGAAAATCGATGCGAAAGTAGTACCAGGCTTCGTCTGTAGCCGCATGAGCCTGATAATACAAAGGGAGTGGCGCGCAGTTTGCAATTTCTGAGATGTTGCTGCAGTTTTTGAGGGCGGACTCCTCTTTTATCGGCTGTGCTTCAGCATCCTGCTCTGCTTCGCGAGCACGGTCGAGTTGTTCCTGATCGAGCTTGAACCAGTACAACCGCCGCCCGTGTTCAAAAGCAAATTCTCTTAAGTGGTTTTTTTGATGTAAAAGCCTGCCTCGCTCAAAGGAGTTATCGGCAATCAACAGGGCACCATGATATAGATAGGTTTCCAGATCTGCTTTGCTCAGGAGTTCGCTTTGATGTAAATCATTCCAATCCAGCTTATTTTTAGTTTGAGGAATTTGGGCTGCCTTACACTTCCAACCTGCATTGCGCGCGCGCTTTATCCCTTTAATAATGCCGCGTTGTCCTGCTTTATCACTATCTAGCGCCCAAATTAAGCGGGGTCTATGGCCTGTTGCTGCCAGTCTGGCCAGTGCCTTCTCTGGGTAATTGGTGCAGGAAAGTAAAGCAACTGCAGCAATGCCGTGATGATCCAAAGCAATAGCATCAAAGATCCCTTCAACAAGCCACACCTCCCTAACAGTCTGGATATTGAGCGTAGGCGGTTGCCACCAAAGACTGGCGTAACTGCTGCCCGACTTAAAGTGTGCTTTCTTTCCAAAGCGTTCAGGCTGATCGATAAGCCGTTCCCAAACAATGCCTTCCACGGTAAAGCGCACGGTGGCGCTACTGACATTGAGCGCACTATCTCGATATTGTCCTTGCGTATACCAGCCACGAATTTTTTCTACATCAAATCCCCGCGCATCACGCAAATAGGCTTGCGCTGCTGCGTTTGGCTGGTCTTTGCATACTGGAAAACGCGTAGACCAGTTATCGAACAGATCGCTATACAGATCTTTAACTGATTGCTCCCAGCCGCAGCGATTTTGCCGACCACACCGCAGAATCCAAGGGTGTTGTGTATGCGTAAACACTTCTTTCTTTCCGCATTCAGGGCAGCGTCCTTTTTGCAGCCAGGTGCCTTTATCTTCAAAACCATAATCGGCAATTAGGCGTGCATACAGAGTTTGATGGAGCGTGGAATCCATCCCGCGCAGACCCATCTCAATCTGCTCCTGTTTCAGATTGAGTCATTTTTTTTTGTTTTTCCAAGAAGGCTAAATGGCTGGGTATAGGTAGACTAAAGAGCGTATGTTCTTCTGCTGCCTTCAGGATATCCGTGATAGTGAATACCCATTCTCGATGTTCTGTACTAAGTCCACTTTGTATAAATAGTGTTGCGTCAGTGGTACGCGTAAGATCAATATAGGCATATTTTCTTGATGCACTCGCCTCATAGGAGGCTAGGGCTTGTAACGCTATGGCTTCCGCGTAAAAGCGATAGGGTGAATCCAATGCTTTAGTTAGAAACGCCGTACATTCCTCTATGAGTTTTTCGTTACTCCAATCTTTATATCGATATTCAGAAATAAAATTCCGTGCTTGCGAATGAAAACTACTCAATATCATGTTCATCTCCGGTAAAAAACGCAAAGCTATGCGGTAAAAAAGACCGCTTTTTTCAGAAAAAAAGTCAAAACTTCCCTCTGCTTTGAATAAAGCATTTTTTTAATAAAAGAAAAAATGGGGTGGGAATACTGAGCGGAATTAATGCCCGTGTATGTCAAAAGGCGGACCGGCTCTTGATATCGGGTCTATGCGCGGACTCAATAAGCTCTGTATAACCTGCGCTCGTACTAGCCCCATCAGCGTTTCTACGCTAAACACATGCCTATGCGCGGTGACAGGATCATGGATAAAGAGGGCGAAAGAGGACGTACGGGTCAGATCGATATAGGGGCGTTGATGGCGAGATTGCATTTCACAAAATGCCTGCATCGTCACGTCTTCTGCCGTGTTTTTGGAAATCGAACCCGTATCTACGACATGGGTTATGCAGCGCTGGATAAGCAGCGATTGATCTCGCTCTAAATGCGCTGCTTGATGCTGAATCAAAAAATCCATCGCTACTTTAAAAAGATCGAGTTTGACTTCCATCATCGTCTCGGTATGATTGAGTGATCTTAGAATACGTTTTTATCTTAAATAAAAGAAGTGCTTATCCTTCTTTCAAGAGACCCCGTTTTTCTACTTGCTCAAAATGTTCACAAATACGGGCTTTAGAGCGTCTTGAAAAAGGCAGCGTGATCTCTGGGTGCGGAATTGCAGAAGGAGAGATAGTGCGAATTGCCTGGAGCAATGCCACATAGGTATGTCCGCATTCGGTATTACGGCAAGCATAATGCAATTGCCGTGTAATACGGGTTATCTGCTCGCAGCCGGTGACTTTTGCGCGGGATTCGCAGTGCGGGCAATAGTGCGTCAGAGACATGGGTATTCACCTGATATGTATTCTGTTGGAGTGACTATTCATCTTTATACAGATAGTATTTAATTATATGCTCTCAATGTTGAATTTATTTTTGTTAGGAGCATTTTTACACAAAACAAATAACTAGGCTATGTATGGGGAAGAAAATCCGTCAATCACCTGAAGAGTGGGACCGTAGGTTAAAAGCAACTGGACATCGATTAGAAGAAGAACGCATGAGGCTGGGACTGACCCAGGAGCGGATGGGGGGGTATGCGCAATTAGCGCGTCGTGTCTATTTTTACTATGAGTGTGGCGAAAGAGAGATGGGCATATTAGAGCTGGCAGATCTCGTAGCTGCAGGGGTGGACGCGCAGTATGTAATGACCGGAATTAAACAGGATGCGCAACTGTCACCGCAAGAATTGGCGCTCCTTCAAAAGATTCGCTTATTACCGCCCGCCATTCGTGCTACGCACTTGCAGATGATGCAGGTCACGATTGAAGCGCTTGCACAATCTGACGCAGAGGCGATATCTCCTGGCGATCTAGGTAGCAGCTTTACAAATGCCCAGGTCGGACAAAATATGCAAGGGAATATTGGCGCACAGGGAAATAATTATGCGCAGGGAAATCACAATGTGCAGGGGAATCATAATCACACTTTCACGCTACAGTCGGGCGCAGATTCTATTGCTTCGGTAGACGGGGGAAAAAATAAAAAATAGAAATCTCCTGATTGGCCAATCTTTCTCTGGCCCTATTACCCAAATACAGCACCACCATTGGACCCTGTTGAGTATAGATCTGTCAGGCTGTATTGAACTGGTACTGGCGATAAGGCTGTTTTTTTATGACTTATTCAGGATTCGTTAGCAAGGCGTGTTGTATAGCCTCGCACTGAGTTTTCCTCGTGATCGAAGCCGCGTCCGATGGCGCGCGTTTACAGGGTCATCATGCACTTCCAACTCTAAACGTGTCGTAAATCCACTGCTTTCTAGCGTATGCGTGGCTTGTGCAATACTCCATCGCGTATTGGTTATCTCAGAAGCAAACCCGCCGCAAGTAATAATCTTTTCCGGAAAAAGTTCAGGTCGTGCTGCGAAAGTTAGATGCAGAGTTGCTTGACTGCGTTGGATACGTTGCCACTCGGCCTTTGCGGCGGCGCGGGCGTCTTCTTCATTCGTGTAATGCTCGGGAAGGACTTTAAAACCGCGCCCATTTTCTTGTCCAATGACTACCGAGGCGCGCTTACCGCTGGACGCTTGAGAAGATTTATACCAATAGGCCCGTACTCCCGCATAACGTTCCCGCTCTGCGATGTGATAGCGATAGCTCATACAATCGGGGGGCGTCAGGTAAGTCTCTGGAAAAGCTTCTCCTTGGACGCTCTTTGCCGACCCCAACGGCATAAATAGTAAAGCGCCATTTTTGACCGTCATGAATGCGCCATAACGCTGGGCGAGTCTTGTTAAGAAATGCAGGTCTCCTTCATAGACTTGATCTATATGGGTTATACGGGTGGCTCCCAAGATGGCGTCGATTTGAGGTTGTATGCTTTGGCGCTGCGCAATCGTTTTGACGATATCGGCAAGGGTGACGTTATGCCAACTGCGCTCGGTGCGCTCTTGGCCGATCCCGCTAAAGGTGGCACTGCGTGCGCGTACGGTCAGGGTATCGGGAGGGCCGCTATATTCGATTTCATCGACGGTAAAATGGCCTTTGTGTATTAATCCTGTATCTTTCCATCCTAACCACACGTGGAGCTTCCCGCCGCGTTCTGGAATAGCCAGCGTGTGCTGAGGATCGGCGAGTACGATATCCAGCTGATCGGCTTCTTGAAGGCGATATTCAGTAAGCGTGAGGCGCAATAATCGAGACGCCACAGAGGCGGTGATCTCTTGATCTTCTAACGTCAAGCGATAACTCGGGCAAGGCACCCTCATCGCTGCACACGCTTCAGTTCAAGGGTAAAGTCCGAGCGACGCGCCGTCCCATTCACATAAAACAATGTGGCCTCTTGCGATAAGCGCGTAATCACAAAATTCCCAACAAATCGTCCCGTTCCGCTGACTAAACTGTGTGCCTGGCCAGAGCTTGCCATCTGTCGCAGCACTTCCAACGCGGTCAATAATCCTTTAAAGGCAGGGAGTAATACGCCTTTCAATGTCAGGAGCTCCTCACCAGGGCCTAAAAATTGGATCGTCGGCGGCTCCCCAATGCCAGGCTGGCTTTCATATCGCCAATCCATCTGATGATGGCTTTCTTGATAGGCTAACGTCGCCAAACTAAAGACAAAAGACCCTAAACCCATCATCATGAGACGCCTCCCCAATTTTCGGTAAACGCAGAGCGGTAGCGGGCTTGTTTTGCGCGGTCGCGTTGTTCTAATTCCGACTGAATCATACGGGTCAGTGCTGTGGCCTCCATTCCTGGCATTGCTTGCAAATGAATATGGATGGTATCGCCGCCCATAGAAAATGCCGGTGTACTCCGCGTAGCCCGCACAGGTGTTTCATTCACGTCAAAACGTAGTGGCGGCGTGGGGGCGTTTTCCTGCACGCGAGGCAGCCCAGAGTGACTCAGGAGCAAGCGAGGAAGATGCGCTTGGAGTGTATTGAATAGGCGATATATCGGTCCGAGTGCCATGCTTATGCCTTGCATTAAG
The DNA here is from genome assembly GCA_031963225.1 of Mycoavidus cysteinexigens. Lineage (GTDB taxonomy): Bacteria > Pseudomonadota > Gammaproteobacteria > Burkholderiales > Burkholderiaceae > JASSUD01. Next base: position 10,308 of record JASSUD010000071.1, read on the forward strand.
CCCTGTATCCATTGCGAACCTGCTTCTACAAAGTAGTGGCGCATCGCACTTAACCCGGCTTTTATGCTGTCCCAGAGTGCTGCGAACTTCGGACCAAGAGTAGACCAATTTTTCCAAATTAGAAAAGCGCCTCCTGCCAATATCGCTATCCCCGTACTGAAGGGATTGGCGAGCAAAAGCCGGCCTAGCCACAATAGCCCCTGCCCCATACTTGTCACTACGCTGAGCAGCTTAACTCCTTGCAGTCCGGCCGCCATAAACGTAAAGCGCATAATGGCTAAAGGCCCCAGCACGGCCGCCACGCCAATAGCGGCCGCCCCTAACCCAGCTACTGTCGTTGCTAATACCGATACTGCAATTAGAATGCCTTTGACCGCGCTGGTATGCGCTTTAATCCACTGCGTAGCCCATTTGGTTAATTGGATGGTTTTTTCCAGTCCTCGGTGATAGAGCGGCATAATTTGCTCGCCCAATTCTGCATGCAGATTCCGCGATTTGGCGAGGGCTTCGAGTTCTTTACCATAGGCGATTTTTTGAGCCTTGCGCGTCAAGGTATCTATATCATCCGCTTGGCGATTGTTTTTCTCTTTTTTGTGAATGGAATCACGCTGCATGACCATTGACGTTATCAGATTTGAGGCGGTGCGATCCGTAACAATGGTCGCGATCGTATCGGTGATATCGCTTTTGCGGGTAATGCCGTGTTTTTGGAGCGTAGGCAATAAGTATTGCTCGAACCATTCGAGCTGTGAGTCTTTGAATAACTCGCCCCCTTTGAGTGCACCTACGCCCAAACCCGTTACCTCCCCTGTTTTTTTATTGCGCCTTATTTTTTGGGGATCCAATAATCCTAAACGTGCAAGCTCCTTTGCGGCTTTGACGGTGGTTTTGCCTTGATAAAGATTGTTATAGGCCGACATTAAGGCCTTGCCGACTGAATGCCCGCCCATTTCTTGAATCAGGGGTTCTAATTGGTAATAAAACGCGTCGGGACGCATCAATTTGGCAGCCACTCCGCCGGTTTGAATCACTGCACGCCATTCTTCGGGGCCTACTTTTGCGCTGGTTGTAGAAAGCACTTTTTGGATGCGGTCGGCTTCTTGTTTAAAGCGCTGCGCATTCGCCAACCCTCCGCGCAATTCAATGACCTTCATCATGCTCATCAAGTAAGCACCTTTCTCCGAGCCTTCTTCACCCCCATACATCGCCTCGTTAGCGAATTTCATTTTGGCGATGGTGGGTAAAACCAGTTTGGCGTGGTGCAGATCCCCAAAGATGCTCATCGCATCACGCATCAGCTCGAGATTTTCGGTAATACTGGTGCCGGTCGTCTTTATGTTGTGCGCAAAAGACTGAGCTTCGGTGGTGATCTCTTTATTAAAGCCTAAAGCTTCGATACGGGTGTTTTCACGTTCAATCTGCTTGGCTTCGTGCAGAGGACTGCTAAGCAGATGGAGTCCGCGTTTGCCCACTTGTTGTGCGGCATAGCCAGCTACGGCTAGAGAAGTGGCTTTGCCTTGCGTGGTGTGGAGTTGGGTGCGCATGGCTGCTACACGCTGTTCTTTCGCCGCGAGGGCAGACAGTTGCCCTCGCTGTACAGAGAGGGCCTGGCTGGTTGCCGTAATAGCGTGTCGCAGGCGTTCTTCATGTTGAGTAAGCCGACCAGTCTGGATGCCAGCGCGTTCAAGCTGGCTGTGCATACCCCCTAAACGAGCGCTTTGCTGTTGATACTCGACACCGAGCTGATGGACGGCGGTACTGGCCTGAGTGAACTTGCGAATCAGCGCTGCTGTAGGGGCATCGCTGGCTGCGATACGGGCTTTAAGCGTATCTACTCTTTGTCGGGCTGCCCCTAGCGCGGTGGCGGTATCGCGTAGGCTGGTCTGGAGTTGGCGAAAAGCCGTAATTTCCTTTTGGTTTTGCCCTAATGCCTTGAGTTGCGCTTGCGTACTTTTAAAAGACTGTATCAACGCCGTATTACCGCGCAGCATCGCTTTGAACGGTTGTGTGACCCGCTCCACTAGGTCGAGAACTACACGCAATTTTAGGTCAGAGGCAGCCATTCGCTATAGCACCTTTAGCAATCAAAATAGTTTAAGTTTGAGCTGGTTAAGTGGATGATGGCTACAGGCATCGCGTTAGGAAGCTTAATTGTGGGTTTAAAAATATTCGGGTAATGACTACGCAAAAAACAGAGGGTTGCATGACCAAAGCGGATTTACGTGAGCACAAAACTGAAAATGCGAGTGACTTTAAAGCTTTTAAAGTCAGCGTAGATTCCAAACAGAATCAGAGCTTTGGTGATCATCTGGAAGAAACTTTTAATAATGTTAAAAGAGATCTCATCAAATGGATGATTGGTCTTTCAATAGCACAGACTATTATATGTATTAGTTCCGATTTGATCGTACAGTAAGATCTTGCCAAATGGTGGGGTTCTC
>JASSUD010000072.1:0-12676 GCA_031963225.1 Mycoavidus cysteinexigens
GAACGGTAGGTTGGTGGTGACGAAGGAACCCCAACATGATGACCGCTGTCTTTTTGAATACCTGCGTAACATCAGTTAATCATATTGATGGTCTTTTATGACCTCAACAGAAAATGTTTTTGGAGATCGTGAGTGGGCAGATTGAATATTCGTAAAGTAGCTGTGTTGGGTGCAGGCGTAATGGGAGCACAGATTGCAGCACATTTAATCAATGCGAAGGTGCCGGTGGTGCTGTTTGATCTGCCTTCTAACTTGCCTGTAGGGGGTCGAAGTGAGATTGCAGCGCAGGGGGTTGCGATGCTGAGCAAGCTGAGCCCTTCTCCATTAGGGGTGCCTGATGCAGCGCGTTATATCGAAATCGCAAATTACGAGGACGATCTAGACGTTCTGAAAACCTGCGATGTAGTGATCGAGGCAATCACTGAACGCCTGGACTACAAGCAGGCGTTGTACCGTCAAATTATGCCTGCTCTGCGCGAGGATACCCTCCTTCTCTCCAACACCTCTGGTCTGTCTATCGCCGAATTATCTGCGGATATGTCGCCTGAGCGTCGTGCCCGGTTTTGTGGCGTGCATTTTTTTAATCCGCCGCGTTATATGCACTTGGTAGAGTTGATTCCGTCACTCGATACGCAACCTAATCTGCTGGATGAACTGGAAGTCTTTTTGACCACTACCTTGGGCAAAGGGGTAGTGCGGGCAAAAGATACGCCTAATTTTATTGCGAACCGGGTAGGGGTATTTTGCACACTCGCCACTATGGCTGCGGCTGAAAAATATGGGCTGTCTTTTGATTTGGTCGATGATTTAACGGGTGTGCGCTTGCAACGTTCAAGCTCAGCCACGTATCGCACAGCTGATTTGGCTGGGCTCGATACGATAGCTGCTGTTATTGAGACATTTCGTACCCGCTTGGAAGAGGATCCATTTTCCGCGATCTACTACCAACCTGCTGTGCTGACCCATCTTATTGAAAAAGGTGCTTTAGGGCAGAAAAAGGGGGCAGGGTTTTATAAAAAAGTGAGCACGCCTAATGGGAAACAAATACAGGTTTTTAATCCAAAATTAGGCACCTATATACCCAGCGGTGCCAAAGCAGATCCATTGATCGGGCGAATCTTGGCACAAAAACCGAGCGAGCGTTTTAAGCTTCTGAGGGAGTCGGTGCATCCACAAGCGCAGTTTCTATGGTCGATGTTTAGAGATCTTTTTCACTATATCGCGATACATCTGCATAGTATTGCTTCTAGTGCTAGGGAATTGGATTTGGCAGTGCGCTGGGGTTTTGGTTGGCAGGAAGGGCCCTTTGAAATATGGCAGTCGGCAGGTTGGGAACAAATAGCAAAGTGGATTAAAGAAGATATTGATCAGGGTCGTACTGCATGCCGCGCACCCCTGCCGGAGTGGGTTTTTTCACCAGAAGTGATGCAATGTGCAGGTGTGCATAGTGCGCATGGCTCTTTGTCTGCTTCTGCCTACAGTCAAGGAAATCTAGCTCAAGAAGCACAAGTAGCTAATGGCGTTCCTGCTTTTACATATAGCCATAACGGTTTTACAGAAAAACACAGTGCACCCGCCTGGACGCCAAGAAGCAAGTTGCCTGTTTATGCAAAACAGCGCTTTCTTGCTCCGCTGCGTGGCGAAGGCAGTCATGAAGCTGCAAATGATAAAAATACAGATAAAAGCGCTCCGGGTCCCAATGGATATGGCGTACCGATTGATCCTATGCAGTCTTTACGTACGGTTATAGAGACGGATAGTGTGCGGATTTGGGTCGACTCCCGCTTGGGTGAAGATGATGTGCTTGGCATATCTTTTAAAACACGCCTAAATACCATTAGTGAATCCGTACTCGAAGGCTTAGAAACCGCGGTTGATCGTGCTGAAAATGCTCATAAAGGCTTGGTTATTTGGCAACCAGACTCTTTGCGCTTAGGCAATCCAGGTGGACCCTTCTCAGCCGGTGCCGATTTGAAATCCGTTATGCCGCTCTTTTTAGCGGGAGGTGCCAAGCAACTAGAACCTTTTGTTGCACATTTCCAGCGTGCAATGTTGCGTATTAAACATGCTCAAGTACCAGTGGTCAGCGCTATTTCAGGGTTGGCATTAGGTGGTGGATGTGAGCTTGCACTGCATAGCGCAGCGCGCGTGGCGCATTTTGAAAGCTATATGGGTCTGGTTGAGTCCGGTATAGGGCTTTTGCCAGCAGGCGGTGGTTTAAAAGAAGCTGCGATCCATGCAATGCAGTCCGCACGCGCGCAATTGGCCCCTGGTCAATCCGATGCCCATTTAAAACTCCTTCCTTATCTAGCGCGTTCTCTACACAACATCGCTATGGCGAAGGTGTCTAGTTCTGCTAAAGAAGCGGTAGAAATGGGGTATCTCAAGTCTTCTGATCCCATTGTGTTCAATGTATATGAATTGCTTGAGACCGCTAAACACCAAGTGCGTTTTCTATCTACACAAGGTTGGCGCCCTCCTTTGCGTGAAAAAGCGATTTCAGTAGCAGGCCGCTCAGCTTTGGCTACTCTCAAAGGGCAGCTGGTGAATATGCGTGATGGACGCTTTATTTCTGACCATGACTTTTTGATTGCCTCGAGTATTGCAGAAGTACTGTGCGCGGGAGATTTGGACGAGGGGAGCGTAGTGGATGAAACCTGGTTCCTTGATCGTGAGCGTCAAGCCTTCATTGCGCTTTTAGGAATGCAAAAAACGCAAGAAAGAATCGTGAATACCTTGCAATCAGGTAAACCTCTTCGTAATTGACAGTAATTGGATGCAATTAAGAGCAATTAAGAGAAATAAACATGACCACTCAAAAACAAGAAGCATGGATTGTTGCCGCTAGCCGGACCCCCGTTGGCAAAGCGCCAAAGGGATATTTCAATACCACACGCCCTGATGAACTCTTGGCTCACACGATGCGCTCAGCGCTAGCGCAAGTTCCCACTTTGGATCCTGCTTGTATTGAAGATGCCATTATTGGGTGTGCTATGCCAGAGGGTATGCAGGGGCTCAATATAGCGAGAGTAAGTGTTCTGCTCGCCGGTCTACCTCAGAGCATAGGTGGGGTAACCGTTAATCGTTTTTGTGCCTCTGGTTTGACTGCCTTGGCTATGGCAGCAGACCGTATTCGGGTAGGAGAGGCGGATGCCTTAATTGCTGGTGGTGTCGAATCGATGAGTGCAGTGCCTATGACGGGACATGAACCTTCCCTTTCTCCGAAGATTTTTGAGCGCTCTGAAAATATGGGTATTGCATACGGTATGGGTCTGACTGCTGAGCAAGTGGCTAGGCGTTGGGCCATTTCTAGGCAAGCTCAAGATCAGTTTGCTTTTGAGTCTCATCAAAAAGCGTTGAAGGCACAAACTAATGGTGCTTTTTCCGATGAAATTGCTCCATTTAATACAGTGCGCCGCCTACCTGATCTGCTTAGAAATGAAGTGCGTACCGATAATTTTATGGCTCGTTTTGACGAAGGTCCAAGAGCTAATACTTCATTGGAAGCGCTAGCAGGGCTGCGCCCGGTTTTTGCACACGCAGGCTCAGTGACGGCAGGAAATAGCTCTCAAATGTCGGATGGCGCAGCGGCACTGCTAGTGGTTTCTGACAAATATTTGAAGCAATTTAATCTAACCCCTCTCGCACGTTTTGCTAGTTTTGCTGTTCGTGGAGTGGCGCCCGAAATTATGGGGATAGGACCTAAAGAAGCGATACCTATTGCACTGAAATCAGCAGGGCTCGCACAAGATGATCTGGATTGGATAGAGCTCAACGAAGCCTTTGCTGCACAAGCTTTAGCTGTCATACAAGAGCTGGGCCTGAACCCGCAAAAAGTCAATCCACTCGGTGGTGCTATTGCGTTGGGGCATCCTTTGGGAGCAACTGGTGCGATTCGTGCATGTACCGTTGTGCATGCACTGCGCCGCGAAAAGTTAAAGGCTGGAATGATCAGTATGTGCGTAGGCACAGGTATGGGCGCTGCCGGTATTTTAATGGCCGCGTAATTTCGATATCCATTTAGAACGTAGGTTGGTTGAGGCGCGAACCCCAACATGCACACCACCGACTTTTAAGCATTGCTTTGATTTGTACATGCAGGTTTTAAAAGGACAGTGGTCATCATGTTGGGGTTCGTTCCCATGCGCGCTAACTTAAGCCAAAAGATAGCCTGTTCATGGAAAAAATCCCCTTTTTTCGCTTAACTTTTTGTACAGTTTAGCGACAATATATTCTGGTCTTTGGCTTAAGTTAGCGCGCATGGGGTTCGTTCCTCACCACCAACCTACCATTCTTTTGGTGGATTTTTTATGGGTTGGATTCTTCGGGCATGGGTGGTAACGGACGAGGGCGGCGATTGGTGCCAATTGCTACGAAGGTGAGTGTGGCTTCTGTCACTTTGAGCGTTTCTTTGGTTGAGCGAAAACGCTGTGCATAGACTTCAACGTGTACGGTGATAGAAGTGCGGCCCGTTTTGATGATATCTGCGTAAAAACTTACCAAATCGCCTACCAAGACAGGTTGCTTGAAAACAAATGAGTTAACTGCAACCGTTGCAACAGGACCCTCAGCGCGCAGCGTAGCGGGAACAGAACCTGCGATATCGACTTGGGACATGATCCAGCCGCCAAAAATATCGCCATGGAGGTTTACGTCAGAGGGCTGTGGGACTACGCGCAGGGTAGGGCAGATGTGTTTAGGTAGCTCAGTGACGAGGTTGGTCATGGAAAATCCTAAGGCAAAATAAGAAAAATGAATAAAGCTAGCTAGGGTGCGTGCAAAGCTAGTACAAAAAATAAACGGGAATTAGCGTAGAGACACGCGTTATTTAATCTGGTAGCGACTATCGTTGCAGATGCTTGTATAGTGTGGGGCCTGCGTATGAATTTCAATGGTGCAGGCACCATCTTTTATACTAAGCACTTTTTTCATTTCAGTTCGGGAAATTTATGTCACCGCACAGCGCTTTGCCTTCCTATCTCCATTCTGACGAGCTCGGCCCTTGGGGCATGTATCTTCAACAAATCGACCGCGTGACGCCGTATTTAGGCGCTTTATCCCGCTGGATCGAGACCTTGAAGCGCCCTAAGCGCATCATGATCGTGGATATACCCATTGAATTAGACAACGGTACTGTATCGCACTTTGAAGGGTACCGAGTACAACACAATATGTCGCGTGGTCCAGGTAAAGGCGGAGTGCGCTATCACCAAGACGTCACATTATCTGAGGTCATGGCCTTAGCGGGATGGATGTCGATCAAAACTGCCGCTGTGAACGTGCCCTATGGTGGCGCTAAAGGCGGGGTGCGTGTTGATCCACACAAACTATCCAAAGGCGAAATTGAACGGCTTACACGGCGTTATACCAGTGAAATTAACGTCATCATTGGACCGCATACCGATATTCCTGCTCCCGATGTGAATACCAATGAGCAGGTCATGGCCTGGATGATGGATACCTATTCCATGAACCACGGTCGCACTACAACCGGTGTGGTGACAGGTAAGCCTATTTCATTAGGTGGTAGTTTAGGGCGTAAAGAAGCAACGGGTCGTGGTGTTTTCGTTGTGGGTTGTGAAGCTGCACGTCAGTTAGGTTTTGATATTGCTGGTGCGCGTGTAGGCGTACAGGGTTTTGGGAATGTGGGTGGCATTGCAGCACGCTTATTCCAAGAAGCAGGCGCCAAGGTTATAACGGTGCAAGATCACACTGGCACGATATATCAGCCTGCTGGTATCGATACACCTAAGTTACTCGAATATATTGCCAAAACAGGCGGTATCGCAGGGTTTGAAGGCGCAGAGAAGATAGACAACGATCAGTTCTGGAAAATCGAAACCGAAATTCTTATTCCTGCTGCATTGGAAGGGGTTATCAACGAAAAAAATGCCTCGCATATTCATACGAGAGTGATCGTTGAGGGCGCAAACGGACCTACCACTCCAGAAGCAGATGACGAGCTTACTTCCCGCGGTGTTCTGATCATTCCTGATGTTATTGCGAATGCAGGGGGTGTGACGGTATCGTATTTCGAATGGGTGCAGGATTTCTCAAGCTTTTTCTGGAATGAGTCTGAGATCCAGCAGCGCCTTGAATATGCAACGCGCGAAGCCTTTGCCTCGATATGGCAAATTGCGCGTGAACGCAATGTCTCAATGAGAACCGCTGCATATATCGTTGCCTGCACGCGAATCCTAATGGCCCGTGAAATGCGCGGCCTATACCCATAATAAGAAGCAATAATACTGTTCCCCCGGCCCGTAGGTTGGGGTGACGAAGGAACCCCAACACCCAACCACAGCCCTCTTTAAAACCTGCTTATAAAATTCCAAAAGCAAAAATAAGAGCGCATGGTCAAAACGTTGGCATCCCCTCCTCACCCCAACACACGGGCTTTTTTGCGCGCAAAATTTAAGGTTTTTTCAGAGCTTGGAGCCCATTTTTAAGTTTCTTACACGTTCAATTAGTGCCTCGTTTTCAACAGACTATGTGTTTGCCATTTCTGGCCGTTTGAAAGTTATTTTTATACGAGGACAATACATTGAAGGTCAGCCAAAAAAGCCCGTCCTTAGCGGCAAAAGTTACCATGAAGCGCGCCAAGGCACTGCTTCCAATTACGCTATCAGCACTCCTGTCAACCGCCTTTATAGGATCTGCATATGCTGCGCCCGAACAGCCAATAGCGCAAAGTGCAGACAATCAAAAGTTAACCGGTACGCTTGAAAAAATACAAAAAAGTGGCGTTATTTCGCTGGGACATCGCGAGGCTTCGATTCCGTTTTCCTATTATGGGGACAAGCAAAAAGTAGTGGGTTACTCCCAAGAATTTTCAAACGCTATTGTAGAGTCGATCAAACAAAGACTAGGGCGTTCTGATTTGCAAGTGACTCTCACACCAATCACGTCCCAAAACCGTATCTCCGTGTTAGGGAATGGCTTAATTGATCTAGAGTGCGGATCAACGAGTAATACGGTTGAGCGTCAAAAACAAGTCACTTTTTCAGACACGATTTTTATCGTGCAAACCCGCTTACTAGTAAAGAAAGATTCTGGGATTAAAGAGTTTGCCGATTTAGCGGGTAAAACAGTGGTTACCACCGCAGGCACAACCTCTGAGCGTCTGTTACGCGAAATGAAACAGAGCAAAGGCTATCCTAAAAATATCATCAGTGCGAAAGACCATGGTGAAGCTTTTCTCACCCTGGAATCAGGCCGTGCAGCGGCTTTCATGATGGATGATGCTCTGCTAGCCGGTGAGCGCGCTAAATCGAAAAAACCTGCAGAGTATGAAATTGTAGGCACCCCTCAAACTAAAGAAGCCTATGCCTGCATGATCCGCAAGGGTGATCCTGCTTTTAAAACCTTGGTCGATGAGTCTATTACTCAGAAAATGAGCAATGGCGGAGGGGATCAACTGTACAAAACTTGGTTTATGAGTCCTATCGCTCCAGGTAACCTGAATATCAATTTCCCTGAAAGTAAAGAAATGATGTCAGAGCTCTATAAAAATCCCAATGACACCGTTTTGAAGTAATTCCATTATCGGGTTCTGAAATGCATTTCGGAGCCTGTTCGCACATAGAACGATTTCGAACAGGCTCTTAATTTGTTCTATGGAGCTGCTATGTCTTATGTGTGGAACTGGGGCATTTTATTAAGCCCGGTTTCGACCGGCGAGCCAACTACCTATCTAGGGTGGCTGTTTTCAGGTTTACAAACTACGCTGATACTTTCTTTATCCGCCTGGGTGGTGGCGTTGGCTATAGGTTCTTTGTTTGGTGTGTTCCGCACGTTGCCAGGCCATTTTTTCCCCGCCATAGGGGGACTGTTTGTAGCTATTTTTCGGAATATCCCCCTGCTTGTGCAGTTTTTTCTTTGGTATTTCGTAGTGCCTGAGCTGCTCCCAGTGTCATGGGGAAGTAGCTTTAAGCAGCTGCCTCCAAATATTCAATTTTTTTCGACTTCGGTGCTCTGTTTGGGACTTTTCACAGCAGCACGCGTGTGTGAACAAGTGCGCTCGGGCATACAAGCTTTGCCTCATGGCCAAACAAACGCTGCGTTGGCATTGGGGTTGACCATGCCACAAACCTATCGCTGGGTTTTATTACCTACCGCCTATCGCATGATAGTGCCGCCGCTAACCTCAGAGTTTTTGAATATTTTTAAAAACTCTGCAGTGGCTTCGACAATTGGCTTACTAGAGCTCTCAGCCCAAGCACGGCAGTTAGTGGATTACACCGCACAAGCCTATGAGTCTTTTATCTCGGTCACACTGGCATATTTTTTAATCAATATGAGTGTGATGCTGGGCATGCAATGGTTAGAGCGCAAAACGCGCTTGCCAGGCTATACAGGAGAAGATGAATGTACACGCTAGATTGGAGCAATTTGCCTTCTGCTTTGCCATTACTTGGGCATGGAGTGTTGATTACTGCAGAAATTACCGTCATTGCAGTGATTTTTGGGATCCTTTGGGGCACCGTACTTGCGCTTTTTCGCCTGTCTTCTATTAAGCCGCTGTCTTGGTTTGCTAATGGCTATGTGACGCTATTTCGATCCATTCCATTGGTGATGGTGCTGCTCTGGTTTTTCCTGATAGTCCCTCAATTACTGCATGGTCTTTTGAATTTACCTCCCAGTTTAGATATGCGTTTGGCCTCTGCTGTGGTTGCATTTTCTTTATTTGAAGCGGCCTATTACTCCGAGATTATTCGTGCAGGTATCCAAAGCGTGCCACGTGGGCAAATGATGGCAGCTCAGGCATTAGGCATGACATATATGCAGTCTATGCGCATGGTAGTGCTGCCGCAGGCTTTCCGAGTAATGACCCCTTTATTGCTCACGCAAGGCATTGTGTTGCTACAGGATTCTTCACTCGTATATGTGATTGGGCTTGCAGATTTTTTCCGCAGCGCAATGATTGTGAGCGAACGCGATGGCAGGATGGTTGAAATGGTGCTGTTTGCCGGAGCCTGTTACCTGATCGTATGTTTGCTAGCGTCAGCAGCTGCAAAATCTATAAAAGCAAGAGTGGGCTCTTGAATAGGGCGTGCCCTCAATCGCCCCAAAGGGCCCATCTTTGGGGTCGTGCGGTGCTCGGGATCCTCACTGTACACAAGTACAGTTCCGGTCCCTGTGCTCCTGCTCCCCCAAATATGAACCCTTTGGGACAATTGAGGACACGCCCTAGCTTATTAAAATAATTCGGAACATGGTTAGGAAAGTGAAATGATCACCCAGCAACACGGTACGGTAGTTTCTTTAGAAAAAGTGTCCAAGTGGTATCAGAAATTCCAAGTGCTCAATCAGTGCAGTACTACCGTGCAATCTGGTGAGGTAGTCGTGGTGTGCGGGCCATCTGGCTCGGGAAAATCGACCCTCATCAAAACCATCAATGGTCTTGAGCCTTTTCAGGCAGGCGAAATGGTGGTGGATGGCATTGCACTACGGGGTCGCAAAACCAATCTCCCCGCATTACGTGCCAAAGTGGGGATGGTTTTCCAGCACTTTGAGCTGTTTCCCCATCTGTCGATTATTGAAAATCTCACACTGGCGCAAATCAAAGTGTTGGGACGATCCAAATCGGTAGCAACAGAAAAAGGTCTACATTTGCTCGAACGCGTTGGGCTGCAAGCCCATGCGCAGAAATTCCCTGCACAACTCTCAGGAGGTCAGCAGCAACGTGTGGCTATTGCTCGTGCGCTTTCCATGGACCCGATTATCATGCTGTTCGATGAGCCTACCTCTGCACTAGATCCAGCGATGATCAATGAGGTACTCGATGTAATGGTAGAGCTCGCGCATGAAGGGATGACAATGATTTGTGTCACCCATGAAATGATGTTTGCTAAAAAAGTGGCGGACCGCGTCTTGTTTATGGATGAAGGCCGCATCATTGAAGATGTTCCAAAAGAGGAGTTTTTTGAGAATCCTCAATCTGAGCTTGCAAAAGATTTTTTAGCAAAGATCTTGCATTAAAAGCGGTTTTTGATAAAAATCACGGATGGGTCCTTCGTCAAGGTCTACATGGCTCAGGCTATTAGGTTGGTGTGATTGAAGGGCCCACCTCGTTTTTATGGCTCAGGATGCGCCAACTCCGCTGCGGTGATAAATGCATCAGCAAAAAATGAAGTACGCGGGAGTTGGTGATGCGCTACGAAGTCGCGCAATGCGGCTTCAACCATAACTGGTGCCCCACACGCATAAACGTGATGGGCAGATAAGTCCGGAAAATCCTCTGCCAATGCGCGGTGCACAAAGCCTATACGTCCTGGCCAAGTATTTGGCTCGGGTTCTGAGAGCACCGGGATGAAAGTGAAATTGGGTAGCTGTTCTGCCCATGCAAGCGCTAAATCGAACAAATATAAATCTTCTTTCTTACGCGCCCCCCAATACAAGGTCATGGGCCGTGGATCTTTCATTAAAATAGCGTGCTCAACGATCGCTTTAATAGGCGCAAAGCCGGTGCCCGATGCTAAAAAAAGCAGCGGACAGTCATTGTCTTCCCTAAGATAAAAAGTGCCTAATGGCCCTTCGCAACGCAGCAACTCACGGGTTTGCATGGTGGAGAAGACATGATCGGTAAAGGTGCCTCCGGGCATATGGCGAATATGTAATTCCATGGGCCCTGTGTGATGGGGGGGCGTAGCGATGGAATACCCGCGGCGCTTACCGTCTTTGAGCAAGAATTCAATATATTGTCCAGCTCGATAGACCAAACGGTCTTTGATGGGGTCCTGGACAGGGCGCTGTAATTTGACAATCCGTACATCTGGCGCACTGGTAGGCTCGAGTTCGATAACACGGCAAGGAAAGCGCTGTACGCGCGGTGTATTGGGGTCGAGTTCCGCAATATCCACTATCAGATCCGATTGCGCTTTTGCGCAGCAAAAAAGGGCTAGGCCTTGCTCTTTTTCATCGCGTGACAATGCAGAAGCGGCATGGGGACCTTGCGCCACTTGTCCTTGCAATATACGTCCTTTGCAAGAGCCACAGGCACCGTTTTTGCAACTATAGGGTAGTGCTACACCCTGGCGGTGTGCTGCTTCTAATAGAGTTTCGTGCTCGTTGACTTCAAGGACAGTGCCGCTGGCATGGAGAGTAAGAGTAAAAGGCATGAGAGAAAAATAAATGCAAATTGCAGTGTATAAGAACAGTTTTTCAGTGAAAAACGATAACCGTATGCGCATCTAATAGAATGCAGGGCCCTATGAGCATAGCATTGGATGCACCGCATGTTGTTTTTTTAACGCCTGTCTACTAATTTCTAGGGCTTGCCCCTAGTTTTTCCTTTCCTCTTTTTTTTGTATAAGGACCTCTGATGAGTCTAGACCCCAACGCCCTCCGTGATACGTTAACGTCGATTATGGATGCGCATACGGGTGTTCCTATTTTGAGTAATAGTGAGATCAAAGCGGTGCATATTGAGGGCGGCAACGTAAAAGTTGAAGTACTTCTGGGTTATGCAGCACGCAGTCAGTGGCCACAATGGAGTGCACAGATTATTCAGGCGCTCGAAGCGCTCCCTCAAGTCGAACACGCGGAGTGTGTGTTTGAGCAGAAAATAGTTGCGCATACCGTACAAAATAATGCAGCACGTTTGCCGGGCGTGAAAAATATCTTGGCAGTGGCATCCGGTAAGGGAGGGGTCGGTAAGAGCACGGTGGCTGTGAATCTTGCGCTGGCTCTGGCAAAAGAAGGCGCACGCGTTGGGCTTTTGGATGCCGATATTTACGGCCCGTCGCAACCGACCATGTTGGGTTTGAGTGGGCGGCCTGCATTGCAGCCTGATCAAAAAATGATACCCCTCGAAAAATATGGCATACAGGTCAATTCTATTGGGTTTTTAATTGAACCCGATAGCCCAGCCATTTGGCGTGGCCCTATGGTGACCTCTGCACTGATGCAACTTCTGCAGCAAAGTGCATGGAAAGATCTTGATTATCTTCTAGTGGATCTGCCACCAGGCACAGGTGATGTGCAACTTACACTTGCACAGCGCGTACCGGTTACCGGAGCCGTGATTGTTACTACCCCTCAAGACATTGCCTTACTGGATGCACAAAAAGGGCTCAGAATGTTTGAGAAAGTGGGCGTATCAGTGCTTGGGATCATTGAAAATATGAGCATGCATATATGCACGCAGTGTGGGCATGTAGAGTCTATTTTTGGCATAGGGGGGGGAGAAAAAATGGCGCAGCAATATAGCGTGCCGTTATTAGGTCAATTGCCTCTAGATGCACCGATCCGCATGCACAGTGACATAGGTTGCCCTACCGTAATTGCTGAACCAGATAGCACTTCGGCACAAAAATACCATGCTATTGCACGCGAACTAGCACGCCAGGTCGCCAAAAAACCACGCGATATGCGCGCTGCTTTCCCGACTGTGGTGACAGAACGGTAGGTTGGTGGTGAGGAACGAACCCCATAAGCGCTAACGTAAAATACTGAAGGTATAGTATCGTAGTCGTTTTGTGTAAAAAAGCTAAAAGTCTGCGAGCATGAATGGGTAATGAAAGTAACGAAATAGATGGAACTTTGGAAGGGCTAAAAGCAGACTGGGATGTAATAAAAGGGCTATTGCCGGAAGGGTGGGAAGCAGCAGCCCGTGAGACAGGAGCGGTGTCTCGATATCGAATTTTTGGTAGTGCTGAGCAATTGCTCCGAGTGC
>JASSUD010000073.1:0-12389 GCA_031963225.1 Mycoavidus cysteinexigens
TTTGGGGGAGCAGGAGCACAGGGACCGGAACTGTACTTAAGTACAGTGAATACCTTGCACCGCACGACCTCAAAGATGGGCCCTTTGGGGCGATTGAGGGCATGCCCTAGAGTGTTTCACCGCCTATAGGACGATTGCAGGGGCATAGCTCATCTGTTTGCAAGCCATCAAGAATACGCAATACTTCTTGAGGATTACGGCCAACGCTTAGGCTATTGACCGAAACGTGTTGAATGATATTGTCAGGATCCACAATGAAAGTTGCACGCAGCGCAACGCCTGCTTCTTCATCGCGAATGCCGAGCTGATCAATCAAGTCTCCTGTGACATCGCCAAACGTGTAATGGTTCAGTTTGCTGAGGTCTTTATGCTCACGGCGCCAAGCCAATTGAGCAAACTCATTGTCACTGCTACCGCCTAGTAATACGGCATCACGCTCTTCAAAATCTTTGACCAACTTGTCAAACTCGACCATTTCTGTTGGGCAAACAAAAGTAAAGGCTTTAGGGAAGAAGTAAATGATCTTCCATTTGCCAGAAAAAGACTCTTCAGTAATGGTTTCAAAAGCTGAATTGCCATTCTCTTCATGATGGTTAAAGCCAGGTTTTACTGCCTGAACGGTAAACTCTTCTAGTTCGTCGCCTATTGTTTTCAATATATTGCTCCTTTAAATAGTGTGGACAGTAAACAAATCTAGCTCAAATATAGGGATATAAGTCGCATAGACAAGTCTGATTTGGGGTTAGCCAAAAATAGGCCAAAAGGGTCAGGCACCGCACCATTTCGAATGGTTAACCCTTTTGGGAGACTTTGACCGGTTCTTAGCGGTAGACTGGGAAACGCTGCATAAGCTGTGCAATTTGCTCGCCTACCTTAGTGTGCGTGGCCGCGTCATTGGGCTGATCGAGCACGTCTGCAATAAGGTGGCCAATCTTGCCCGCTTCAACGGTGGTGAGCCCTCGGGTAGTCATAGCAGGGGTGCCCAGACGGATGCCGCTGGTTACAAAAGGCGTTTCAGGATCATTGGGGATCGCGTTTTTATTAACCGTGATATGCGCGGCGCCGAGTGCAGCTTCAGCGGCTTTACCGGTTAATCCCTTGGCTCGCAGATCAACCAACATGACATGGCTTTCTGTACGCCCAGACACAATACGCACGCCTCTCTCGATCAATACTTCTGCGAGGACACGGGCATTATCCAATACGTTTTGCTGATAAATTTTGAAATCAGCCGAGAGGGCTTCTTTAAATGCTACCGCTTTTCCTGCAATGACATGCATCAATGGGCCACCTTGTAGCCCAGGGAAGATTGCAGAATTGATGGCCTTTTGATGTTGTTCTTTCATCAAAATAACTCCACCTCGTGGCCCACGCAAGCTTTTATGCGTGGTGGTGGTTACCACATCTGCAAAAGGAACCGGGTTGGGGTAAACGCCTGCAGCAATTAATCCTGCATAGTGCGCCATATCGACCATGAAATACGCGCCGACCGATTTGGCGATATGGGATAGGCGTTCGAAGTCAATGCGCAATGAAAACGCAGAAGCGCCACCAATAATCAATTTTGGGCGATGGATTTTGGCTAATCTTTCTGCTTCATCGTAATCGATATCTTCTTGTGCATTTAAGCCATAACCGATGACATTAAACCATTTGCCAGAAAGGTTGGCAGGGGAACCGTGTGTGAGATGGCCACCGGCACCCAAGCCCATGCCCATAATAGTGTCACCAGGCTTCAAAAATGCAAAAAATACGCCCTGATTAGCTTGGGAGCCCGAGTTGGGCTGTACATTGGCTGCTTCTGCGCCGAAAAGCTGTTTAACGCGCTCCAATGCCAATTCTTCTACTATATCTACATACTCACATCCGCCGTAATAGCGCTTGCCTGGATAGCCTTCTGCATATTTGTTTGTGAGTTGTGAACCTTGCGCCTCCATAACAGCAGGGCTGGTGTAATTCTCAGACGCAATAAGCTCGAGATGATCTTCTTGGCGTTGATTTTCTTGACAGATAGCCTGCCAGAGAGCAGGGTCAACATTTTGAATCGTGTGTTTTGTATAGTCGAACATAATAATTTGGATGCAGGAACGGAGAAGAAACAGCCTAAAAATACAATGCGAAAGCGCGTAACTATATCTTACTAATGCAAGATAACATTAAATAGTCGAACTGCAGGATTTCTCCGATAATCCATTCGACCTACTTGTACCTCCAACAGGTCATCGTATACTGCGCTTCTAATTTTACCGTATACGATTCAATACGTTTGGCTGTATGGTTAAGGCCTTTTATTCTTGCCCATATATAAGGGCATGCCCTAAATGGGTAGATTTCTTGACTCTCTGATGGCTATGAACCCTTCACAAGACATTTCCATACTCTCTATGGTGCTTCATGCTAGCTTGCTGGCGCAAGCTGTCATGGCTTTGTTGTTGCTCCTCTCTTTGCTATCGTGGACCTTTATTTTTCGAAAGTGGTTTGCTTTGCGTGCGGCACGTGAGCAGACCAATGACTTTGAACAGCGATTTTGGTCTGGCGGCGATTTGCAGGCCTTATATCAAAACGCGATTAATGCGCGTAATACCGACCAGGTGGGCGCGCTAGAACGCATCTTTGCAGCAGGAATGCGAGAATTTCTAAAAGCAAAAGAAGCAGGGCAAACCCATACTGCAATAACGGTAGTTGAAGGCGTTAGGCGGGCGATGAGAGCAGGGTTGCAGCGCGAGTTAGATAACTTGGAGTCGCATTTATCTTTCTTGGCTTCAGTTGGCTCAGTCAGCCCTTATATCGGTCTGTTTGGCACGGTGTGGGGAATTATGAATGCTTTTAGAGGGCTGGCCAGCGTACAACAAGCTAGCTTAGCCAACGTAGCGCCGGGTATTGCAGAAGCGTTGGTTGCCACCGCAATAGGCTTGTTTGCTGCGATTCCAGCAGTGGTAGCATATAACCGCTATGCGCATGAAATGGATCGTTTAACTAGCCGGTTTGAAACATTCATTGATGAGTTCTTAAATATTTTGCAGCGCCAAAGTAGATAGGGAAGTGCTCTAAGAAAACCCCAGGGAAATCATGACTGCTTCATCGAATCACACTTCCAGAGTGCGTCGCCGCTCCATCGCAGAGATCAATGTAGTTCCTTATATCGATGTGCTGCTGGTGTTGCTGGTTATTTTTATGGCTGCAGCACCGCTTGTGGCGCCCTCTATAGTTAATTTGCCGACCGTGAGCAAAGCAGCTCCACAGCAAACGGTTCCTCCTATCACCATTATGGTGCGTCTGGATGGAGCGCTTTTTGTGCGCTATCAAGAGGGTGGCGCGGTAAGAGAGCAGGCTTTCTCTAGAGATGCTTTGGCTATTTTCTTAAGCAACCGCTTACAAGCTAGCCAGAAGGCCAATGAAACACAGCCGATTGTCATCGCAGCCGATGAGCGTGTTGCCTATAAGACCGTGATGAAAGTCATGTCTGATGTAAAACAGCAAGGGTTTAAGCGCGTTGCGTTACTTGTAAAAGCAATATGAAGCCAGATACTGATTCTTTTCTGAGTGTGCCGCAAGAGCAGGGTACCGGCCGCGCATTTGGGCTGGCTGTGTGTATGCATGTGCTGCTTATGCTGATTTTATGGTACGGCGTGCAGTGGCAAAACAGCCCATCTGCAGGCGTGGAAGTGGAGCTATGGAGCGAGATGCCCAATGAGCGCCCTGTTGTTTCTGCGCCTACGCCTATTGAGCCTGCGCCTGCTTTATCGCGGCCTCCTCAACCTATTTTTTCCATGCCGCCTGCGCAGAGGGCAGATATCAGTTTGCGTGATAAGCAGCAAACTAAACGTGTTCCTCCTAAAGATGGAGCACCCTCTGCGCAATTGCCTACGAAATTGGCACCTTCTAAGTTAGATGTCCAACGAGAGCGTAAAGCGGTTTTAGCGCAAAAAGAAGCGCAAAAGCAGAATCAACAAAAGCAACAAAACACCCTTAAAGCGCAGTCTGAAAAAGAACAGCAGCGTGCCCGTGAGCGGCTTATGCGTGAAATGAAAGCTTTCGAAACAGAGCGTGCTAAAGAGCGTGCTGAGCACAAACGCGAAGCCCGATTGAATAATTTACGCCAAAATGCACAGGCAGCAGATTCGGCAGGTCGTGGCGCTCCGGCAGCAGGGCAAACCGGCACACGTGCAGGATCAGGCGGGGAAGGAGGCCCTGGTTATGCAGATAAAGTGCGCCAGCGTGTAAAGCCTAATATTGTATTTGATGCGCAAAGCGTGGCAGGGAACCCTCAAGCCGTAGTAGAGGTAGATTGCGCACCAGATGGCTCTATTTTGAGCGTGCGTTTATCACGCTCTAGCGGTAATGCGCTCTGGGATAGTGCGGTGCTGCGCGCAGTAGAGAAATCAGATCCAATGCCTCGTGGAGAGGGGTCGCGAGCACCTAGGCGTTTTACGATTACCTTTCAGCCAAAAAACTAAACTTTATTAAACCTTGATGCGAAGCCTGCGTAAAAACAAACTTGCGCTTTCATAAAAGGGGTACCCATGTATTCAAAAATCTTAATGTTTTTAAAGGGGCTGGCCGTAGTAGCACTGCTGGGAGCAAGCACCGTGAGCGCCCAACTCAATGTGGCTATTACAGGGGTAGGTTCGAATTTATATCCGATTGCTGTTGCCAATTTTGAAGGTGAAGCAGGTTTGTTGACGTCTTTTGGCTTTGACAAAGAGGCTGCAATCAGTGCCATTATTCGCAATGACCTTGCATCCAGTGGGCGATTTTCTGTAATAAACACGGACTCAATTCGATTATCTGCAACCGATCCTGTGGATCTTGGCGCATGGAAAGCGAAAGGTGCGGATGCAGTGGTCTCTGGAAGCGTTATCCGTTTAGCGGATGGCCGCTATAACTTACGTTTTCGCCTATCCGATTCGCTAAAAAATAAAAATTTGGGTGGGCTTTCCCTCATTAGTCCAGAAAGTGGTTTGCGCATTAGCGCACATAAAGCGGCGGACTATATTTATGAAAATCTATTAGGGGAGCGTAGTGCATTTGCAACGCGCTTTTCCTATGTAATACAAAGCAAAGAGCGTTATCAGCTACAAGTAGCGGATTCAGATGGTCAAAATCCGCAAGTGGCGCTGACAAGCTCAGAGCCCATCATGTCACCATCTTGGTCTCCAGACGGATCAAAAATTGCATACGTCTCTTTTGAGCGTAAAAAACCGGTTGTCTATCTCCATGATTTGGCAACAGGGGCGCGCAAGATTTTATCTAACCGTCGAGGCAGCAATAGTGCGCCTGCTTGGTCTGCAGATGGAAAGCAGATTGCTCTAGCCCTTTCTCTTGCAGGAAACACGCAAATTTATGTCATGCAGGCAGATGGCACGGGGTTGCGACGTATATCTAATAGAAATGGCATCGATACGGAGCCGCAATTTTCAGTAGATGGTCAAAGTTTGTATTTCGTCAGCGATCGAGGTGGTAATCCTCAGATTTATCAGATCGCACTGCAAGGCGAAGCCAATGGCGCACGTGCTAAGCGCGTTACTTTTACTGGCACTTACAACACCAATCCAAAGCTGAGTCCAGATGGAAAATGGTTAGCTTATATTTCGCGTGTGAATGGCGAATTTAAGCTCCACCTGCAAAACCTGGCAACGGGTGAGTCAACGCCTCTCACCACCACATCGCACGATGAATCGCCCAGTTTCGCTGCAAATAGCCAATATTTGTTATACGCCACCCAAGTCGATGGCCAAGATGTATTAGCAACCGTTTCTGTCGATGGACGCGCTAGACAAGTGCTTTCCGTACGTGGCAGTGCAGTGCGCGATCCAAGCTGGGGCCCATTCATACATACTTCAGGAGAGTAAAGACATGCTGTTTACAAGCCGTACTTCCCACTCATTAAAAACGCACCCCAAAACAAAAAGCCGCATTGGTATTCCTGCTGCGTCCGGCCGCGTAGCTGCCATATTACTTATAAGCTTGCTGGCAGCCTGCCGTTCAGGAGTTACGCTGGACCAAGATACCTCTGCTACTAATGCAGCAAACACGGAAGCGGTGGCCGGTAGTCTTGATCCTTCCTCTTCTCAATCTACCTCTGCAGACCCTTCATCAGAAGTTCAAGAAGTGAATGCGCCGGTGGCAACAGAAGTGGATGCTCCTATAGCTGAATACTCTATTTATTTTGATTTTGACCAATACGCTGTTAAACCGGCCTATCAGGCTCTGCTTCAAAAACATGCACAATATATAAAAGCGCATCCAGATCAGCAGTTGCACGTTCAAGGGTTTTCCGATGAGCGTGGCACGCCTGAATATAATTTAGCGCTTGCGCAACGACGTGCAGAATCTGTGCGTCGCGCATTAATTTTATTAGGGGTGTCTGCATCAAAAGTAGAGGCAGTAAGCTTTGGTAAAGAAAAACCCAAAGCGCTAGGCCACGATGAAACATCATGGGCCGAAAATCGCCGAGCAGATTTAACCTACTCACGATAATCTTCAAGAAGACAATGGTTTGCATGTTGGGGAACGTTGCCCACCACCAACCTACCGTTCGTTGCTTTTCTTGTGGTTAATCGAACCCTTTTACATGTGCATCTCGGTAGGTTGGGGTGAGGCACGAACCCCAACATGCGCGCCACCGACTTTTAATATTTATTTTTGAAAGTTTGTAAGCTGGTCATCAAAGACGCCGTGGCTTGCATGTTGGGGTTCCTTCGTCACCACCAACCTACCGTTCGTTGCTTTTCTTGTGGTTAATCGAACCCTTTTACCTATGCATCTCGGTAGGTTGGGGTGAGGTACGAACCCCAACATGCGCACCACTGACTTTTGATCTTTGCTTTTGAGTCTTTGAATTACATGTTGGGAAACGTTGCCCACCACCAACCTACAATTGATTGACTATACAAGCCCACAGCTTAACCAGCGCATACCAATGTTTATACAGCCTCGTTTTATATCCGTAAAAAAGATAGCGTTAGTAACCATAGCCGCTATAGCGTGCGCAACCGCTATCGCCCCTGCGCAAGCCGGCATGTTTGACGACTCCGAAGCACGCCAAGCTATTTTAGACTTGCGCACGCGCACCAGTGCATTGGAATCACAAATGGCCACGGCTCAGCGTGCTCAGATGGATCAAGCTACGCAAATTGATCAATTGAATCAGCAGATAGATGATTTGCGTGGGCAAAATGAGCTACTCACGCAAAAATTAACAGGGATGCAGACGAATTTAAAAGATTACTACGCAGATCTACATGGTCGAATGGGTAAACTTGAAACACCTGCATCCTCTGTAAAAGCAGCGACGGACGCTTCCTCTTCATCGGAGAATAATTCAGAGGCGGCTACAAAACAAACTGATCCAGCACCTAGCAATACAGCAACACCTGAGGAAACAGAGGCTTTTAACCACGCTTTAGTACGCTTTCGTCATGGAGATTTCAAAGGCGCAGAGCTAGCCTTTAGAAATTTCATCCAAGCCTATCCCAAAGCCGTGGATCAACCCAACGCACAGTATTGGTTGGGCAATGCACTCTATGCGCAGCGTAAATACACTTTATCCACACCGGTATTGCTTGGCGTAGCTAAAAACTACCCCACCCATCCCAGAGCGCCTGAAGCCTTACTTGCTGTTGCACAAAATCAGATCGAACAAAAACAAAACAAGCAAGCACGACAAACCCTGAAGCGCTTGCTGGCGCAATATCCAAACTCTGCCTCAGCCAAAACCGCCCAAAAATGGATAAAACAAATCCATTAAAGATGATTGGGGGTGGGGTATTGCCTGACCTTTGAAATGCAATGCGCCCCGAAAGTTAGGCAGCAAATCTAACTTTCGGGGCGCATTGCATTTCAGGGTCTTTATGGTTTACGCACAACCACCCGCCGATTGTCACGAGCGATCAAACGCATAGGTAAGCCTTTCGCTGCAAGCTCACTATAAAGAGCAGGCGGGAGCAACGCGAACGCATGCACATCTTTTTGCCAACGCACCATCCATTCATCCTGCGTTGGAACCCATTTTTCAGGCTCTTGCATTACCCCGTACCGAAGCTCATCCGGATGCTCCACCATAATCATCGTATGCCTTAAATAAAAGGGCAGAGTATGGTCTAGCGTTTTCACAGAATAAAAGGGCGTATTGGCGGGAGCCGTTTTGAGCTCAGCTTGAATAGCGGGTACAAGCTCCACTCCAGAACTTAATTTCCCAAATACTTGATGCGCAGAACCCGCCACCGTTACGGCCACAACCCAAGCACTGGCATAGACTAAAAGGGCTTTGGAGAGGGGGCTAGTGAAGAACCAGTCTAATTTTAGAGCGGATGTACTGTTTGCATGAGTAGGGTTATTCCTCACTATATAAAGCGGAGTGCGAATTAGGATTAGCGTGCGTGCCCAAAAACTGCCTAGCAAGACTATTAGCAAGGCGACATCAGCCCAGGCAAAATAACGGCTATAAAGTAGATGAGGCGTGCGTGCATTTCCGATGGGAAAGTGCAGGAAATAATCGGCGATTTGGAAAGTTACCAAACCTACTAAAACTAAGCTTGTAGCAATAGCGGTACCGGTGAAATGGCGTCGCCATTGCACATTTGTTAATTTTGAAGCAGCTAATCCTAGTAATAGCGCTATTGCTGGAGCAATAGGTAAGATGTAGGAGATCAACTTAGAATGAGACGCACTGAAAAATATAAAAATAAAGGCGGACCATATATATAGAAGCCCAATAGGCGAAAAACCATTGCTCTGGCGAGGCAATAGGTTTTCGCTTCGATTACGAACACCTTGGTAAGTGTGCCCAATCGCCTGCCAAGTGCTGCGTACAGCCAGAGAAAGCCAAGGCAAAAAGCCGACTAAAAGCACAGGAATAAAATAATGCCAAGCACCGGGGCGTTGTTGCTCAGGAGTGAGATAGCGCCTAAATTGTTGAACAATAAAGAAAAAATCTGCAAATCCAGGATTGCGTTGCTCAACCAGCACAAACCAAGGTGCCGTCAATATCAAAAATAAAAGGCCGCCGGTAACAAGATGCAAGCGGCGCCAAATTTTCCAATCCCTCAGTGCCAACGAGTACAGTACAAGCACTGCGCCAGGCAGCATTACACCAATTAATCCTTTACTAAGCACGGATAGCGCCATTCCAGCCCAACACCCCCACATCCAGTAACGTTGCACTTTAGGATCTAAATCTGGGCGCTGCGCGAGAAGTAGGCTGCATAAAGAAACCGTCATCCAGAATGAAAGGCCCATATCCAGCACATTGAAATGCCCTAATAAATTCCAGTAAGGTGCGCTTGCAAGTATGAGTGCGGTACAAAAACCAGCTGCCGTACTTTTAAAAAGAAGGTGAGCGGTCTTTGCAACCAGCAAAACACCTACGAAGCTCGTAAGCGCTGTATATAGGCGTGCTTGCCAATCCCCAATTCCAAAAATATAAAAAGTGAAGGCATTAAACCAAGTTTGCAAAGGCGGTTTTTCAAAATAGAGATAGCCGTTATAGCGCGGTGTAATCCAGTCTCCTGTCACGAACATCTCACGTGCTATTTCAGCATAACGGCCTTCATCGGTTGGAATAAGGTGACGTATATCCAACGGAGCAAACCATATAAGAGCAAAAAAGCCTATGAGCATACACAGCTGAAGGAAGGGCGAACGTTTTTGCATAAGAAGGGAGATAAGCAGAAGTTTTATAAGATAAATGGTAGGTTGGTGGTGACGAAGGAACCCCAACATGCACGCCATGACGCCCTTGATGACCAGCTCCTACCATACTGGCTACTCGGTTTCGAAAGAAGTCTATTTAACTATTTAGAGAAGCTTGAGAATCCATTTCCGGTAGCCATAACGCAGCAGCTACCTTCTTATTTTCAGCAATTAAAATATTGTAAGTGCCACAAGCCGATCGAAAATCCATCATCTCTAAACCAATATAAGGTTTTTGGGCTGCTTGAATACAATTAGCTAGAGGAGTATAGAGTTTAGCCACGCCATACGGGCTTCCTATCAACAAGATATCAATATCACTTTCCATAAGAATTAGACGCAACGCTTCAAAGTGTTCCTCTGGCAGCGTATTCGCCTCTAATAAAAGAGAAGGTAAGGGCAGTACCGGCACATTAGGCGACACAAATACAGAATGGGTATAGCGCACTTTGTCGATCTCGACATAGTTAGGCCCACATCCTGTAATGGCATGCAGAGCAGAAGGAGGAGGAGTGGAATGAAGCTTCACGATATCCAAAAGAAAAAAATGAAAAAGCAAATAATTAGTCGGCGCTAAATAACTGATGTTACGCAGATATTCAAAAAGCCTGTGGGTACCCATGTTAGGGTTCGCGCCTCACCACAACCTACCGAGATGCATATATAAAAGGGTTCTATCAAACTATACGAACCATAAGAGCACGGTAGGTTGGTGGTGACGAAGGAACCCCAACATGCACGCCACTACGTTCTTTATGACCAGCTTACAAACGCTTAAAGACAAAGATAAAAAGCCCGTGGTACGCATAATTGAAGCTTAATGCGTTCATGATCCCTAATAATAAATCGATGTTCAAAATAAAGATCAGGAGTGGAGATGGGTAATGCTATCTCTCAAATTTTGATAGGCAGCCAAGTACAGGTGTTAGCGCAAGGTTATCTGGATCAGGCGCGCCTGCACAAAGAGGCGCAGCAGTTCGATATAGCCTTAGTCTTGTATGACCATGCAAAAGTCGCTTTCAAAAATATCGCAGATACGCGCCAATTGGTTCCTCCGTTATCGGAGGTAAAAAGTGCGTTGAGCCGAGCCAGCACACCACAGACAGCCGATGATAAAGCGCTGCAACAACGTATTGCAGAAGTGTATTTTGAGCGAGCCGAACTCCTGAAGAAGTTGGGCAAAGAGCGCAAAGCGCAAGCGAGCTATAAAAAAGCCCAAGCTTGGGGTTATGAGGAAAAGCAGCCTGCATCTATTTTCCCCGCCGCTGGACTTTCTGTGAGTAATACGTCGCCGTTGACTCAGACAGCCCAATCTGCCTCACTGTCTAGCCAGCAAAAAAGCGAGCTGGTCGATTACTTGTTTGAAAAGGCCTTATTAACGCTGGCCGCTTTAAAGGTATCGAATAAGCCCAGCCTGTTTCTGGTCTATGCGCACGACAGCAACAACCCCATACACGGCAAGGCTGAGGCTACTACATCTAAATATTTCATCAATAAGCTATCCAAAATCCAAGTTAATCTGTATTCAGATCAAACGCCGATGGGGAAGAAGTATTCCGACTCGCCAGAAGCGTTGAAACAGGATGGCAAGCTCGAAGATATTTTAACGAATCAGCTGTGTTTGCTGCCTACTCAGCTAAGAGACGACGTGAAACCGGTCAATAAGGTCGTCGTCTGTTGTTCTGAGGTGTTAGGAAGCTATTTAAAATGGCCGGACTATCATCGCTTTTATCTCGAACTTCGAGAGGCCTATCACCATGACTGTGAGCAAAAGGACACTTCAGCTATCCGTGCGGTGGTCAAGAAATTTTCCCAAGAGCCGGAATATAAAGCAGGGTTCCATCATGTGTTGACCGAAATGGCCTTTTTGCAAATCCGGGCAGAGTATCTGAAAGATCCCGGCATTATCCCGGTTTCATTAACCCCAGGGAGCTATGATCAATGTCTGGCGACATTTATTTCAGCGACGACTGTGAGGATGGAAGATTGTTTGCGCTTTGATGCACAAGCTAACGCCGAGCAAGCAGTGTCTTTGAACCAAAGTCGGCACGGGGTGCTATTTAAGCTGATTGAACGGTTGTTAGTAAGCAGTGATGAAGCCAAAACGTTTCTAGACAAATTTTGGGATGGGCATGGCCATTTCATCGCGCGTTTAAAAAAAGAGCCCCCATTGAGCCATCTTGAGTTTGCTCAGCAGATAGACCACATCTTCGACGACATCCGCACCGCGTTGCACCGTCAGTTGGCCTCCACCGTGCAGCAACACCACCAGCAACACTGGGTGCTGAATGCGGATCCTCGGACCACGCTAGAGACGCAGTATTTTGCTGCGCTGAAGCACGATGAGGCGTTTAAGGAAACCCAACAGCTGTATGTTGAATCGCGTGGCACAGCAAGCCTAGAGGGAAAAACCGAGACGTTTGACCTTTTATCCAAAGTTAAAGCGCTTATCAAGGATAAACACGTGGTGCTGTTAACCGGGGACTCTGGGGCTGGCAAATCCACGTTAAACCGTTTGCTCGAAAAGCAGTTATGGGAAAAAAGAGCAGAACAAGGTGCGATTCCGCTGTTTATCGCTTTAGCGAGTATTGACAAGCCTGAGCATGACCTCATTGCTAAAGCGTTAAAGAAAAAAGGGCTATCCGAATTTCAGATTCAAACGTTAAAGAAAGAACAACAGCAATTTATCTTTATTT
>JASSUD010000030.1:0-30935 GCA_031963225.1 Mycoavidus cysteinexigens
GCTAAGCTCTTCATTGATAAGGCCCTCCCCCTCCAAATAGAGGCTTATAAATCTACTACAGAAATTTTACGTCTCGAAATAGAACAAAAACTGCTGCAACACCATCGACAAGACACACTGCACAAACCAGATGCCCAAACAGCCGCCTTGAAGACCCAAGAAAGCCTGGCTGCGTATTGCGAAGCCAGGCTGCTCGCAGGCAGTGCGCCATCGAAAATCATTTCTCTCGCCTCCATTGATGCCATAGAAGCCAATGCTGATAACTGGTTATCGCAGCGTTATTCAGAAGAAGTCTTGAAGGTAATGGAAGCCGAGCTCACGCAGCAAATAATTGCAGTTGAAGAACAAGAAAAAGCAGAAGCTAAAAAACGTAAGGTGCAGCGTGATCAGAATGAAGTGTGGTACCGCACTTTCGCGCAGCGGATTAATTTGGAGGCGAAAGGGAACGGGCACGCCCTCTTCTTTGCCAAGCAATTTAAAGACGAACTCCTATTTCAAATTATTCAGCAGCTGCGACGCGCTAATGGGGAGGCAATGCCGATGGATAGAACCACGTTGGCAGAAGGGCTGATTCAGGCGGTATCGAGCGCGTTGCCCAAAATTGAACTCAGTGCAACAACGGGAATCACTGCCACTGTGGATCTGGCAGCCATTGTGCAAGGGTTTACGAAAACACTCAGCGACTGGCATCGCAGTCATAAAGAGGCAGAGGCCAAGTACATTGCAGATCCTTTGAGAGAGCTTGAGCAGCGCTCACAAAGTCTGCAAATATGTACTAACATCCAGCAGCAGATAGGGGAGATAGCCTACTACGCAGCGCGCTGCTGGCAGCCTGTGTTCTCAAAACAAGACTGGCACGAACCAAAAGATATTCAGACGCTGGCAGAGTATGGCGCGCTCCGCATGATGGAGTATCTGAAACAAGGGAAACTCGACACATTGTCATCCCAAGAACGGGTAGTAGTTGCCTTGATGACAGGTGAAGCAAGTACCCGTCTGACCCAGCTCAAAGTAGGAAAACACGGGCTGTTGCCAAAGGACTACTGGAGTGTCCGAGGATTTTTCGCCAAACCAGGCATCAAGGTACTAGTGGAAGAAGAAAAGCAAGTGGTATATCTCCCCTCCTTGCAGGCGCGTCCTAATGTTTACGGCTATCGCTATGGATCGCCGGTTGAGGCGTGTATCCCCCCATATCAGGGGCCATTTAATAATGAAGCTGATGCAGAAGCAGCGCAACATCAGCACAATCGTTGTACGGTCATGTAACTCAGGGGTTTAAGCAGCCGAGTGTCGGATTAAAACTGATCAACAGAGGAGTGTTGATGATGTTTGGTAATTCTGTTTCCCAAGCGCGGGCGGAAGCGCAAAGCTATCTGGATCAGGCTCGTTTGCAAAAGACAGAGCAGGATTTCAAGGCCGCTTTAGTTTTGTATAACCAGGCAAAAGTAGCCTTCAAGAATATCGCAAGTACGTGCCAGGTAACTCCTCTCCCCTTATCTCAATTGAAAAGTGCTTTTTCTAAAGCGCAGACATCGCAAGCCGCCGAAGAAGAGGCATTGCGCCAGCGTATCGCAGAGGTCTATTTTGAGCGCGCGGAACTCTTGGAGACAAGAAACCCCGGCAAAGCGCAGGCGAGTTACAAAAAAGCGCAAGCTTGGGGCTATGAGGAGATGCATCCTGCATCCATTCCATCCGCAGTGTTGCTTTCTGCGAGTGGTCTGCCACCTGTGGCTCAGATAACCACATCTACCCAGCAAAAAAGTGCGTTAGTGGACTACTTGTTTAAAAAGGCACTGTCGACGCTGAGATCGCTAGAGGTGTCCAATAAACCCAGCCTTTTTCTGATCTATGCACATGACAGTTCAGCGTACAGACAGGCCGAGGCCGATACATCTAAATATTTAATCAATAAGTTATCTAAAATCCTAGGAGTCATTCTATATTCCGATCAAACGCCGATGGCCCAACCCTATACAGGCTTGCCTCAAAAGCGGAAAAATGACAGCAAGCTAGAAGATATCTTAACCAGTCAGCTTTCTTTATTGCCCGACCCGTTGCAAGACGATGTGAAACCGGTCGATAAGGTCGTGGTGTGTTGTTCTGAGTTATTAGGAAGCTACTTGGGATGGTCACACTATAAAAAGTTCTACCAGCAAATTCAAAAAGCCTATTTCAAAGATCGAGAAGCCTATCGCAAAAATGGGGCACACGTCGGTACTCCGGCAATACGTCAAGTGGTCAGACAATTCTCCCAAGAGGAAGCCTATAAAGCAGAGTTCCATCATGTATTGACGGAAATAGCTTTTTTGCAAATCCGGGCAGAGCAGCTGAAAGATAAGCACGGCATTATTCCGATTTCGTTAACCCCAAACTGCTATCAGAAATACCTTAAGGAGTTTATCGAAACAACGACGGTTCGCCTGGAGGATATACCTCGCTTTGAGGCGCAAGCCAAAGCAGGACGAGAGGTGTATCCGAATCAAGGCCGACATGTGGTACTTTTTAAGCTAATCGAGCGGCTTATAGTGGGGAGCGACGAGGCCCAAATGTTTCTGGATAAGTTTTGGGAGGGGTACAACGAGTGTATTTCCCGTTTAAAGAATGAGTCAATGCTTGACGCGGCTGACTTTGCCGAGCTCGTAGACCGTATCTTCGGCAAGATAGAAGCAGAGCAGCACCGTAAACTAGCCGCTACAGTACAGCAGGTGCAAGAACAGCTTAAACATCAGCAAGAAATAGCACTGCAATCGAAGCGAGAGCCGCTTGCGATCTTAGGTAAAAATATCGAGGCAGAATATTTCACCGTTTGGGAAGAGCAGGGAGAAATTCAGGACGGGCTGGCCATGTATGTCGCTCCGCAGGCGACGACCGTTACCGATACCAATACCACTTTTGATTTGCATAAAGCGGTCACGGCCTTTTTGACGCCACAGGAGAATGCCGGCCAGAAAACCCGCGTGCTGCTGCTGCGAGGTGAAGCGGGTTCAGGCAAGTCGACCTTTAACCGACAGTTGGCGCGTCGCTTATGGCGAGAATATAGCGCAGCGCCCGCTTCCGAGGGGCGGCCGATCCCCCTATATATTGCTTTGCCGACCATAGATAGGCCGAACAAAAACCTGATCGGCCAGTATTTATCGGATAAATGTGGTTTCTCGCCAGAGCAGATCGACGCTTTGCGGGAAAGCCAACGCTTTATTTTGATCTTAGATGGCTATGACGAAATTCCCGCAGAACAACGGAATTTATATGCAGATGAAAAATTAGACCAATGGCAAGCCAAAATCATCCTGAGTTGTCGGCCGGAGTATTTAACCGAAGGCTATAAAAACTATCTCCAACCGCGAGGCTGTTCGCGGTTGCTGCTCGAATATCAGCTTGCCCCATTTTCTGAACTATTAATCGACACTTATATTGATCAGTACGTTAAGCATACGCAGGCTAAATGGAGTGCCCAACAATATAAAGACACCTTAGCGCGTATGCCGAATATCAACGCGCTATTGGGTACGCCCTTTTTGCTCAAAATGGCCTTAAGCGTGTTGCCGACGTTAGACAAGGTTCAGTTCGATCAAGTGGGGCTGACCCGAATCCAGCTCTATGAGCAGTTTGTGCAGACGTGGTTTGAGCGTTCTCTCGCTCGGTTAAAAGTGATTCAGTCTAAATTGACCGATGCGCAGCAAAAAGCCTTTCGCAGTTTAGAAGATGAATTTATCGAGCATAGCCAGGTATTTAATACCGACTTTGCGCTGGCGATGTCTGAGGCTAAAACCACGGTGGCGGAATATTCAGCGATCGCCCGCAGAGGGATGCTCCGGGATACACGGTACGAGCCATTTCTCAGCAACAAAGATGAAGAAAAAAATCTACTGCGTTGTAGCGCTTTGCTCATTCGTCAGTATCAGCAATATCGATTTATTCATAAATCGATTCAGGATTATTTAGTGGCGCGAGCCGTGTGGGAAGAGCTGGAAAACGCAAGCGAACGCAATGCCTCCCATGGTGCTGAGCCGCTGAATGAGATAAAGGATGTGCGCAAGTTATGGGAAGAACTCGCGCCTCCCATTCAAGTCGATCCAGCCGCCTTATTGAACCGATTCAATGTAGTGGAGGAGCTAGCCGTTCAGCGCTTTTTAGTCGAACGAGTCCAACAGAATCAAGCGTTGGTGAAGCTCCTGTTGATGTGGATCAAAGCCTCAACTGACCAGAATACCGTAAGTACAGCATCGGCGAATGCGATGACGATCTTGGTGAGAGCGGGCGTGCAGTTTAATGGAATGGATTTGCAAAGAATCCGGATTCCAGGCGCAGATCTGAGTTTTGGGGTATTTGATTCTGCTCAGTTACAGGGAGCGGATTTAAGCAATGTCAATCTTTGCAATAGTTGGCTGCGCGAAGCAGATTTAAGCGGCACGCAGATGGCCGAGGTGCAGTTTGGCGAATGCCCTTATCTGAAAGAAGCGTGTGGGGTACTGTCCTGCGCGTATTCACCGGATGGGAAAACGTGTGCTATTGGCCTTGAAGATGGAGAGATCAGCATCTATGACACTTCGACTTGGGAAAAAATCAACACTTTACAAGAACATACCGGCTCAGTTACGAGCGTAATGTATTCGCCGAGTGGTCAGCAGATTGCCTCTGGTAGTAAAGATAAGACGGTGAAGCTGTGGAATGTGCAAACCGGTGCCCTAGAGTGCACCTTAAGAGGACATAAAGGCTCTGTTTTGAGCGTGGTGTATTCGCCGAGCGGCGAGCAGATCGCCTCGGTTGGTCTAGACAAGATGGTGCGACTGTGGAACGCGCAAACTGGGAAGTCCAGCCACATCTTAGAGGGACATAGCTCTATTTCGAGTGTGGCGTATTCACCCAACGGCGAGCAGATCGCGTCAGGTGGTGATGACAAGATGGTGCGGCTGTGGAATGCACAAACTGGTGCCAATGAGAACACCTTAATTGGTCATGACGACTCGGTTAGGAGTGTGGCGTTTTCGCCCAACGGCAAGCAGATTGCCTCAGGCGATGATGACAGGAAAGTATGGCTATGGAATGCACAAACTGGTGCTCATGAGGACACCTTAGTCGGTCATGACGACTCGGTTAGAAGTGTGGCATTTTCGCCCAGCGGCGAGCAGATCGCCTCCGGCAGTGATGACCGGACAGTACGGCTGTGGAATACGCAAACCGGCGCCCATGAGCACACATTACAAGGGCACTCCGGCCGGATTTTGAGCGTAGTGTATTCGCCGAATGGCGAGCAGATAGCTTCTTCTAGTGATGACACTACAGTGCGGCTGTGGAATGCAAAAACCAATGCTCATAGGCCCACCTTACGCGGTCATGCCGAATCGGTTTTGAGTGTGGTGTATTCGCCGAGTGGTGAGCAGATTGCCTCGAGCAGTAGGGACAAGACAGTATTGCTGTGGAATGCGCAAACCGGCGCCCCCGGGCACACCTTACAAGGGCATACCGGCCCTGTTAGGAGCGTAGCGTATTCACCGGATGGCAAGCAGATCGCTTCTAGTGATGATACTGCAGTGCGGCTATGGAACGCGCAAACCGGTGCCCCCGGGCACACCTTGGAAGGACATAAGGATTGGGTTAGAAACGTGGTGTATTCGCCGAGCGGTGAGCAAATTGCCTCGGGGAGTGATGACAGGACAGTGCGGCTGTGGAATGCGCAAACCGGTGCCCATAAGCATACCTTAGAAGGGCATATCGGCCGGGTTTGGAGCGTCGTGTACTCGCCGGATGGCGAGCAGATCGCCTCTGGTGATGACGAGACTGTACGACTATGGGACGCCCAAACCGGGAACCCTGGCCCAACCTTAAATTGGCATGACGGCTGGGTTAGAAGGGCGCAACTGTTGGATGAACTATTGGACGCCCAAACCGAGAACCCTGGCCCAACCTTAAATTTGCATGACGGCTGGGTTAGAGGGACGCGACTGTGGGGCGAACAAACCGGTAAGCGCATGCAAGAATATAAAAGCTCGTTTTTGAGCGTGGTGTATTCGCCGGGCGGTGAGCAGATTGCCACCACGGGTAGTAATGACAAGATGGTGCAGCTGTGGAATGCACAAACCGGTGCCCTCGAGCGCTCCTTAGGGCATGAAGGCTCAGTTTTGAGTGTGGCGTATTCACCCAGTGGCGAGCAGATCGCCTCGGGCAGTGAGGACAATAGGGTGCGGCTGTGGGAAACCAAAACGGGTAAGTGTTTAGCAGTGGTACCAGGTTTGGGTGAAGCAATCCGTAGCATCGCCTGGAAAACGACACCTGATGGCATCTTTTTGGCAATCGGCTGTGACGACAAGTCTGTTCGCCAGTGGAAGATTATAGAAGAGGAGGGGCATTATCAGGTACGCCTGTGCTGGAGTTCAATGCATGACAGACTGATCGTGTCGAATATCTCTATCCAGAACGCACAAGGCTTAAGCCAAGTAAATACAAAACTTCTCAAGCAGCGCGGTGAGGTAGGCGAGCCATTGTTCCGCTAATGCGAATTGAGTCAATAGCTAATCGCGGACTCTGCGGTTGAATATTTGACGCTCTCATCCTCTCCTACCTTTATTAACTTGATCAGGTTTCTAAGCGCTTCCGGCAGCAAAGACTGATGTTTGCTTAACACCTCTGCAGTCGCAAACTTAACACTCCTATATTTGGGTGTTTCTACTGATTTATCTATTTCTACCACAATATAAAATCGGCCTTATTTTTTTGAAATATTTCTAATGGCATGATTAATAAATGCGGCGTTATGTTTACATAGAAAAATAGACTGATTTAAAGGATGCGTTTCACGTAGGGGAGTGAAGCTACGCTGGCCAGGTTGCGATCCTCTAACAATACGATAATAAATAGATTGAGGAAGGAAAATGAAAAAAATCCTGGTTGTTTATTTTTCTCAGACAGGCCAATTAAAGCGTGTTGTAGATTCATTTGTCGAACCACTCAATTCTCAAACGGATATTTTATTGGTAAAAGAGGAAATTGAACCTCTTAATCCCTATCCGTTTCCTTGGCCATTTCTTGAATTTATTGATCAGTTTCCTGAGGCTGTGTACTTAGATCCGCCAGATTTGAAGCCATTTTTATTCGACAGCACAGTTAAATATGATCTTGTGATTCTGGCTTATACGGTTTGGTTTCTCTCGCCTAGTCCGCCGATAGTCGGTTTTCTTAAATCAGACCAGGGGCGCTCGATTTTGCGTGATACGCCAGTTATTACTCTAATCGCCTGCAGAAACATGTGGCTTCAAGCGCAGGAACAAGTAAAGCAATTACTGTCAGAAGTCGGCGCACGCCATATAGATAATGTGGTCTTAACAGATCGCGGTAGTACCTTAAAGACATTGGTAACTACGCCGCGCTGGATGTTAACAGGCAGGCGGAACGCATTTTTGGGGATATTCCCTCGCGCAGGAATTACCGACGACGATATCGATTCTAGCAAAAGATTTGGTCGGGCCATTTTATCTGCATTCCGTGATAACAAGATCAATTTGAATCAATCTGTTTTAAATGGATTAAAAGCAGTCGCTGTTAATCAAAAATTGATTAGTGGCGAAAAAATAGGGCGGCGCAGCTTCCAGATATGGGGCAAGCTTTTCCGAGCTTTTGGAAAGCAAGGAAATCGCAAGCGACGATTCGCTGCTTTGATCTATAGCGCCTTTCTCTTTTCAATGGTTTTCACGGTCGTGCCTATCACTATGGCTTTCCGTATTATGCTCGCTCCTCTGCGAAGATCTCAGATAAAAAAACAGTGTGAATATTTTTCACAACCATCAGGAAATGCTGATTTTCGTATCAGGGAGTTTTCATGAATACATCTGTTTATATCAATAAACTTGCTACTTTTTTACCTAATGCGCCAGTGTCGAATGAGGAAATGGAAGGTATTTTAGGATTGATCGGAGGAAAACCATCAAGAGCACGAAAAATTGTACTTAAAAGCAATGGTATTAAAAATCGCCACTATGCGTTGTGTAGAGAATCAGGAAAACTCCTCTTCACAAATGCGCAAATGACGGCAGAGGCAGTTCGGAGACTCGCGAGCATTGAGGCTCCACTCGACAATATTGATCTTCTTTGTTGCGGAACCTCAACGCCAGATCAATTAATTCCGAGCCAGGCATCTATGGTCCACGGTGAGTTAAAAAATCCAACATGCGAAATAGCGGGTTTTTCCGGCGTTTGTTTAGCTGGTGTTATTTCCTTGAAATATGCATATATGTCGGTTTTGAGTGGACTAAAGCAATGTGCCGTTGCTACTGGGTCAGAACTTTTATCGACATTTATGCATGCTAAAAATTTTCAGGCCGAATCAGAGTCTGCAATAGAGGATTTGGAGCGTCGGCCGGAAATTGCCTTTGAAAAAGATTTTTTGCGCTGGATGTTATCAGATGGTGCCGCCGCCGCTATGCTTTCAGACAAACCCAATCAGAATGCTTTGTCGCTTAGAATCGACTGGATTGACATGCATTCATATGCACATGAATTGCCAGCCTGTATGTATGCAGGGGCAATCAAGGAAGATAATGGTCGTTTACGCGGTTGGCGTGAATTTGATTCATTTCAAGAACTTGCAGATAACTCGGTATTTGCTTTCAAGCAGGACGTTAAATTATTGAATGAGCATGTTGCACCTTATACATTGGCGCGTGGATTGTCTGATACTCTGAAAAAACGAAAACTTGATCCAGCTGACGTCGATTGGTTTTTGCCACATTATTCTTCGAATTATTTTCGCGACAAAGCCTACGATAGCATGTTGAGCATTGGTTTTGACATTCCGCAGGACCGGTGGTTTACGAACCTAGAGCGCGTTGGCAATATTGGTTCAGCATCAATGTATTTTATGTTGAATGAATTGTATGCCAGCGGCATGCTTAAACAGGGGAACGTATTGCTTTGCTATGTTCCGGAGAGTGGCCGTTTTGCTACTGGATTTATCAAGCTGACGGTCGTATCACCGCAATAACAACCGCCTTTTCTATATTTGGAGACTCCGTAGTGTTTAATCCTTATAGCCGCTGTGTAACAGTCGAAAGTGACCCTGCCTCTACGCTAGCCGAAGTTATTACTGGAGCATGGCTGTCGCAGTGTGTATATGCGGTTGCAAAATTAAATATTGCTGATCTGCTTGTAGGTGGCAGCAAACCAGTAGCTGAGCTTGCAAAATTAGCCAGTTGTAACGAATCTGCGCTCTATCGGATATTACGCACGCTATCTAGTATTGGTATTTTTATTGAGACTACGGGCAAACAGTTTGGATTAACTCCGCAAGCTGCGTTGCTGGTCACAGATACACCTGGCTCATTGCACAGCTTTGCATTATTTAGCGGAGATCCTTGGCATAGCGATACTTGGAAAGAAATACTATATAGCGTACGCGAGGGAAAGCCATCCTTCAACCAGATACATGGCATGCCAGTTTTTGACTATTTCAAAGATCATCCTGAGGCAGGAAAGTTATTTGATGAAACAATGACGAGTTTGTCCAATCAATATAGTTTGGCCATTTTGGATGCTTATGATTTTTTTGCAGCAAAATCCGTAATCGACATTGGCGGCGGCAGTGGTATCTTATTGACGTCGATTCTGGCAAAGAATCCACATCTATCTGGCGCCGTATTCGAATTGCCAGAAGTAATTGCACGTTGGCAAGAAACGTCGCGATCTAATCAAAAAAAATTACCCCGGCCATTTGAATTTATTGCTGGTAATTTTTTTACAGAATGTCCTGCTGGGTTTGATTTGTATTTGATGAAATTTATTCTTCATGATTGGAGTGATGAAGAATGCCTCAAGATACTGCGGCATTGTCGCAATGCGATCAGCAAGGAAGGAAAACTGCTTATCTTAGAGCATGTCCTTTCTGATAGAAATGGGCCTGGCTTTGGAAACTTGGCAGATATAGAAATGCTTTTGTTTGGGATGGGAAAAGAGCGAAATGCTGAAGAATTTAAATCTCTTCTCGCTGAAGCAGGTTTCCAACGCGTATCGATTATTCAAACTCAATCTTCCCTTTCTATTATCGAGGCGAGGATATAGCTCTTTACCATCCATGCCTCTACTTCCTTTATATGGCGAATCTTTAGGCCAAGCACCATCTTTTCTTTGCAAACTTAATTCCCGCCCCTTTAAATCATCCTTCTTTGCAGCTGCAATAATTGGTGGCAGCGTTGCTGTGGGAAGGACCGCTCACTACAAAAATTTGCCGCACTTGAAAATAGGTATTTTTACGAGTAATGTGCTCGTCTCTATACGGCGCTTTAAACTATGGGCGATGTCCTCTCCCTTTCTCCTGAATCCATTCATCCAAGACTGTGGCGCGGCTCACAGCTTGCGCGTGCAGCGCACCGATGCATCGACACCGGCTATCCCACGCTGTCTGCAGAGCTAGACGGCGGCGGCTGGCCGCAAGGTGAACTTACAGAATTGCTGGTCCAGCAACCTGGCATTGGCGAATTGCGTCTCCTTGTACCGGCGCTACGCGCGTTAAACGGTCGGCCAGTCATATTGATTAATCCACCGCACATTGTGCAGCCGCTCGCGCTCAGTCATTGGGGCCTTGCCCATACCTCCTTTTGCGTGCTTCGCGCACTGAAGATGGCTGATGCGTTGTGGGCAGCTGAACAGGCGCTACGCGCCAATTCGTGCGGTGCGATACTGCTGTGGCAATCTAAGATGCGCGCCGATGCCCTGCGTCGACTGCTTCTTGCCGCGCAAAGTAGCCAAGCGCTTCATTTTGTGTTGCGGCCGCTTTCTGAGTCTCGCAACGCTTCCCCAGCTCCGCTTCGCCTTGCGCTCACTCCAGCGCGTGTAGGCATTCAGCTCACGCTCCTAAAGCGCCGCGGTCCGCCACGAGATGAGCCATTGTACGTGCCGCTTTATCCTTGCCCTGTTTTAGGGAGCCAACATGCGCGTATGGATTGGTCTTCGCCTGCCTTGCCTGCCACTAGAAGCGTTTCGTCCGCTGTGGGCACCGCCTGATACACGAGGGTGGGTGGTGCTAGAAAAAGAGCGCGTTATACGGCTCGACGCTGCCGCGCTTGCGTTGGGCGTTGCACAAGGTATGCGCAGAGGCGGGGTACTTACACTCGCGCCGCAAGCGCAGATACACGAACGTGATTTGGGGCGCGAATATGCGCTCCAGCGCAGTGTTGCACTTGCAATGCTGCGCTTTACGCCGAATGTCGCGCTGGCTGATGAATCAAGCGTCATCCTGGAAGTGTCTGCAAGCCTTCGGCTTTTTGGGGGCGTGCGCGCGCTGTGGCATAAAGCGCGCGCACTTATTGACGCATTCGGTGTCTCAGCCCATTGGTCTGTCGCGCCCACCGGACAAGCCGCGTGGTTGCTTGCACGCGCTGGGGGCGGATATGCGCTATCTTTCAAGTCGCTGGCGCACGTGCTTGGAAGTCAGCCACTTCTCATCTTACCGCCGGCGCGACGCTACGCTGAATGGTTTGACGGTTTGGGCTGTCACACCATTGCTGATCTACTTAGATTACCGCGTGCTGGACTAAACAAGCGTTGTGGTATTGAACTGCTTCATACGCTCGATCGCGCGCTCGGCGCGACACCTGAAGCCTATAAATGGCTGCAAGCGCCGCCTGAGTTCAAAGCGCGTATTGATCTGCAGGAGCGAATAGAGCAGACTGATATGGTGTTGTTTGCCGCGCGCCGGTTGCTCATTCAGATGTCGGGCTGGCTCGTCGCTCGACAGTCCGCCATCGCGCGCTTTACGGTGGTGCTTGAACACGAGCGTGGGCAGTATGCGATTGAACCAAGTCTTATTGAGATTAAGCTCAGCGAGCCTGCGTGGCAGGATAAGCACCTTGTGCTCCTGCTCAAAGAGCGACTGGGTCACATTAAACTGCGCGCACCAGTCATCGCCGTACGGTTGCTTGCGAG
The DNA here is from genome assembly GCA_031963225.1 of Mycoavidus cysteinexigens. Lineage (GTDB taxonomy): Bacteria > Pseudomonadota > Gammaproteobacteria > Burkholderiales > Burkholderiaceae > JASSUD01. The sequence continues at coordinate 11,911 of JASSUD010000030.1, forward strand.
AGACGTATGCGAAGCGCCGCGGTCCAGCGACACGCTGTTTCCGGAGCCAGGTGGCTCGGCCACGGATCACACGCGATTGCTTGAATTACTCATTGCACGCCTGGGCCGTGAGAATGTGCTATTTCCGTCACCGCTCGCCGATTACCGCCCAGAGGTGGCAGCCCACTGGGTGCCCATCGATAAGGTCCCTGTGCCCATCTCTATGCCTGAGTCTTTGCCACGTCCAGCTTGGCTTTTAAAAGAGCCAATTCCGCTGCTCATACGGGGTAACCGGCTATTTTATCGCACGCCGTTATACCTTATCTCTGATGCTGAGCGGATCGAAGCGGGCTGGCATGATCAACAGGCGGCAATGCGGGATTACTACATTGCGCAATCCGAAGATCACGTGTGCTACTGGATATATCGCGAGTTAGCGAACGGGCACGAGGCTGGTACTCCCCACTGGTTTCTTCATGGTTTATATGGTTAGCGCAAATGATGCAGTGCCTGATTATGCAGAATTGCAATGCGTATCCAATTTTTCATTTCTGCACGGAGCGTCAGATTCAGAGGAATTAGTCACGCGCGCTTCTGAGCTTGGTTATAAGGCGCTCGCTGTCACTGACGAATGCTCGCTCGCAGGTGTTGTGCGCGCGCATATTGAAGCCAAGAAGGTCGGCTTGCCTTTAATTATTGGCTCGCACTTTCGGCTCACCCAACCCAATGGTACTGACGCCCTCACGTTTACCGCGCTTGCGATGAATCGCAATGGTTATGGCAATCTATCCGAGTTGATTACGCTCTCTCGCATGCGCAGCGAGAAGGGCTCCTATGAGCTATTCCCCACAGATCTCGATCATCCCAACACACATTATCCTCATTTGCATGCGTTACCAGATTGCGTGGTCATTCTGAATCCGGCATACCCTGCCGATGAGCAGCGACTTAATGACCAACTGGAGTGGTTTGCCAAACTTTTTGGCGCGCGCGCTTGGGTTGCTCTCACGCTGCATGCGCGTGCGATGGATAACCTTCACCGCAGTACTGTGCAACGCGTTGCCGCTCAACATAATGTGCCGGTGGTCGCCACGGGTGCCGCGCTCATGCACGTTCGCTCGCGCAAACCCTTGCAAGATGTGCTGAGTGCAATCCGGCTACATCAGACGGTACAAGCATGCGGCTATGCGCTAGCGCCGAATGCTGAACAGCATTTGCGTTCACGATCCAGGCTTGCTCTACTGTATCCACGCGCTACGCTAGAAGCGACCACCCATATCGCCAATCAATGTCGATTCTCATTAGATGAACTGCGTTATGAATATCCACGGGAGCTAGTTCCCGCTGGGCATACGCCCGATACCTATTTGCGCCAGGAAACTTATGTCGGCGCACAGCGCCGCTTCCCAGACGGCATTCCCACCGCTGTACAGCAGCAGCTTGAGCATGAACTGGCGCTTATCGAGAAGTTGCAATATGAACCTTACTTCTTAACCGTTTATGACATTGTGACGTTCGCGCGCAGTGTAGGCATTTTGTGCCAAGGTCGTGGATCTGCAGCGAATTCGGCAGTGTGCTACTGCTTGGGTATCACTGAAGTCGATCCAGCGCGATCAAACCTGCTCTTTGAGCGCTTTATCAGTCAAGAACGTAACGAGCCACCTGATATTGATGTAGATTTTGAGCACCAGCGCCGCGAAGAGGTGATGCAGTACATTTACCGTAAATATGGGCGTGAACGAGCGGCGCTCACGGCAGCGGTCATCACCTATCGTCCACGTAGTGCGCTGCGCGAAGTGGGCAAAGCGTTGGGCGTTGATGAAGGTATCGTCGATCGTGTAGCAAAGTCGTATCAGTGGTTTGATAGTCGCACTGAGCTGCTTGCGCATTTAGCCAACAGCGGACTCGATACACAAGCCCCAATCATCCAGCAATGGGCAAGATTGACCACATCTCTGCTGGGGTTTCCACGGCATCTATCGCAGCACAGTGGCGGCTTTGTGATCAGCCGGGACCGATTGAGTCGGCTTGTTCCCATTGAAAACGCGGGGATGCCGGATCGCTCGATTATTCAATGGGATAAAGATGACATTGACGCGCTTGGGCTGTTGAAAATTGACGTTCTAGCACTCGGTATGCTCAGCGCAATTCGGCGCGCGCTCGATTTGATTGCGAAAAAGCGCGGCGCACTGTTCGAGTTGCAAGACATCCCCGCTGAGGATGAGATGACCTACGACATGATCTGTAAAGCGGATACCGTTGGCGTATTTCAGATCGAATCGCGCGCCCAGATGAGCATGTTGCCGCGCTTACGTCCGCGCTGCTTCTACGATTTGGTCATTGAAGTGGCGATTGTGCGTCCCGGCCCAATGCAAGGCGGGATGGTGCACCCATACCTGCGACGGCGCCAAGGGCTTGAAAGAGTCACTTATCCGAGTGATGCGATGAAAACGGCGCTATCACGCACGCTTGGGGTGCCTATCTTTCAGGAGCAGGTAATGCAAGTGGCGATGCTCGCAGCGGGCTTTTCTGCCGGTGAGGCTGACCAGTTGCGCCGCGCCATGGCGGCTTGGCGACGAAAAGGTGGGCTCGGGCAGTATTATGAGCGCATCGTCAACGGGATGATCGAACGCGGCTACGATCGGTCTTTTGCTGAAGCAATTTTTGCGCAGATTCAGGGTTTTGGTGAATATGGTTTCCCCGAAAGCCACGCAGCAAGCTTCGCGCTGCTGGTATACGCGAGCGCTTGGCTCAAATGCCATGAGCCGGCGGTCTTTTTATGCGCGATGCTCAACAGCCAACCGATGGGATTTTACTCGCCCTCCCAGCTGGTACAGGATGCCCGCCGTCATGGCGTTGAAGTGTTGCCAGTCGATATTACCGTGAGCCATTGGGACTGTACCTTAGAAGGCATGGATACGCGTGCCCCTGTGCGGCTTGGGATGTCACTGATTCGTGGCATGAAAGCGGAGGCGGCTGCACGCATCGAATTGGCACGCACGGCGCAGCCTTTTAAAGATGTGGCAGATCTGGCGCGACAGGCTTCGCTAACTCGCCACGATTTACAGGTATTAGCCGCAGCCAACGCGTTAGTTTCTGTTGCCGGTAATCGACGCGCCGCACTGTGGCACGCGGTAGCTGCAGTACCTGACTCAGCGCTGTTGCGCAACGCATCAGTCGATGATGAAACGCCGGCGTTTGCGCCGCTAAGCGAAGCGCAAGCGATCACCCACGATTATCGTACATTGGGCTTGACACTAGGTCGTCATCCGCTCGCGCTGCTACGCGCTCAATTGCTGAAACAACGCATGCTACCCGCTACAACGCTTGCCCAGTGTCGCAACGGACAGTATGTGCGCGCGTGCGGTATCGTGACAACACGCCAGCGCCCAGGCACAGCCAAAGGCACAACGTTCCTCACACTCGAGGATGAAACAGGTCAAATCAATGTCATCGTATGGCCATCCCTGCTTGAACGCCATCGCAACGCGGCGCTGAATGCAACGCTGCTTGCGGTATATGGCGTATGGCAACGACAAGGGGAAGTCATGCATCTCGTGGCCAAGCGCCTGGTTGATTTGTCTCACCTGCTTGGCAAATTGAGCACAACAAGCCGTAATTTCCATTAATGAGAGGGCAGGGCGTGTGTTGTCGGAACCACGATAAAAATCTGATTTAACCAGATAACGCCATATTAATTAAGCCAGATTTAAAAAAGCAATGCTCAAGCGATTCTGGCGATAAATTTAAGGAATTGGATTTCCGTATTTGAACTTATAGACAACAGAAAAAGGAAAAGATAAAAAGCGCGGATTTATTTTGTGCATTCTTCAATGTACAGATACTCACGTAAAACCAATTAGGAAGCAAAAATGCTTTTGCCCAAGCTCCCCTCACTTGCGCTTGCGCTCGGTACCTTCCCCCTCTCTCGACCCAACATAGACACTTTGTGTCCTATGAATATCTCGCCTTCCCAGCCAAACGATGTATTTTGCCCTGCAGCTACTTCTCTTCATGGAATAGTTTATGGCATGCCTGATACAAACGTACCAACAGGATCTGATATACCCATTACCGTGATGGGCCAAATGAAAGCGCTCTTTGATCTTATTAAGGCAGCACCTGATTTCGCCCAAGTAGCGATGGATTTTGGCAACGGCGACCCAATACATGTACTGGATACGAAGACGGGAGATAAATTTTTGCCTGGTAAATTGGCACTAGGCCTGTCTTATATATTGATTGATATGAAAACAAAAGGCGATCCGAGTTACAAAAATTACCTTGCGACATATCAAAAAATAACTACCGAGATGATGGCTCAGATAGGTAACGCTGATTATTCCTATGCAAATACATCTTGGGGCGAATTGTATTATCTCATTGCACTTAATAATTTCAACGAATGCGGCATGTTTAATGAAGTTTTTAATGACGCAATGCTGACTATATTGAAAAATCGATTAACATTCTGCGATATATTTGGCACATCTACCAATGGCAAATTAAATACCTGTCCTTCAAAAAACATGCCCATTGATATTGCGTCGATTAATACTGCTCAAAATTACTATGCAGTTTCTTACGGAATTGCTGGATTGAGAGAAAAGCTAGGGTGGAACAATCCGACCTTCTTCTCTTCTATCAACCACGATGTAGCACTGCTAAGTGCGCGTAATGCACTTTTGTATAAAATTATCAATCATATTAGAAGCGATTCTTCGGGTGGATTCTCTGATGACGCCTCGAATGTTAACCAGACTTATTATGATCAGGCGCGCTTTGACCGATACAGCGCAGTGCTTATTGCTGAAATTGTCGAACGAATTTTGGAAACGCAGGATGAGGCTAATTTAACGCAGGAATTGAAAGGCTATCTGAGAAAATCAGTTGATCTGATTCTTCCTCAACTCAATATGGATGGTCAAGGTTTCAACTATGGTCGATCTATTGGTCCATATGGGGACTCAGGTTTTACAGAAATCTTAACCGTAGCCGCAAGGGCAGGGGTGTTGTCTGAAGAAGAAATACAGATAGCCTATGCATTTACTTGTAAATCAGCTTATCGCTTTAGCACTTTTTGGTACGATCCGACCCTGCCTACTCCATCAGTAAACATGTGGGTTAAAGGCCGCGGAACGGATTTCTATCGTGGTACACAACGTGCGATGGGTGAAAACTTCAGCCTTTTATACCATTACTTATTTATAAATGCTGGGTGGAACAAGCTAGGTTTTGGCGGCAAAGCCCCCATGCCTGATGCTGACTTCCAAGCCTGGTTAGATAAAAGGCCGCGTTACACCCTCACTTGGTACAATTTGCCCACAGATAATAACCACCCCTATAATGCCGCATTGATTACGGTGCGTGACAAAAATCGCGTGATTAACTTGAATTTAAACCAAGCACCTGACCGTAACTCGAATACTCCATACTATCCAATACCTTTTTCTGATAATTTGATCTATGGAACAACAGATGTGAGTTATCCGTTGTTGATCCCTCAAGTCTCTTATCAGGGAATAAATTATATTCCAGTTACCTATTATAAAAATTTGAGTGTGCGCGAACGCGATGGGCAGGTTATTGTGTCCTTTGACACGATGAAGTTTAGGCAAGCTAGAAAAAATCCAGAATATTCAACGGATATTGATCTGCAAGCTCATTCAGTTTTAACGTTTGGACAAGGTACTATAAAGCGAACAGATACGCTAAGTTCTAAAACGCTAACTGGAAATATCACCGTTGAGACAGATTTCGCTTCTTTTGCTGATTTTCAGAGCACTACAGTCAATCAAGATGGTTTCTCAGTAAGCTATGTAAATAGTGATGCCACAGACTATCGCACCGCAGGATTTGATAATTGCACACTGTCTAATTTCATAATGGTAGATGGCACAACTAATCCATTGTCAACCACCCCAATTGGGCAGTTACATTCGAACTTTGCCTGCACAACGTATCCCTTCCCATTGACAAAAGTTAGTGAGCGCGCCTTTAGTTGGGCTTTGAAGTACGCTTGAGCTTTGATCCTTTGACTTTCCGATCCCCACGTGCTCCTAGAGTCTGAGAGAATACAGTGTCATCAAAGCTCCAAGCTTATTCATATCCTTACAACGCTCCTGCACCTGCTTTACGTCGCGCTTAAATTGCCAAAATTAAACCTCTTCCCCTAAAATTCAGCCAATGTGTTCATGAGGATGACGGTTGCGCAGTAGCGATTACACCAAGTGATGGTCTTTCAAAATAGAAAAAATCCAGAATAAATAGGAAAAGAAATTGCTTAGTTTTCTCGCCGGAGTGCGTCCGTCATCGCCCGCCCCCTCGTCGCGGCATTTAACCATCTCTTCACAGCATTTATTGGGTGAGGCGCGCGCGCATCAAGCGATGGGAAATGTAGAAGAAGCCAAAAAATCGTACTCAGAAGCTGTAAATAAGGCTAAAACTGAATATGAAAAAAAACCTGGTGATCTGCAAGCAAAAAAAGCGTTTGATGTGACACGTAACGAGTTCTTCACTTTTTTAAATGGGCTTCAAGAGCCAGCTGCAGCGGCCGACGTTGGGGAACACAGTCCTACTTCTCTCATCCAAAATCAATTGCCTCTGATCAGCCAGAATGATGCAACCATACAAAGGCCGTTATCGGCGCAAAGGGCGCAGGATGCCTCTAAGGCTTTATCTAATGAGATAAAGCCTGATTTTTTTGAAAGGCGGCTCTCACTGAGTGAATTAGGTTTAAATCAGATAGCCACGCATGCTGAGAAGAAAAATGCGCAGGTGGAGTACCTATTTGAAAAAGCGTTATCGACGCTCAGCTCTTTAGAGCTGCCAAATAGACCCAGCCTTTTTCTGGTGTACGCCCACGACAATCCATCTTATGGAAAGGCTGAGGCCGCTATTTCTAAATATTTAATCGATCAGTTGTCTCAAATCCAGGTCAACCTGTATTCGGATCGAACGCCAATGGGGCCCTCATTTTTGCGCGCTTCAGAAGATTGGAAAAAAGACGGCAAGCTAGAAGATATTTTAACCAGCCAGCTCTGTTTGTTACCCACGCGATTAAGAGACGACGTAGAGCCAGTCGATAAGGTCGTAGTGTGTTGTTCTGAGGTATTAGAAAAATACTTGGATTGGACGCACTATGGAACGTTTTATCGAGAGCTTCGAGAAGCCTATCGCAAGGACTGTGAACAAAAGGGTACTTCGGCAATACGGGAAGTGGTCAAAAAATTTTCACAGGAAGCCGAATACAAAGCAGGATTCCACCATGTGTTAACGGAAATTGCATTTTTGCAAATCCGGGCTGAACAGCGGAGAGATCAACACGGCATTATTCCGGTTTCGCTCGCGCTCGAAAGCGCTGAGCAGTGTTTGGGGCATTTTATTGCCTCGACCACCGTACGCATGGAGGATATTTCTCGCTTTGAAGAGGAGGTTAAAGCAGGGCGAGAAGTGTATCTGAATCAAGGTCAGCACCTGGTGCTATTCAAGCTGATCGAACGGCTGTTAGTGGGCAGCGATGAGGCCCAAACGTTTCTGAACAAGTTTTGGCAGGGATATGACAAGTGTATTTCTCTTTTGAACAAAGAGTCATCAAAGCCTGATGAACTTGAGTTTACCAAGCTAGTAGATAGTATCTTCGGCGGCATAGATAAGACGTTGCGCGACCAACTTGTCTTAGCCACCTTGCAGCAGCACAAGGATAGAGTAGAAAAACTGCGATTACCTAACCTCTCCAATCTGCGCGAAGCGCTATATCAGCATTATCAATTATCTAATCTGTCGATCCAGCGCGTGTCAGGTAAAACAGCGTCCCTGGATGACTGTTATATCAATCTGGCGATTGTCGAAAGTTATGCGCAACGTGAAAAAGATAAAGAGGAGCTGGGAAAGCAAGCAACAACTTTTGAGCGCTTGCCCAGCAGTGAACCGCAGCGACTTGAAGCGACCAATCCAAACAAATTAATTGCGCTAGATAAACTTTTTGAGGCACAAAAATTACGCGACGGCTCAGAAGGGATGCCCAAACGGATTTTAATTCAGGGGCGAGCGGGGATAGGCAAAACCACTTTATGCAAAAAGCTGGTGTATGAATATTATCGTAACGGCTTATGGCAGGATATTTTTGACAATATCCTGTGGGTGCCGTTACGACAGCTTAAGACCGCCTCGCAGGCAACTTCGATCCACTGCTTAGAAGATTTACTGTGTCAGCGTTATTTTTCAAATCATGGCAACGCCAAAGCCCAGGCTTTAGGGAAAACCTTTCTTGAGTATCAAAACAAGACTTTATTTATCCTGGATGGTTTGGATGAGGTCACTGAAATATTTAGTGAGAATCATCCTTTAAATCATTTCTTAAAGCATCTTCTTAATCAGCCTCGCGTATTAATTACGTCCCGTCCAGCAGGAGTCGACGCCTCTCAATGCAATGAGCTGGATTTGGAATTGGAAACCATTGGGTTCAGCTCGGAAAATATACAGACGTATATTGAAAAATTTGTGCCTAAAGCCGAGGATCAAGCTGAAATTGGTCAATTTATTGACCGCACTCCTTTAATTCAGAGTTTGGTGAATATCCCGATTCAGCTAGATGCGCTGTGTTATAGCTGGAATAGTTTACCCAAAAACCAAACCGTGACCATGGCTAGTTTATATGAAGCGATGGTAAGTAAATTATGGTCAAAGGATAGTAAGCGTTTAGAGAAAAGGAAATCTGAAGAGAAGCTAATAGCGTATAAATTAAAAGAGCGGATCGCGCCTGAAGACAACTATTTAAGTTACTTAGCCTTTAAGGGTTTAGAGGCGGGGAAAATTGAATTTAGTTGGGAGGATTTATCTATATGTGAAGAAGAGTTATATAAAACGGGAGGCATAGACACCGATACCTATAAATTAAAAGTCACCTCTTTTTTACATACTGCGGATGCAGAAGAACCAGATGAAGAAAAACGTTCCTATCATTTCTTGCATTTAACGTTTCAGGAGTTTTTTGCCGCGAAATTTTTGGTCAAGTATCTACAAGCGTATACCAATGTGGAAAGGACCTCTGTTTATACCTATGGTGAGCAAAAGAATTTAGACGTCATGCCGACGCGGCATGACGTGGAAACATTTATCGCCACGCATAAATATCATCCCCGTTATGAGATTGTCTGGTGGATGGTGGCGGGTTTGCTCAAAGGCGCAGCGCTAGAAAATTTCTTTAATGTATTTAATCAATCCCCGCAAGACTTGATCGGGATACGCCATCAGCAGGTGATGGTGGGATGCCTGAATGAAGCACGTCCTGAATTAAAGGATAAGATAGTTGAAACGCTGGAAACAAGACTAAAACAATATTTTGAGCTTGAAATAAAACTAATTGGCCAAAGTCAATTAGGCCGTCACATGCTTTTCCCAGAGCACTTACTTATTACAAGTCTGAGCTCCGATAGGGATAAGGATGAGATTATTAAAATATTGAGAGCACGTCCAAATTTATCTGTTAACGCAATCCTGGCTCTGATCGATATTGCATTAAAAGGTGGAAGCTGGGAGTTCAGGAAAACAGCCGCCAGAATATTATATGAGCAGAAAGTACTGCCCGCTAATGCACTGCAGGCCTTGATCGATGCTAGTGAGGATAATGATAAGGATGTCAGATCTGCGGCAGTCCGTGCGTTAGGAGGCCAGAGCACATTGTCCGAAGTAGTCGTGCTGGCATTGATCGGCGCTTTAAAGGATCAAGATTCGGATGTCAGGTCTGCAGCAGCCCATGCGTTAGGAGGCCAGAGCACGTTATCCGAAGCCGTCGTGCTGGCCTTAATCGGCGCATTAAAGGATCAAAATTCGGATGTCAAGTATGCGGCAGCCCATGGGTTAGAAGGCCAGAGCACATTGTCCGAAACTATCGTGCTGGCATTGATCAGCGCTTTAAATGATCAGGATGAGTATGTCAGGTCTGCGGTAAACAGTGCGTTAAGAGGCCAGAGCACGTTGTCCGACACCGTCGAGCGGGCATTGATCGATGCTTTAAAGGGCCAAGATATGGATGTCAGGGAGGGGGCAGTCTGTGCGTTAAGACGCCAGAGCGCGTTGTCCAAAGCCGTCGTGCTGGCGTTGATCGATGCTTTAAAGGATCAAGATGAGGATGTCAGGTCTGCAGCAGCCCATGTGTTAATGGGTCAGAGCGTGTTGTCCGAAGTCGTCGTGCTGGCGTTGATCGACGCATTAAAGGATCAAGATTCGAATGTCAGGTCTACGGCAGTCAGCGCGTTAGGAAGCAGGGGCAGGTTGTCCGAAGCCGTCGTGCGGGCCTTGATCGACGCTTTAAAGGATCAAGATTCGAATGTCAGGTATGCGGCAGTCAGCGCATTAGGAAGTCGAGGCAGGTTGTCCGAAGCTATCGTGCAGGCCTTGATCGACGCTTTAAAGGATCAAGATTCGGATGTCAGGTATGCGGCAGCCCGTGCGTTAGGAGGCCAGAGCGCGTTGTCCGAAGCCGTTATGCAGGCCTTGATCGACGCTTTAAAGGATGAAAATTGGAATGTCAGGTATGAGGCAGCCAGCGCATTAGGAGGCCAAAGCACATTGTCCGATGCTGCCGTGCTGGCATTGATCGATGCTTTAAAGGATCAAAATTCGAATGTCAGGGATGCGCTAGTTATGGCGTTAAGAAGCCAGGGCACGTTTTCCGAAGCCATTGTGCCGGCCTTGATCGACGCTTTAAAGGATCAAGATTCGGATGTCAGGTCATCAGCAGCCCGTGCGTTAGGAGGCCAGAGCGCGTTGTCCGAAGCCGTTATCCTGGCCTTGATCGACGCTTTAAAGGATAAAGATTCGGATATCAGGTCTGCGGCAGTCCATGCGTTAGGGGGGCAAAGCACATTGTCTGAAGCCATTGTGCTGGCGTTGAGCGACGCTTTAAAGGATCAACATTGGAATGTCAGGGATGCGGCAGACAATGTGTTAAGAGGTCAGAGCATGTTGTCCGAAGCCGCCGCGCGGGCATTGATCTACGCATTAAAGTATCAAGATTCGAATGTCAGGTATGCGGCAGTCCGTGTGTTAAGAGGTCAGAGCGCGTTGTCAGAAGCCGTTATCCTGGCCTTGAGCGATGCTTTAAAGGATCAAAATTGGAACGTCAGGTATGCGGCAGCCCGTGCGTTAGGGGGCCAGAGCGCGTTGTCCGAAGCCGTTATGCAGGCATTGATCGACGCTTTAAAGGATCAACATTGGAATGTCAGGTATGAGGCAGCCAGCGCATTAGGAGGCCAAAGCACATTGTCCGACGCTGCCGTGCTGGCATTGATCGATGCTTTAAAGGATCAACATTCGAATGTCAGGGATGAGGCAGCCAGCGCATTAGGAGGCCAGAGCGCGTTGTCCGAAGCCGCCGTGCGGGCATTGATCGGCACATTAAAGGATCAACATTCGAATGTCAGGTCTGCAGTAGCCCGTGCATTAGGAAACCAGAGCATGTTGTCCGAAACCGCCGTGCTGGCATTGATCGATGCTTTAAAGGATCAAGATTCGAATGTCAGGTCTGAGGCCATAAGGGCGTTAAAGGAAGAGGAATTACTGCCTGCTGACACAATCGTCACCTTGATCACGATGTTAGAGGATGAAGATAAGAGTATCAAGGAAATGATCATCAAGATATTAGTTGAGCAGAAAAAGCTGTCCACTAATGTAATCCAGGCTTTGATTACCAAGTTGATAGATAGAGACAAGAGTGTCAGGGATGCGGTAGTTGGAATTTTAGATCTGCATATTGACCAAATTTATTCTATGTTTGCGAGCCTGACATCTAAACAAATACAAATTCTTTATGCCAAGGCTTTGTTTTTGCAAAGTGCTAAGCAGATTATGCTCCTTTATAGTCATGGCAATAGACTGTACTTTTATACGAAAAATGGTTTAAAGCACATAGAATCTATGCCAGTAGAAAAGATGAATGTTGTGGTTGAAGCTTTTGAAGCAGTGAGAAGAAACCCTGAGATTATTTATGTTCAAGAATCAACTTCAATAAATGCCGCTGCATTTTCCGTAGAAATTACTAATGAATCGGATACAAACCGAGTACTTGGATCAAATCACAAGCAAAGACAGGAAGTAGATCATGTTCAGGAATCAATTAGCGCATCGTGTATGGGACCGATGTCTTTGATTGATAATGCAATAGAGCGTAATATTATAAGGGGGGATACCCCTGTTTCTGATGAGCCTATTGATAATGACTATTTTCTGGAAGAGGGGGAATCGGATTTTTCTTCTGAAGAAGAATTAACTGAAGATGAAGATTGACCTAACTGTTGGGGACCGACAAAATGGCTCCCTGCAGATTGCCCTAAATACTAAATGTTACGTATTGTTCCCGCACAGTCATGCACAGATTGCACCAATCTATATTCAAGGTAACCAACTTCACTTTTATACAGCAACAGGTCCCGGGCAATCGGCTCAACTGAATGCTAAACAATGTCGAGTTATAACGTAAATACATGTTATTACCTTGTGGGCAACGAAATGTTTCCAGCGATAATTAATAAATTCAAAAATTCTACTAAGGCACTCTATGAGTGGTTGGTGTGGTCCTGAGCTCGTCTATAGAAGTCCAGAGGATGGATTTAGCCTAAGGTAGGCTGCATTTTCTTTCTCGCCATCCACAGATTACTCAATGCAAACAAGGTGATGATCTGCGCGGTATTCTTCGCCAGCCTGCTGAGAGCTGTAAACGCCCCTCGTCCATAGCACTTACCCTTATATTCCCAAGCCATGCTCACTAATTAATCATGATTTTCTCTATTTAAGCGTGAGCTTGAAATAAATAAAAGCTAGCCAAGTCGGCTTGATACCTTATCCAGGATTTTCCTTGTTTGCTGTATAAGGCTAAAAATACAGAGTGAGAAGATAAAGCGTACTGATCTTATTTATTCCCATCTACCTTGAAATTTACCAGCGCCTCCATGCCAGATCGCTATAACGTGTTTGCCTAACAAACCATTGCAGCGAGCTACTGGAGGTATTTTTATGGGCCGCAGGGCGTATGCGGTTCGTGCGCGGTCTTTTAAAAATGCAATCAATCAGGAAAAAAGCATGTTTGGAAGAATCACTGGCCAACCATCCAGCTCAAACCAGGCGCAGCAGATTCACATGCAAGCATCTGTGCAGACACCAGAGCCGATAGAGGAGGGGGGACTAAAGCGTAAAGCAGCTGCTGACCACTTGTATAAAGGCGACAAGGAGTTTGCAAAGGCCGCTGAGCACTCTAAAAAAACACAAGACTGGAGTTATGAGGAAAGGCGTCCTGGATCCATTCCTCTCGCCGTTATTGGCTCTTTAACGCCATCGCCTAAGGGGCTGGAAGCGTGTCCGCAGGAGAAACATCAGTGGGTGGCGCAGGTCTTTGAAACCATCCTGAAACAGTTTCAAGACTTAGATTTGTGTCAGAGTTCACCGAGTCTTTTTTTAGTCTATGCGCATAACAATAATCGGTTGGGCAAAGCTGATGCAGAAGTTTCCCAGCGTGTGATTCAATGGTTATCGAACCTGCGCTCCAGTTTGCAATCTGATCGCTCAGCCAGTGCTCACCAGGCTTTACCGCTTCCTGCCACGCCGGAAGAAACGGCCAGAGCTAACGATATCTTATCCAGTCAACTTTGCTTATTACCTAACCACGCGGGCACGGTAGATCATGTGGTGCTGTGCGGTTCAGAACTGTTGGGCCACTATATGGCCTCACCGTACTATCAGGATTTTTGTAAGGCGATTCAACGCGCTTATCAAGAAGCATCTCAGTATGCAAATGACTTTGCTCAGATTGAAGCCGCGATACGCAAGGTGGTGGATGCGAATGTAAACGAAAAAGAATTTCACCATGTGCTGACGGAATTGGCTTTTTTACAAATCCGCTATGCATACCACAAGGAAAAACACGGCGTTATCCCACTCCTGCTTAACAGTACTGCTTTGCAATGCTTGCCGAAGTTTATTATTGGCTCGACCGCTATTCGCATCGAAGACTCCATCTGGCGCATGCCCAGCCAGTGGGATGGAAAGCAAACATATCAAGATGAAGGCTTGCACATAGGCTTCTTTAAGCTATTAAAGCGGCTATTCGTGAAACAAGAGCGGTGCATAGCGCTGGTAGAAGAAAAAATCTATTACGCCTGCTTGCAGAAGCTGCGAGAAGATCATGCGCATACGTTAACAGCTGAAGAATTTTCGCAGTTCTTGAATCAATCCTGTGTGACGGCCCTCGAGGCATTGAAACGAGAACACGGTGCTGATCTACGGGAACTGAATGTTCAGAAAGCCTATGAAAATATCCTGACAGCAATCAAACAGATCAAAGGCGAAGCGCCCGTAGCACCTGATCAGCTTCGATCGCTTCGATCCGCTTTGGCGGAATCGTATTCTGCTAAGAGCTTGGCAATCCAACGGGTGTCGGGAGAGGAAACCTCGCTGAACCGTTGCTATATCAATCTTGCAATTGTGGAAAGCCAAGCGCAACGTGAAAAAGATAAAGAGAAACTAGAAAAACAAGCGAAAACGCTTGAACGCTTACCGAGTGATGAGCGACTTGATGCTACAAATCTCAATAAATTGATTCCGTTAGAGCGGCTTTTTGAGACGCAGAAACTGCGCAATGGATCAGAGGCTATTCCCAAGCGGATCTTGATTCAAGGGCGGGCAGGCGTTGGCAAGACGACTTTATGCAAAAAACTGGTTTATGAGTATCACCACAATAAACTTTGGCAAGATCAGTTTGACTGTGTCTTGTGGGTGCCATTACGGCAACTCAAAACTTCTTCTCCTCAACGCTTTGAAGATTTGCTCTGTAACCAATACTTTAGAAGCCATGAGAGAAGCCGAGCGGAAGCATTAGCTAAAACTTTTTACGATCATCGAGACAAGACGCTTTTCATCTTAGATGGCTTAGATGAGGTGATAAGTGAATTAGCAGATGATCGTAGTCTGCTCAAGGGATTTTTAGAGGAGCTGCTCAATCAAAAGCATGTGGTAGTCACCTCTCGGCCAGCCGGGGTGGACACTCGAGTACTGGGACAATTGGATTTAGAGTTAGAAACCATTGGGTTTAGTCCAGAGAATGTCCAAACCTATATTGAAAAATTTGCGCCTCTATCGACCCAGGCTGCGATTTTGCACTTTATCCATCGCACTCCTATAGTTCAAAGCTTAGTTAATATTCCCATTCAATTGGATGCGCTGTGCTATAGCTGGGACAGACTTCCCAAAAATGAAGCGGTGACGATGTCGATGCTCTATGAAGCGATGGTCGATAAATTATGGCGTAAAGACTGTGTACGTTTGGATAAAAAAGAAGAGGGCCAGCTATTAGGCACCGATGTCATTAACAGTTTGTCAGAAGCAGAGCTAGAAAAACTGATGATAGCCGAGATCGATTATCTCGGTTATTTAGCGTTTAAAGGATTAGAAGCCGGGCGGATTGAATTCAGCAGGAAAGATCTGGGCGATCGCAGGCAAGAATTGAATAATAGCCCTCAGGCAGGGAGAGCATTCTCTTTCAACTTCACCATTAATCTGAAAAAGACCTCCTATTTACACACAGCGGATGCAGAACTGCCTGAAGCCGAGAGACGCTATCATTTTCTGCATTTAACGTTTCAGGAGTTCTTTGCGGCGAAGTTCTTGGTACGGCACCTACAGGCTAACTCAAAAGTAGTGCGCCCTGATTCAGGGTTCATGTTCAGTCAAGCGGAACTAGAAAGGTTTATTGCGCAACATAAATATAACCCGCGTTATGAGATTGTGTGGTGGATGGTGGCAGGGGTGCTGGAAGGAGATACGCTACAAGATTTTTTTAATCTATTAGAGGCCGCTCCACGCGACTTGATCGGAGGCCGTCACCAGCAAGTGATGATGGGATGCTTGAATGAAGCACGCAGCCGATTGAAGAAAAAAATTGTCGATAGGCTGGAAACCTCGTTAATGCAGTGGTTGCTCTTTGATATGCAACTTAGATATGGCTTAAGCGAATTAGGGCGCCAGCGGACTTTCCCGGAGCATCTGCTGCTCACGTCGTTATGTCAGTCCGATAACAGAAAGAGGCAGATTATTCAAACGTTAGGCGCGCGTCCCGAGTTGTCCGAAACAGCCGTGCAGGCCTTGGTTAGCGCTTGTCAGGATCAAGACTGGAATGTCAGGTCTGCAGCAGCCCGTGCGTTAGAAAGCCAGCGCACGTTGCCCAAAGCCGCCGTGCACGCCTTGATCACCGCTTTACAGGATCAAGTTCCGGATGTCAGGTCTTCAGCAGCCAGTGCGTTAGAAGGCCAGGCCACGCTGTCGAAAGCCGCTGTGCAGGCCTTGATCGGCACTTTGCAAGATGAAAATGGGAATGTCAGGTGGTCTGAGGCAGTCCTTGCGTTAAGAGGCCAGAGCGCGTTGTCCGGAGCCGCTAGGCTAGCCTTGAGCGGCGCTTTTCATGGTCAAGATTCGGATGTCATATCGGAGGCAGTCCTTGCGTTAGAACGCCAGAGCGCATTATCCGAAGCCGCCGTGCAGGCCTTGGTCGCTGCTTTACAGCATGAAAAGTGGAATATCAGGTATGCGGCAGTCCTTGTGTTAAGGGGTCAGAGCCAGTTATCTGAAGCCGCCGTGCAGGCCTTGATCGGCGCTTTACATGATGAAAATTGGAACGTCAGGGCTATGGCCGCCAGTGCATTACGAGGCCAGAGCCCATTGCCTGAAGCTGGCATAAAGGCCTTGATCAGCGTTTTACAGGATGAAAATGAGGTTGTCAGATCTACAGCAGCCATTGCGTTAGGACGCCAGAGCGTGCTGTCCGAAGCCGCCATACAGGCCTTGATCGGCGCTTTACAGGATCAGTGTAAGGATGTCAGGTTTATGGCAGCCCGTGTGTTAGGAGGCCAGAGCCCGTTGCCTGAAGCCACCGTGCAGGCCTTGATCGGCGCTTTACAAGATGAAAATGAACATGCCAGGTTTGCGGCGGCCATTGCGTTAGGAAGCCAGAGCGTGCTGTCCGAAGCTGCTGTGCAGGCTTTGATCGGCGCTTGTCAGGATCGATCCTTGGATGTCAGGTCTGAGGCAGCCCGTGTGTTAGGAGGGCAGGGCCCGTTGCCCGAAGCCGCTGTGCAGGCCTTGATCGCTGCTTTACAGGATGAAAATGAACATGCCAGGAGGTTTGAGGCAGCCTTTGCGTTAAATCAACAAGAAACATTGCCCGAAGCCGCTGTGCAAGCCTTGATCCACACTTTACAGGCTGAAAATGGGAATGTCAGATCTGCGGCGGCCTTTGCATTAAGAGGCCATAGTCCGTCGTCTGAAACCACCGTGCAGGCGTTGATCGCCGCTTTACAGGATGAAAATGTGGATGTTAGGTCTGCGGCGGCCAATGCGTTAGGAGACCAGAGGAGCCCGTTGTCCGAAGCCACCGTGCAGGCCTTGATCGGTGCTTGTCAGGCTGAAAATGGGAATGTCAGGTATGCGGCGGTCCTTGCGTTAGCAGGCCAGAGCCCATTGTCCGAAGCCGCTGTGCAGGCCTTAATCGACGCCTGTCAGGCTGAAAACTGGCCTGTCAGTTGGTGGTCTGCGGTAGCCAGTGCGTTAGGCCCGCATCTTGATTTTATTTACACCTTGCTGCCGAGTTTGTCGTCTAGCCAGATTGAGACTCTATATAGAGGATTTTTGTTTAAGTATAGTGGTGAGCACATAGCGCCGCTCTATGCGGAGGATAATCAACTCCATTTTTATACAGAAAGAGGGCCACGCCAGACGGATCGGATAGATAAAAAAAAGATAAACGAAATCATTCAAGCTTTTGAAGCAGTACAAATAAAAGAAGGAATAATAAGTTCGAAGTAGCATTAAAAAAATGAAGGTATGGCGAGAGGTTTCAAGGGCCTTTTGCTCTGCGCTTCTAGACTGTCGATTTAGCATAAGACAAATTGACAGTAATGCATTTTTTCATTACGCAGGGTTTTTGTTAATTTTTTGCGCCGCCAACGCTTTGCCAAAATTTCGTCGTAATCCTGAGCAGTAGGTTTCATCATATATTCTATAAAGCCTATACCCTATGCCAGCAGTTTTATTGCATCCATAAAAATCAGTAGTTTTTATGATTAACCGTCATATTTCTTTATGAGTTAATTGCCTCTATTATTTTTCTTATTTGACGCACTTTACAGAAACCTCTCTGAGGCTAGCTGTCTTATCAAACTCAAGCGGCCTAACACTGAACTAGAACCAATCAATGCAGGAGTGTTGAGGATGCTTGGTAATCCTGTTTCCCAAGCCATGATAGGCAACCAAGCGCAGGTGCAAGCGCAAAGCTATCTGGCTCAGGCTCGTCTAAAAAGGGAGGAGCAGCATCTCGACGTGGCTTTAACTTTGTATGACCATGCAAGAGTCGCCTTCAAAAATCTGGCTGATGTGAACCAGATCACTCCCACCTTATCCCAATTAAAGCATTCCTTTGCTTCTGCCAGAGCAGGGATATCGCATACACCTCATGCAGCCACATTGCGTCAGCATATTGCCGATGTCTATTATGAGCGTGCGGAAGTGTTGGAGACATTGGGAAAACACGACCAAGCGCAGGCGAGTCGCGAAAGAGCGCTAGTTTGGGATAATGCAGAGAGCAAGTCTGCATCTGTTCCCCATGCCGTTCTGCTTTCTGTGAGTGGTGTGTCGGTGTTAGCTCAGCCAGCCATGCCCACCTCAATGCCTGTGCAGCAGCTGCCGGTTGTACCTGCCCAGGCAAAAAGCAAGATGGTGGATCATCTGTTTGAAAAGGCGCTGTCTATGCTGGGATCGTTAAAGGTAACCAATATACCCAGCCTTTTTTTGATCTATGCACATGATAATCCAGCATACGGACAGGCTGAGGCTGATACGTCTAAATATTTAATCAATAAGCTATCTCAAACCCGAGCCAACCTGTATTCGGATCAAACGCCAATGGGGAAACCGCATTTAAGCTCCCCAGACGATTTAAAAAATGACAGCAAGCTAGAAGATATCTTAACCAGTCAGCTTTGTTTGTTGCCCGATCCGTTGCG
>JASSUD010000007.1:0-61499 GCA_031963225.1 Mycoavidus cysteinexigens
GGGAGCAGGAGCACAGGGACCGGAACTGTACTTAAGTACAGTGAATACCTCGCACTGCACGACCTCAAAGATGGGCCCTTTGGGGTAATTGAGGACATGCCCTAGGGCGTGTCCTACTTCCTATTCAAGCGCCCTTTTTTTACTCGTTGATGGCGGGCGGCTTTGGGATCTATAAGTAAAGGTCGATAAATTTCTACGCGGTCGTTTGGCGAGAGCAGAGTATGAAGCGGTTTGAGCTGACCGAAAATGCCTGTTTTTTGAACGGTGAGATCTATTTCAGGGCAGCGTGAGAGTAGCCCAGAAGCCCTAATCGCTTGCTCTAAGGTCGTGCCGGCAGCCACTTGCAGGTGCAGTACTATTTGGCGATCAGGTAGTGCATACGCTACTTTTACTTCAAACATGGCCATAACGCTTTTTAGCTTGTGCTACGAAGCAATCGACAAAAGTATGCGTAATATGCCGAAATACCGGGCCTATGACTATATTTAGTAAAGGATTTGAAAATTCGTAATGCAGCTCAAAATCAATAGTGCACGCGTGCAGACCTTGCTCCACAAAACGCCACCCTCCCGTCATTTTTTTAAAAGGGCCCTGCACCAGTTTCATATGAATATGGGTGGGGCGCTGCTGCGTATTGCGCGTTGAAAAATGCTGGCGAATCCCTTTGAAGTGAATACCTATTCTGGCCTGCAGGCCAGCATCATCTTGTTCCACAATTTGCGCATCACTGCACCATGGCAGAAAATTAGGGTAATCCTCTACATCATTCACCAAATCAAACATTTGCTGCGCAGAATAATCAAGAAAAACGTGTTTTTTAACCGTGTGCATGAGAGAGAAACAGAAAGAAAGCAATAAAAAACGAAAAATCACAGCACACCATTCAGGCAAAATAACCTGTGCTTGATAGAATTGCCATTCTATCCATGTTTTGCCCCTCTTCGCCTTTGGCTTACATCCCATGAGTATTGTTCAAAATAAAAAAGCATTTTTTGATTACTTTGTTGAAGTCCGCTATGAAGCGGGTCTGGTACTTGAAGGATGGGAAGTCAAAGCGATCCGAGCAGGCCGCGCGCACATCAAAGAAAGCTACATCATAGTGCGCGACGGTGCACTATGGCTTATTGGAGCGCATATCAGCCCGCTTGCATCTGCCTCTACACATATCCAACCTGACCCTGTGCGCACGCGCAAACTATTACTGCACGCGGAAGAAATTAAAAAGCTTATTGGCAAAGTCGAACAGCGCGGCTACACCCTTGTGCCCCTTAATTTGCATTACAAAAAAGGGCTGGTGAAATGTGAAATCGCTCTAGCGCGTGGTAAAAAACAACACGACAAACGCGAAACAGAAAAAAATCGAGACTGGGAACGCGAAAAAGCACGTATTGTGCGAGAAATGCATTAGATTAAAGATCATGAGCAGGCTCTTAGATCAAACGGCGTATGTCGATCCCTTGACATTGAATATAGCGGCTAAGTAGGAGTAAACCTAACATTTGTGTCACCAGCCACCACCTTGATCATAGAGGTGTCAGCCGAGTATTTATGTCGAGGTCAAACCGGCCGTACGTCGCCTTACACTGCAATGGTGCGCTTCTCAACTCGGTTTTGATTACCGCCATCTTCCGCGGCGAGTCCACCAACACAGCATCTAGGCCGAGACACGCTGCCACGCGATAATCGATTGAGTTGTTCACCGCAAATGCAAGTATTTTCACGGGTGCCTGCCGACGAAAGCAGGTAACTGTCGCTGGTGTCCACATTGTCCCGTTGACCTGCGTGATACCTTCACCAAGGGTGAATTTCTCCGTCACAGTCAGCTTTCGATGAAATTCGAAGCCGGTCCATACAGAGGTTGGCGGTACATTTTTGCACCCTTCATTGAGCAAAACTTTCGCTAGCCGGTCGCAAGTTGCATTGCGTGATTCGAATAACCTAGCTTGCGAATAGGCAGTGAAAGCCTGTTGATACGCCGCCTCAGTCGAATAGATTGTTACACGCCGCCATGCATTTTCGCTACTCAGCACCTGCGCTACCGCGCGTGCCTGCAGCTCGGCGGGCAGTGCTTTCATATCAAGTACCACTGGCATACCGCCTGGTAGCTCGCGCAGTGCATCGCGTAGTGTCGGGATACCGAGCGGACGGTCGCGATAGGAATATTGCCCTTTCGCATTCTTGAAACTCCATCCGGCATTCATCCGTGCCAATTCGGCCACCGTGTAATATGCAACTGGGCCGGACGCGTTTGTCAAAGTGCAGAGATCAGCTGGGCGATAGAGCACTGGCACGCCGTCTTTGCTCAACTGCACGGTGAGCCACATTCCGTCGGCTCGGTGCGCAACCGCGAGCCGGATAGCTTCCAGCGTGTTCTCCGGTGCATCGCTAGCGCCTCCTCGATGGGCAAAGACTTGCGGCAGTGCGGCAGAACTTACGATCGGGGTAACCGCCCTGCTCACGCAGCCTGTCAGCAACCAGAAGCTTGCCAACGCGAATGCAAGATAAACACGGCATTCATTCATCTTAATTACAGGTGACAAAGCTGGCTAAAACAGGCGCATGGTCTGAAGGTTGAGTCCAGCTACGCGGTTCGGAGTCTATGGCACTTTCTACGCAGAGTGCAGTTAATGCTGGTGAACTTAAAATGAGATCGATGCGGAGCCCTGCATTACGCCGAAACGCACCTTGACGGTAATCCCACCAGCTATAGCGTTGTTCGAGCGGGTAGAGATGCCGGAAGGTATCAGTGAGACCTAATTCCAACAGTCTTGCAAACGCGGCGCGTTCTTGAGGCGACACATGATTTTTGCCTTCCCATGCCTTTGGATCATGCACATCACGATCTTCCGGTGCGATATTAAAGTCTCCCAATAAAACAAGTTTGGGATGCCGTGTCAATTCTTCTTTGAGCCATTCTTGCAATGCGCTAAGCCATTGCAGCTTATAGGTAAATTTCTCGCTTTCCGGTGCCTGGCCATTTGGGAAATAAGTGCACACGACGCGTATTCCGTTTACGGTTACAGCCAATAAGCGTTGCTGTTCTGTAAAACCTGGTAAACCGCGTATAACAGACTGCTCGGTTTCTACTTCTTCTACTACGAGCGCTTTGCGAACAAGAATAGCCACTCCATTGTAGGTTTTTTGCCCAGAAAACCAGCAGCAATATCCTGCAGCTTCAAGCGCTGCTATAGGAAATTGATCGTCACAGAGTTTGGTTTCTTGCAAAGCTAAGACATCGACCGGATGGGTTTCGAGCCAGGTCAAAACGTGTGGTAGGCGTACCCGTAAGGAATTGACATTCCAAGTAGCAATTTGGATGGGCGTTTGAAGAGAGGGAGAGGACATAAGTCTATGAATAAAGATGGGTCGGGTGAGGCACGAGCCTCAACAGGCTTCTATTTTTTGCTTTTGATGATCTATAAGCAGGTTATCGAGAACACAGCGGCCTGCATGTTGGGGTTCCTTCGTCACCACCAACCTACGCGCCACAAGGTTCATCATCAAATGCTTTATCGCCTTGTGCACTGGGCATGCCATCCGCCACTGACATGGAAAAATCAAAAAGCTGGCGGTCCATTAAATGCGAAGGGGCAATATGAGAGAGTGCGCGAAATACATTATCCACGCGACCTGGATAACGCTTCTCCCACTCTTGAATAAGCGCTTTCATTTCGCCACGCTTCAAATTGGGCTGACTGCCGCACAAATCACACGGAATAATGGGAAACGCTTTGAGCGCTGCATACGCTTTCAGATCCGCCTCTCTCACATAAGCCAAAGGTCGGATCACAATATGCTTACCATCATCTGATTGCAGCTTTGGAGCCATGCCTTTGAGCGTACCACCGTAAAAAAGGTTTAAAAATACCGTCTCTAAAATATCATTACGATGATGCCCCAAAGCAATTTTAGTCGCTCCAAGCTCCCCAGCCACCCTATACAAAATACCTCGACGCAAACGTGAGCACAGCGAGCACGTGGTTTTGCCTTCAGGAATAAGCCGCTTGACAATACTGTACGTATCACGCGTTTCAATATGAAAACGCACCCCACGCGCGCGCAAATACTCAGGCAACACATGTTCGGGGAAATTAGGCTGCTTTTGATCCAGATTCACCGCCACCAGCTCAAAGCGCACAGGCGCATGCTCTTGTAGGTGCAGCAAAATTTCAAGCAGGGCATAACTATCTTTACCGCCAGAGAGGCAGACCATCACCAGATCACCCTCATCGATCATCTGGTAATCATGCACAGCCTGCCCTACAAGCCGAGCAAGCCGTTTATGGAGTTTATTATCGTTATAAGCTTCTTTTTGCTCTGCACGGGTCTTCCATGCAATCGGCGAGATAGCTATCTCGCTGCGCTCAGCACTATTTGTCAGAACCACTTCCTGTTCTTGCTGCGCTTTTTGAGCTATCTGTAAAGAAGATGCAAAAGTACTATCCACCACCACTAATCTTCCCGAATATGAAACACCTCCACGCCCACCCCTGCACAATCAGGATAGGCCTGTGGCTTCTCGATACAAACACGCACTGCGCGGCAATAAGCATGCGCAAAGAGCTTACCCGCTATTACATCACATAATGTTTCTTGCAAATGCACATGCCCCTGCGCAGTGCATTCTTTTATCCCCTCCATCACTGCCTCTCTAAGCACGCCATAATCCACCACCTCCTCCAATTGATCCGCCTGGGGGGTAGATGCCGCTAACGGCACAAATACCTCTGCCTGAATAACCACTTGCTGTGCCTGCTCTTTTTCAAACGCATACGCGCCAATCAGAATTGTCGCCGTGTAATCACGCAAAAAAAGACGCCGGCAATCTGCCAGGCGTGGGTCCGACCATGCTGCATGCATACTGTATTTCGCTTATAGGTGAAAAGGATGAAGAAATTATTCGAAGAATAGCTAGCAAAATTACTATGAAGAACCAAACTGCGCATACTTTTTTAAATAGGATAACCCATCGAGCTGTTCTAGGTGGAATATTTTATTCCCTACAGCTAGATGGGCACTTTTTATACTGATTTATATGTGTCTTTTCTTTCTATGGCATAAATAAAAATTACATTAAATTTTTATATTTTACTACACGACTCATACATTATAAAAAATACTAATATTTTACTGCCAGTTATAATATATACCTATCACGCAATACTATTTTACATTCATCAAGCTGCCGGTGCTACTTTCCATAGGAATCTTTCCAAAATTGGGTCCATTCCATGAAGTTCTCCTATTTTTCTTATGGATTCCATTTTAAACTCTTCATGAATTCCAATATTATAATTAATAACAAAACTACTCTCTTTAGCAATCACCTCGCTTTCTTCTGCTGCATCCATTTCAACATTCCTCAAATCAAATCGGATTTTATTTATACAATCCAAATGATTCTTCCTTACTTTTTTTAATTCTTCATTTTCAGCGAAATTTGACTTTATTCTTTTTGACATTCCAATGATTCTATTCTTGTTTTTTCTACTTCTAGCATAAGATGCCGGAGCGCCCAATTTTTCACCGGCCTCGACTTGATGCTCTGTATATTTAGATTTATATTCTTTTTTATTTCCTGCGCTCGCAATTAAAATACCTGGCAGGCTCCCTAATTCAATATTAATTCTTTTTCCCAATACATCTACATATTTTTGCGAAGTACTTTCAACACCTCTCTCAAAAATAGAACCACTATTATTTTTATAATAAGACGTCACGCCACCAGATACACCAACATTTTTTAAGTCTCTAATACCACCAGAAACATTTATAGATTCGCTATCTTTCGTACTAGAAGATTCACTTTGCAATTCTGAATTATTTTCTGCTACATATTTTTTTACAGCACCTTCATTAACATCATTAGTTTTATTCAGATTCAAATCCTTCACATAATCTAGAAGAGTTATAGAATCACGATACTTCATGCCTGTAATTTTATTTAAAAGATCCGCATCATATTTCTTTTCTGCACATCCCTTTAAAACATCAGACAATATCCCTAATGTTTGATCCACTTTCTCCTTATCTCTTTCATTCATAGTAAAGAATTTTTTTATTTTTATTTCATAGCATTCTTTACCATCCAGAACCCTATCATTAGCGATTACTTTCACATTTTTATATAAAGATGCATCCTCTTTACCTTTTGCATTTTTATTTAAAGAACAATATTCCATTCGAAGAAAATTTATAACTCTATGCATATCATTTTCAGAATATTTTCCTTTTTCAATCAGGATAGTGTTATTTTTTCTTGAAAAACCATTAATAGAATGCTGAATTCTCTCTGCAAATGCGTCCGTCTCTTCATATTTATTTGTTATATTACTCACGTCAAAATCAGATAGCGATCTAACATCACTACTATCACTATTAGAAAATATTGACCTATCATCATAAAATATTGGCAGCGGCCTACGTTTAAAAAAATTCAAACATGTATTTAATTTCGAACCTCCGCCATCATCAAAATGATACTTTTCTTTACTATTAAAATATTTTTTTAAATTTATTTTATTTAATATGCATTTAAATTTCTTGTTACTTTTCTCGCTAAAACTAGAAGAATTATATTCCAATCCAGGATATGAATTTATACCAGAAGCCATAGGCACACTTAACAATCTTTTTTGTTCCATTCCACCCCCCTATATATTTACATCATCATAGTTTTACGTTCCTTAAAAAAACAAATATACCATTTACATTTACACAACCTATATCATTACAGACTTCTATTTTTATGCCATATAATATTTTTATTTTCTGCTATGCGAAATGAAGGATGGATGCGCGAAGTAAACAATTAAAAATCAGCCTCTACTACATATCGCGGTACAAACAGTACAATACGGCCTTGTACACGTAGGCCCAGTTGCCTATTTACGATCTCTACGTTTTTATTTTTGCAAAAAATCGTAGGTTGGTGGTGAGGCTCGAGCTCCAACATGCATACCGCTTAGTTTTAATTTTTGCCTTAGACTGTTTATAAACAGGTCTTAAAGAAGCCCGTAGCTTGCATGTTGGGGTTCGTTCCTCACCACCAACCTACGAGCCACGGTAGGTTGGGGTGACGAAGGAACCCCAACATGCACATCACCAACTTTTAATCATCGCTTTTAACTTGCATATGCCTGTTTCCAACCGCCCACTCTCCTCTATCTTGGAAATAAATCTACCCATTCCGCATAAAAATGCACACCGACGTGCATGTGCTTTACTTGAGTCTATTGGCCAGGCTCTTTTGCAAAACGATGGGTGGCTGCCATTTGATCGGTATATGGATATGGCACTCTATACGCCAGGCCTTGGGTATTACAGTGGGCAGGCTACGCAATTTGGTCAGACTGCTGAAAAGGGGAGCGATTTCACAACGGCACCAGAAATCTCGCCTTTTTTTGGCCAAGCGCTAGCTCAGGCTATTGCAGAAGCTTTGCAGGCCAGTTCAACGTCTTCTGTCATGGAGTTTGGTGCGGGTACGGGTAAGCTTGCGGCTCAGGTTTTAAAAGCGTTAGGAGCATTGGGTGTGCATTGCACGTCTTATTCGATTGTGGAAGTGTCTGCCACTTTGCGTGCGCGTCAAAAAGCATTCTTGGAAAAAGAAGTACCGCAATATATGGACTGTGTGCATTGGCTAGATACCTTGCCAGCACATTTTGATGGCGTTGCATTCGGTAATGAGGTACTCGATGCCATGCCTGTACAGCTCTTTGCACGCAGGGATGGGAATTGGTTCGAGCGTGGGGTCACTTGGACTCCCGCTGCGAAGCGTTCTATCGAAGCAGACACTGCAATAAAAAAAGAGCAAGGTCACGAATCTACCAGCTCCCACCTAGTTGATTTTTCTGGCCTAGACCCGGCACATGCGCTGGCATGGGAAGATCGCCCTGCGTCTGAAAGTGTGCAATTAGAAGCGGTGCGCGAAACCCTTCATCGAACGGCAGATCTACACGCTCTTACTTGGGCGGATGCTGCGCCCTATCTCACTGAATCTCACCATGCGGCAGTGGCCTTTATACGAACCGTATGTTCCATGCTGCGCCGCGGCGCGCTTTTTTTTATTGATTACGGCTTTCCAGCGCAGGAGTATTACCATCCTCAACGCAACGAGGGCACGCTGATGTGCCATTATCAGCATTACGCACACACCAACCCACTCTGGTACCCAGGCTTACAAGATATCACTGCGCATATTGATTTCAGCAGCATCGCTACAGCAGCTCAAAGCACAGGCGCACAACTTCTGGGCTATACCTCGCAAGCTCGGTTTTTAATGAATTGTGGCATCCTAACAGCATTGGATCAGCTCGATCCAAAACAAGCAGCAGATTTTCTTCCTGCCGCCAATGGCATACAAAAGCTCTTGGCAGAAAGCGAAATGGGCGAATTATTTAAAGTCATTGCATTTGGACGCGGCTTAGAGTCCGCAGATATGCCATTGCGCGCCTTCGCCCAAGGCGATCGCTCATACCGACTGTAATTGTCATTACCCGTAGGGTAAGTCCTCAATTGCCCCAACACTGAAAAAGCGAATACTATGCAAATTTACGTCGTCGGCGGAGCGGTGCGCGACACGCTGCTAGGGAAAAAAGTGCAAGACCACGACTACGTGGTGGTAGGTGCCACGCCTGCGCAACTTATCTCCCTAGGATTTCAGCCGGTTGGCAAAGACTTTCCTGTCTTTTTGCACCCTATTACAAAAGAAGAATATGCACTCGCACGCACCGAGCGCAAAACAGCACGTGGCTACCGTGGTTTTAATTTTTATTACGCGCCAGATGTCACGCTAGAGCAAGATTTAATTCGACGCGATCTCACTATGAATGCGATGGCCTGCGCAGTCCATTCTAATGTCGAATCCGTAAAAAAAAGCTTAGAGAACGCATCTATCTCTGCGCCTGCTATTCACCGCAGCAACGTAATAGATCCTTTTGGTGGTTTAGCAGATATACAAATGGGAGTGCTTCGGCATGTGAGCGATGCATTTGCGGAAGACCCAGT
The DNA here is from genome assembly GCA_031963225.1 of Mycoavidus cysteinexigens. GTDB lineage: Bacteria > Pseudomonadota > Gammaproteobacteria > Burkholderiales > Burkholderiaceae > JASSUD01. The sequence goes on from JASSUD010000007.1 coordinate 9,007, forward strand.
ACGCATTCTGCGCGCCGCACGCTTTGCTGCGCGTTTTCCTGACTTTCATCTGGCGCCAGAGACGCTGAGCCTTATGCGTCAGATGGTGCAGGCTGGAGAAGTGGATGCGCTGGTAGCCGAGCGAGTTTGGCAAGAAATAGCTTCTGGATTGATGAGCACGGCGCCAGAACGCCTATTCATCACGCTACATGCTTGCGGAGCACTCGATCGCTTGATGCCTGAACTCAATGGGCTTTTTGCAAACACGCAAGATGCCTCTGAAGCACTAACCCCTCCTCTACTGGCACTACGTTACGCAGCGCAACAAAACTATGCACTCAGCGTGCGCTTTGCCATCGTGGTAACTGCGCAAGCCAATACAGCGCCGTTCCTATCGCTATGCAAACGGCTTAAAGTTCCTAATACATGCCGTGATCTTGCATTACTCATACACCGCGAGGGGATCGAACTGCGGCGAACGCTCAAGCAAGACCCAACCCTTCAAGCCGATGATATCGTGGCGCTCCTTGAGCGCTGCGATGCCTTTCGTAGACCTGAGTATGTATATGGAGCATTGCAAGTATGCGAAGCGCATCAGGTGGCTTGCAATACACTAGCAAGCCACCTGATGCCTACTGCCGCCGCTCATTCGCCTGAAGCCTCCACACTACTTTTACTTAGAGCCCTGCGTGCTGCGCAAGAAGTAGATGCAGGAGCGATTGCTGCACACTACCCCAAACAACCCGAAAAAATTAAGCAAGCGGTACATAATGGGCGAGTGGGGGCAGTACAGTGTGCATTGCAAATATCTCCCTGCATGTATTAAAAAATTACTAGCCCTCTTAATATGTATTGACAATTACCATTACATATTAAAAAGTAGCTCTCATAAACCTTGGATCTTCTTCTGCAAAAAAATCTTTTTCGGTAAAGGTCTTATCTATATTTATAGATTTTTTACTATGTTCAGCTTGCTTTTTTAATTTTGTTATTTCTTGATTTTTCGCAAGTTCATCTTCACCAACCTCTTGGATTTTATTAATAGTCGGCCCTGAAAAAATAGCGTCCATGTTACTATGCTGCGCAGCTACAAAATCATAGCAATTTTTTTGATTTTCAACATCAACAATAAATTCAATATCATTAGCTTTATTAGGCCGTACTTTTTTTACAAGTTTTCCAAATAATTCTACTCCGAATTTACTTTTTTTATTCACAACCAAATCCGGCACGACAAAATATGATGAATCTATATTCCACGATATATTTTGAACAGAAGATTTCATAGGAGTAAACTTATTCATAGCGTATTTCCCATATGATGTTTAACTAAAAAATAAAAAAATCCTATTTTATTAGCACTTCACGCAGCGAAATAATATTCTTTTTCGCCATCACATATTTATACAATTTTTCATTAAATTTTTTAAATATGCGAAATCAAGTAACGCTTCACGAAAAAAAGCCCAGCGATAGCCAGGCAAAATATATGCGATATGACAAATAGGATTGGAGGATATTCCACATCCTATCAATCTCGTACCTTATTTTTTGCAGCGGTTACTGTAGATACCGTACTTTTTAAGCAGGTGTAGTTCTATTTATAGAAATAAGGAAAATCAATTGTATGGCCAGGTTTTTATTTTTTTTCTAAATATTTTAATTTATTGGATAATATCAGCCAGTCATCTTCACATTCTTTAGCCAAAAACCGCTCAACATCATCTCTATCTCCATAATCGTCAATTATATCTGAAATCAAATCATAATAATTTCCTTTCTCATCCGATAAAGGCTTTACTGTTTTTTCAGCATATATATTAGCTTTCTTAACTGATATGGTTAACTCCCAATCCATTCCCCATCTCTTTCTTCTTATAGACAGATTTTTGAGAGAAGGATTATTTTGAAATTTATTTATAGGTCTTGAATTACCGCTCCAATCTAAACTGGCTGAACGCTCTCCAAATTCAACCATTGGAGTTATTGTATTTTTTGATGTATCTCCTATTTTCAACACCGCCTTCTCCTTATAATACTTACATTTATACTTATAATTATTGCATTTTCGTTAAAGTATTACATTGTGCTTAAAAAATTCTATTTCTCGTAATAAATCTCAACTGCCATTAAAAATTTGGCATAGAGCTCCTAAGCATTTTTTTTTAGATCATCATAGAATGATAATCTATTATTATTTTCACATTCACGTATGGCATTATCATTTTTTGGCTTGGCACTTTTATAACTGTAATGCGGCATATTTTGCTGCTTTTTCAGTCTCGGAGTTCTATACAACTCCTGCCTAAATGATGGTTTACTATTATTTTTAGACGGCAGACCAATTGAATTCTGCGCATATTCCATAGGTTTATTTTTCCGCGCAGAATCTTCTAATTGTGCAGTTACTTCTTTTTGGTTAGGGACATCGACCTTAGATTTACCCACCTCCTCTTGCAAGCAATATTCTAATACATCATTTATAATATGAGCTGGAAATTTGTCTTGCCCCATAAACTCCAATTCTTTCACAACAGAATTAATTATATTTTCAGGATATTTATTTAATAATTTAATTCTACCTACCTCTGCAGTAAATTCATTTGATAGCTTAGATATCGATATATTCTCTACGCTATCATCATCATTACACTCTCCATACCCACTTTCCAGCATACGATCAATGGCATCATAATAACCGATTCTTTCTTCAGAAATAATATGGCCATGCATATCGTTTTCATAACAATCATCAAGTAAATAATCAATTGTTTTATCATATACTTCCATTATTCGAAATTCACTTGATCGTTCATTACAATGATTATTGCTGAAATATTCTTGCCTCTCCACATCAGATAGTTTCGGCTTACCCAATACATTGCCAGTATCATTAAACTTTCTTTTTTCTGATTTAGGCTGTACCTTCGGCGGCATACTTCTCTGGTTTCCTTCCACCTCAGGATATATGATGCCAGGAGTTTTAGGGCTAATAGGGCCAGGATAATTGAATGGCGATCTATTATTAAATGATGTAGTTACAGATAGTTTTGATGTATTGCTACTTTTTATATTCGCAAGAGAGTCACACAACCTCTGAGTACCTCCATTATTATTTCGAGATACAGAAGATCCTATTCTTTGATCCCCTTCCCGCCCCGGAATTTCCGTCAAATTTTGTGGTATTCCAGATGCTTTTGCTGCATTTTGTCTTGTTGGACTCGGATACATCACATTCCCCTTACTGCTTTACTCCTATTCCTGCCGCATCTCCGAGCTATCTATAAGACGCATCCTCGGGCTTAGAAAGAGAGATATCTGATTGGCCCTTATGGATGAAGTATCTTGCTATACAGATTTTCACTTCTCATAAGCAAGAAAAAAGGTATAAATCTGCGTAATAGGAATGTGAGTAGGTAAGAAAAAATGGGCAATAAAACGCAATGTATTCTTTAGAAAAATATCAAGGAGGGCAAAGATTTCTTACCTAGCCTTCTGGCTTAGTAAGTTTGGAGATAGCGCATCAAAACGATGCATCAAAGGGGCGATTGTAGGATGTGTGGAAACATTCTCGCTGTATTTAAATACGCAAGGCTTGCAGACATAGTTTTTCACGTAGTGAGAATGCGTCATTTAAATAGGGCAAATCTCTCCCATGCAAAAGAAGCTGTTCAACTACCAGCGAATAAGGCAAAACCGGGCCAAAAAAACGGGGGCCTTTTGTGTCTTCTAGCAATAGGGTCGGAAAATTATCAATGTCCAAATCTTCAAGTGCATCCGCATGCACTTCGATATCAATCCAAACAAAGCATGCATTTGGGTGCGCATCGGCCAGCGCATTAAAAACCGCACGATAGCGTGCGCAGCCTGAACACCACGCAGCACATAAACACACCACACAAAGTACCTCTGGGTCGTTCAAACGTTTAGCAATCTCAGGGCTTTGTGTTTCTGGAATAAGCGCAGGCATATTGATTTATAGAAAAATTTATCAAAAAAAATGAAAGTAGGCTGGGGTGAGCAAGGTACTTCAATACCGCACCATTGCCTCTTGAAGATCCGCTTAAAAACGGTCTAAAAGCAAAGATTATGAGTTGGTGGTGTGCATGTTGGGGTTCGTGCCTCACCACCAACCTACGCCTGCTGCAAAGGTACAAGGTTGGGTTTCGTGCTTACCTCAAACACTTCTGCTCACCCGGCCATCAGGCAAGGTATTCACCCATCCTTGGAGTTCTAATTGCAATAAGGTGGCTTGCAACGCAGCGCTCGATAAATGGGTTCGTTCTGCAAGTAAGTCTAGCGCAGCAGGGTCATATCCCAATGCCTCTAATATAGAGCGTGAAGGGGCGTCTAAGGATGCAAGCTCGCTTTGTTTGCTTTGTAACCGTACGGATTTGCCCTGCTCCACACTCTTTGTTATAGAGGGAGGAGATACCTTCACTTTAGTAAGGAGCTCTGCTGATTTATGTGCGTATCGCTCACGTGCGCCTACTTCGTATGCGACCGAAGTAATCTTTAATTCTTCCATAATATCGTCAATTGTTTCGACTAGCTTTGCCCCTTCTTTAATCAACCGATGGCAGCCTTTAGATACAGGCGAATGTATGGAGCCAGGCACAGCTAACACATCTCGCCCTAGTTCAGCAGCAAGCCTCGCAGTAATCAGGGAGCCGGATTGTGTAGCCGCCTCTACCACTAATACAGCCTGACTCAGCGCAGCTATAAGCCGATTACGCCTTGGGAAATTGTGCGCACGAGCTGGTGTACCTAAAGGGTATTCAGAAATTAAGGCTCCGTGTAGGCCAATGCGCTGAGCAAGCGCTTGGTGGCGTGTTGGGTATATCTGGTCGATACCGGTACCCATCACGGCAACCGTGCTGCCCCACGACGCTCGCATTCGCCCCGTATCTTCATTGGAGTGCTTTTCGCCGGCCTGCACCATGCACGACAGCGCCCCGCAGTGTGCAGCACCATCAATCCCTAATGCTAAGCCTGAAATTACACTCACCCCGCTAGAAGACAAAGCATGCCCAAACTGCTCTGCATGGGCCAGGCCTTGTGCCGTTGCATGTCGGCTGCCGACAATGGCTACTGCAGGAGTATGTAAAAAAGTTAAATTACCTTCTACATATATTGCAGCAGGCGGATCTGCCAAGCTATATAAAGAGGGAGGGTAGGCAGGATCACTGAGCGTCACCCAATGATGCGCGGGTAATGAAATCCAATGAAGGATTGCATGAACATGCGCTTTTTGCCTCTCTTGCTCCTCTACACTAGAGTGCAAAATGCAACGGGCCAGCTTATCCCCCACCACATCTGCTAGTGCGGCTCTGGGCGTTTCAAAAATCACCTCAGGCAGTCCAAAGGCCGTCAGTAAATCACGTACCCTAGCAAACCCTAACCCTTGTATGCTTGTTAAGCGTACCCAAGCTGTAATTTCACTAGCACTCAAGGGAAGTGTTTGCATCTAGATTCGCACTTGCATAGAGATAGATTATGATGAAAGAAAAATGATTCTTTTATTTAAATAGCGCTACCCAAAGATGCGTTGTAAACCATAACCCTTTTGCGTAGTCGCCCTAGTTAAAAAGAAGCTTTCTTGCCATTGTGCCCAAACCTGTTTTTATAACAAGCTAGCCATTCGTTATAGTCACGCCTTTTAGAACTGAATGGATATTATTTTATGGCCTTATTACCAATTCTCACCTACCCCGATCCACGGCTACGTAAGGTTGCCAAGCCCGTGCTTGCTATCGATGCGCGTATTCGTCAACTTGCAATGGATATGGCAGAAACTATGTATGACGCGCCTGGTGTAGGGCTAGCCGCTACACAAGTCAATGTCCATGAGCGCCTAGTGGTCATCGATGTTTCAGAAACCCGCGATACGCTACACGTACTCATCAACCCTGAAATTGTGTGGTCTAGTGATCAAAAACGTTTTAGTGAAGAGGGTTGCTTATCGGTGCCTGAGATTTATGACAAGGTCGAACGAGCGGAAGAAGTAACCGTACGCGCCCTTAACTTAGAAGGGGAGTCTTTTGAGCTTAAAGCAAGTGGTTTATTAGCAGTGTGCATTCAGCATGAGCTGGATCATTTGCAGGGTAAGGTGTTTATTGAATATTTATCACCGTTAAAACGAACCCGCATCAAAACTAAAGTCCGTAAACACGCCTCTGAGCAAGCCCGGGATCGCCATATGGAATTAGACGCATGAACACCGCACGCTCTGACTCGAGTCTGCGTGTTGCATTTGCGGGGACTCCTGATTTTGCGGCCAAGGCGCTCGAAGCAATCCACGCAGCAGGTTTTACCATCCCGCTGGTACTCACACAGCCTGATAGACCTGCAGGACGCCATTTAAAGCTGACTGCAAGCCCCGTGAAGCGCTTTGCGCTGGAGCATGGTTTAAAAGTATTGCAACCTGTTTCTTTACGCCCTTTATCTAGCTCTGCTGCTTTGGCTAACCCTAATCAGAATGAGCACGTGCAAGCGCGCTCGCCAGATCCTCAAGATAGTGCGGAATACGCGCTTGAGCAATTAAGCGCCTATGCGTGTGATGTGATGGTAGTAGCCGCTTACGGCCTACTATTACCTGTTTCTGTCTTAAATATGCCGCGCTATGGATGCATTAATTTACATGCCTCTTTATTGCCTCGCTGGCGAGGAGCGGCGCCTATACAACGCGCGATTGAAGCAGGTGATAGAGAAACCGGCATTACGATCATGCAAATGGAAGCGGGGTTAGACACCGGCCCTATGATCACTCGAACGCCTGTATCCATAGACCCCACAGATAATGCAGCTAGCTTGCATGATAAGTTGGCTTCTTGTGCAGCTACGCAAATTGTATTGGCCTTACGTATTTTAGAGCGTGATGGTGCGCTTCATGGTGTGCCACAACCCGCTGAGGGCATTAATTACGCTTCTAAAATCAAACCCGAAGATGCTTTTTTAGACTGGCAGCTCCCCGCTGAAGCACTCGCGCGTCAAATACGTGCCTTTGACCCGAGCCCAGGATGCAAAACTGTGCTGGAAGGCCCGGGCACGCTGCTGAAATTGGTACAGGCTTTTGCTTTACCTGAGAAATCAAGCGGATCAGTACCTTTACCAGAAGCTTTGCCTGGCACCTTGCTCAAAATTTCTTCAGAAGGTATATGGGTGGCCTGTGGCACAGGGGCGCTCTGTGTTACGGTATGCCAAAAACCAGGCGGGAAAAAATTACCTGTGCGTGAATTTTTAGGAGGTTTTTCTTTATCTGTTGGACAGCGCTTTGTCTTGCCTTTGTAGAAATCAGCCCCATATTTCTCAAAACATTTTTATTGGTTTGTATTTTGTTTTGTGTATTGGTAGTTAGGGTGTGCCCTAAATCGTATTTCTAAAAAATTAATGTAGGTGGATGAATATGTTCAACTGGTTTAAAACAGCGGTCTTAATGGCTGCTATTACCTCTTTATTTCTAGTCATCGGGTCTATGATCGGAGGGCGCCAAGGTATGATCTTGGCGCTTGGGTTTGCGGTGGCAATGAATTTTTTCGCCTACTGGTTTTCCGACAAAATGGTATTGCGCATGTATCAGGCTAAAGAAGTCGATGCGCAAAGTGCCCCGCGCTTTTATGCCATGGTGCAAGAGTTAGCTGTGCGTGCAAACTTGCCCATGCCACGCGTCTACCTGATTGATGAAGCGGCTCCCAATGCTTTTGCAACGGGGAGAAATCCTGAGCATGCGGCAGTAGCCGCTACCACCGGTATCTTGCACATGCTATCTGAGCGTGAGTTGCGAGGAGTAATGGCCCATGAGCTCACCCATATTCAACACCGTGATATTCTGATCTCAACGATTTCCGCTACGCTAGCTGGGGCTATTTCAGCATTGGCTAATTTTGCTGTGTTTTTTGGAGGGCGTGACGAAGAAGGGCGGCCTGTCAACCCTCTTGCGGGTATGGCGGTGGCTATTTTAGCGCCCGTAGCCGCAGGCCTTATTCAAATGGCTATCTCACGTGCACGCGAGTTCGAAGCAGACCGTGGTGGAGCGCTAATATCGGGTGATCCAGAAGCATTAGCCATGGCCTTGCAAAAAATAGAGGGGTATATTCATGGTGCACGCCACAACAGCGGCTTTGCTACCGCACAGGCTCACCCTGAAACCGCTCAAATGATGATTATGAACCCGCTATCAGGCGCCTCTTTGGCACAACTTTTTTCAACCCACCCTGCAACGCAAGAGCGTGTTGACCGTCTTTTAGATATGGCGCGCCAGGAGCCATCTCGACGCATTTAAAGCGCATATATATTCCTTCCAAGTATCATTGCACGCTAGATGCAGCAATCACTGCCTTTTGGAAAGCTTTAAATAGGCTCTAAACAAAGCGTGGCTGCCTCTTCAAAGCCCGTATTTGCATCTATTCTTTCGTTGGGCGCCCTACCCAGGCGCCGTTGCTTTTTTATTTCTGATGCCTGCCACCCACACTCGACCACGCCACAAACGCGCTCAAGATGCGCAAAAGCCCCTCCTTCCTACTTCGCTAGCTTTTGCGCTGGAAGGTGCTGCTTGTGTACTTGAAGCAGTACGCACAGGCCAAGCTCTGCCTGCCGCACTCAAGGTATTTTTTAATACCCACCCGCTTTGCAACGACCCTGGCGTACGTGGAGCCATTCAGGATATTGCCTACCGCACCCTGCGCGCTTTAGGCTGCGCAGACACGCTACTAGACTTATTAGCCAATAAACGCCCTCTTCCCCATATTGCCAATCTACTTACCTGCGCTCTAGCTCTGCTTATCGAGCAAAAGGAGTATGCCGCTTATACGCCTTTTACCGTGGTAGATCAGGCTGTTCAAGCGGCGGCAGCCCGCTCAGATACCGCTTTTGCAAAAGGCTTTGTGAATGGGGTACTACGTACGTTTTTGCGCGAGCCCGATCGATATCTAGAATCCGCATTAACCCAACCTACTGCGCGCTGGAACTATCCATTGTGGTGGATTAAAGCGGTTCAGGCTGCCTGGCCTGAGCAAAAAACTTGGTCTGCCATTCTAGAAGCGGGTAACACGCAAGCACCACTGGTATTGAGGGTGAATACCCGGCTAACCTGTGTAAAAGACTATTTAGAACGTCTACGAGAGGCTGGGATTGCAGCTTGCGCACTGGCACAAAACACACAACCAGATAGCCCTTGCCATCCTCAAGCGGTCCTTATTTTTCAAGCCGTATCCGTTGACAAGCTTCCCGGTTTTTCAGAAGGTCACTTTTCCGTGCAAGATGCGGGAGCGCAATACGCAGCCCCTTTGCTAGATGCACAACCGGGCATGCGTGTGCTCGATGCCTGCGCAGCACCGGGGGGTAAAACCAGTCATTTAGCTGAGCTAGCAGATCTCTCACTCTTCGCGTTAGATACAGACAAGCAACGGCTAGCACTGGTACAGGAAAATCTTAAGCGGTTAGGGCTGGAAAATGGTGCCCGTATCCGAGTCGGCGATGCAGGTCGCCCGAATGCATGGTGGGACAAACTCCCTTTCGATCGAATTTTGGCAGATGTACCCTGTTCAGGTTCAGGTATAGTAAGGCGCCACCCTGATATTCGCTGGCTTAAACGTCCAGCCGATATTCCTGCCTTAGTGATACAACAGCGCCGCATCTTGGGATCACTTTGGCCTTTATTAAAAACGGGCGGACGACTTTTGTACGTCACGTGCTCCATTTTTCCTGAAGAAGGAGAGCAGCAAGCAAAATGGTTCTGTGCAAACTATGCCGATGCAATACGGTTAGAGGCGCCTGGGCAGCTCTTACCTACGCGCGCAGATCCTGCTGTTTTCCGTCAACGGCGCACAGGAGATGGCATACCTGCAGACGGCTCTGCTTCAAATAGCCTACCCTCTGCCTTAGCACTTCCCCCTCTCTGTGACCACGATGGGTTCTTTTATGCACTTTTCGAAAAACAGTGAGGCAACCGCCTGCTTAGGCAGTCGGTCTTATAAAAGCGGTGTTGAGCGCATTATCCTCACGAGGAAAAGGGCTCTCATGTTGGTCATGATGCAGGGTATACACCGCATAATTATGGCGTCTACCGTGCTATGTATGGCCCTTTTAGGGCATATACCATTGGCATATGCTGACTCTATATATATTGAGCAAGCGTCTTTAGAAGCAGATAGCCATGGAGGATGGGGGCTAAATGCTCAATTTACGTTTGAAGTCAAAGGCACACTTGAAGAAGCGCTGCAAAAAGGGATTGCACTTTATTTCACAACCGATTTTAAATTGACACGTTCTCGCTGGTATTGGTTTGATGAGCGAACGCTCACGCTCTCTCGCACTAGGCGCCTCTCCTTTCAACCTTTAACACGCGAATATCGACTCTCAAGCGGTGGGTTACAACTACGCTTTGCAGCGCTTGAAGATGCTTTATTTGCACTCAGACATCTAAGCGCATGGCGCGTTATTCCTCCCAATCGAGTGAAAACGGATCAACCCTACACCGCCTCATTACGCATGCGCCTAAATACGGCACTCATGCCCAAACCCTTTCAGATTGATGCAATAAATAATCGAGATTGGAATTTGTCCTCAGACTGGATGCATTTCACCTTTGTCGCTCCCTCGTATGCGCGCTGACGCTAAACACGCTCCCGATACCCGCGATCATCATCACGCTACTGGCTGGCATCAGGTTCGCACGCCTAGTCATTTTTGGAACCGATCTAAGCGCTTTATAATACGTACGCTATGTATAGCAGCTGTATTGACAACACTGCTACTGCTCGGCGCACTTGCAATGGCCAGCGCTAATACAGATTTTTTCGAGCGTTACTATACGAGCTTGTATGGTGTAAATGTAATCGTCATACTGATTTTCCTAGCCATTATTGCGGGCTTGGTTGGAACCATCATACTGCGGCTGTATCAAGGTAAATTTGGTGCGCGTTTATTGGCAAAGCTGGCTATTTTTTTTGCCATAGTGGGCGTACTACCAGGCAGTATCCTCTATTTGGTTTCTTTGCAGTTTGTCTCACGTAGTATCGAATCTTGGTTTGATGACCATGTAGAAACGGCTTTGGTATCTGGGCTCAATCTTGGGCAAAGCATTCTCGATACCACCTTGTTAGATGTGCAGCATAAAGCTCGGGCCATGGCCAACCAATTGGCAGCAAAACGCACATCACAAGTACCTCTCTCTCTCACGCTCTCACGTATACGTGAACAGCTTGGGCTATACAGTGCAACGGTGTTTTCTACTTCTGGCAAAGTAGAAGCACAAGCGGTAGAAAGCGCTTTGTCCTCTACCGGTAATTTACCTTTTTTTGAAAATGAACCTATAAACCCAACCGCTTTCATGTTTCGCCAGGCTCGCTCACAGCAGATATATGCAGCCATAGAGTCAGACATGCACCCTGAGATGGATGCGCTTGGCTCTGGATTACATGCGCCGGCGCGTTCTACTTCAGTGGATCAAGGAGCATTATGGGTACGCGTTATCACCATTATTCCTTCCGGCTATGAAATATCTCTCGAAGGGAAAACGTCTTTTTTACAGATTCTTCAGCCCATTGCGCCGGAGCTTGCTCGCCGTGCACAAGAAGTGCAGCAGGGATATCGCGATTACCAAGAAAAATCGTTAAGCCGGCAAGGTTTGCGCAAGATGTATATCGGTACGCTAACGCTAGCGCTCTTTTTAGCTAGCTTTATTGCCATATTGCTTGCGGTGGTACTAGGCAATCAGCTTGCACGTCCTTTATTTTTACTAGCACTAGGCACGCAGGAAGTTATTCGCGGGGACTACACACCTAAAAGAGAAATAAAAACCAATGATGAGCTGGGCTTTTTAACGCAGGCATTTAGCGCTATGACCCGCCAACTCTCAGAAGCCCGCTTTGCGGCCGAACAAAATAGAGCGGCATTGGAAGACTCGCATGCTTACCTTGAAAATATTCTGCAAAACTTAACGGCAGGCGTATTAGTTTTTGATAATCAGTTTCGCCTCACTACGGCCAACCCAGGAGCTGAGCGCATCTTCCAACAGAATTTCCAATCAGCCCTCTCTATGCCGCTTCACGAAATGAAAGATCTTGGAGAGTTTAATACCATTGTGCGTCAAGCATTTATGGATTTAAAAAAGCAAGGACGCCCCCAAAAACATCGCACTGACAAGACTAGCAATACACATACTCTCCCCTTGCCTCCTACGCACTGGCAGCGGCAATGTGAAATTACACTGGCTCACGATAGCACCCCTACTACCTTACTGGTACGCGGTACACGCTTGACACGATGGACAGACAAACGTAGAGAAATCAATGCCTCTACGCCAGGAACTGCAGGCTATGTAGTGGTGTTTGATGACATTTCAGATCTTATCTCAGCACAACGTTCACTAGCCTGGGGAGAAGTGGCTAGGCGTTTAGCCCATGAAATTAAGAACCCTCTCACGCCAATCCGGCTCTCTATCGAGCAGCTAGACAGAAAACTGGCACCCAAACTAGATGAGAAAGATGCAAATGCACTACACAAAGGAACTGAAATTATCTTAAACCAGGTCGATGCTATGAAGCAGATGGTCGATGATTTCCGAGACTATGCCCGCACCCCTCCCGCTGTTTTACAAGCCGTACATCTCAATGACCTAATTACAGAAATTTTCACCCTTTATGCAAGTGAAGAATATGCCAAAATCATCCATCTTGATCTTGCCCCGCTGCCTCTTATTTCCGCAGATCCGGCGCAACTTCGTCAAGTGATTCATAATCTGCTACAAAATGCCCTAGATGCGATAACTGAGCAAACGGACCCCCATATTTGGATACAGACTCGCGTGATAGAACAAGATAGCTTTGTGAAAGAAACGCAAAACCCGTCTTCCGAGCACCTGTCTGTACGACTTACTCTGTCAGATAACGGTCCGGGGTTTTCAAAAGCGCTTTTAAAACGTGCTTTGGAGCCTTATGTAACTACCAAAGCAAAAGGCACAGGCCTAGGACTTGCGGTGGTTAAAAAAATCATAGATGAACATGGCGCACTAATCGATATTCAAAATCGCACGGGTGTACAACCTGAGCTATCCTCTATAGATTTTGAATACCGCAACTCATTGACAAAAAGCCCAGAAATAGGCAATACGCAGGCAGTGCAAGGAGCACAGATCTCTATCACTTTCATGCACTTAGCACCTCTCCCCTCTACAGAAGTACAGGCAAGTTAATGGCAACTATATTAATCGTAGATGATGAAATAGGCATACGCGAACTCCTCTCGGAAATTTTGCGCGATGAAGGTTATATGGTCGATATAGCGGAGAATGCGCAACAGGCGTTAGCCTATCGCGAGCAACGCATACCGGATCTGGTCCTGCTTGATATTTGGATGCCCGATACAGATGGGCTCACCTTGCTCAAAACCTGGGCACAGCAAGGTGCACTCACCATGCCTGTTATCATGATGTCAGGCCATGCAACTATCGACACCGCCGTAGAAGCTACTCAAATTGGCGCACTAGATTTCCTTGAAAAGCCTATCGCCCTCAAAAAACTCTTAGAAGCAGTAGAAAAAGCGCTGCTGCATGGTCCCATCAGCTCTGTTAGCAACACATCCCCTAACGCACATTCTTTAGCCACTCCAAGCAATACACGTCCTATCCCAGCTCCAAATACTCAAATTGACCCACATGCCGCAACCGCACTTCCTCTTATCAATCTAGAGCTCCCCTTGCGCCCTGCTCGGGATGCATTTGAGCGCGCCTACTTTGAGCATCACCTTGTGCAAGAGAATGGCAATATGACTCGCATCGCCGAGAAATCAGGCCTAGAACGCACCCACCTCTACCGCAAACTCAAACAGCTTGGCCTAAGTACGTTTAAAACAAAAACTAATTAAAAGTCAGCGGTATGCGTGTTGGGGTTCGTGCCTCACCACCAATCTACAATGAACGGTAGGTTGGTGGTGACGAAGGAACCCCAACATGCGCGCCACCGGCTTGTAATCATCGCTTTTGACGTACATATGCTGGTTTTAAAAGGACGGTGGTCATCATGTTGGGGTTCGTACCTCACCACCAACCTACCCGCCATTTAAAATAATCGTGTGCTTTATTTCCACAAAGAATCAAAACGTTTGTGATGAATAATATCCACCCCATTTAAGGTTCCTGTATGCGCTGTAAGGGACCAGCGGCGTGATAACTGCCAGGTTAATTTAACCAATGAGGCGGTGGTGGTCAGGCTTTGTTCATAGCCTAAGATGAGGCGTTCGTTAAGCACTTTGGCAAGGCTGATAACTTGAGGGTCAGGGATCCCGGATTCACTTTGGCCAATATTGAATTCATCTAGGCCAATGGTTTTGGCAATACGTTTACCGCTTGCATTGCCCAAAAGTGCTAGGGCAGCCATAGTAGTATTTTCTTGACTCAAGTTAGTACCACCTTTAGTGCCATGCCCAAAAAGTAGCCAAGAGAGTTTTTCACTATCGGGGGCATTGGGTTCGGAGACGAGTCGTATGTCTGGAGAGCGCAGGGTTCCGGTCACCGAAACCCCGGCTTCAATTTCCTGATTACGGCGCATTGCTAAGATATTGATGCCCGGATTGTCTAAAGGACCATGAAAAGCAAAATAGCCTTTTTCAATATTTAGTTTGCGCCCAAAAGCCTCAAAGGTAGAACCTTCTAAAACATTTAAATCCCCCTTAGCCCGTGGCGCTTTTCCAGGAGCACTATTCACTTCCAGTGCCCCTCCAAGAGCCATATCCGCACCGCCTCCATGAAACCGACAGCGCTCACCCAAGTCAATGCGTATTTTTGCAAGTGGCAAACTATTAAATGGAGAATCCTTTGAAGCAGTGGAAAAAGCGTTGGACTGACTGAGATTACTAGAAGAAGCTCTAGACCCTCGTGCTAATTTTTCTGCTTGCTGTTGTTTAGCTATTTCCCGGGCTTTTTTCTTTACGCGCTTACGCTCTTTCCAAATAGCTCGATCGATTTCGATCACGTCATCCCCAAGCCTTGGCGGAGAGCTGCTTGGTAAGTCAAATAGCGCACGATCTACTTTAAATGCTCCATCTATAACCAACGGGCTAGAGCCTACACCTTCAAATTCCAGACCAGCATAGTGCATATTGGCCTGCCCAGATATAAATAATTGGCGATCCAGAGTAGCAAAAATTGCCAGTTCCTTGGCAGTAACACGCGCATCTAATACGGGCTGGGCAGGATTAGCAGGATCGATTTTTGCTTTTCCAGTAAGGGTTGCCTCCCCCTTCACCCCATGGAGTGAGACTTGCTCAAAGTCAATAACATTGTTTGATAACCCTATACGGACAATACCGTCTTTGAAGGTGATACCTTCTTGAATAAAAGTAGAGGAGAGACGGTCTGCATCCAGCCGCCCGGATAATAAAGGCTTAGCTACTGTACCCCCCACCTTCAAGCGTAAGCGCGCAGAGCCGCCTAAGCGGATATTGGCCCCTAATGCATTGCCTATAGGTCCCATTTCAGGAAGCGTCACATGCATCTCCCCTGAAATAGGAGTGGTTTTTTTCCAATTTTCAAAAATTATCTGGCCTGATGGACTAGCCTGCCCCTGCAATAAAACAGGAAAATGCACGCGCGAAGGACTAGCAATATAGGCAATTGCCCCTCCAAACTGGCCAGATTTAATTTGTGCCTGCGCTTTTAAGCCCGTTTTTGGAACCGCATCAAAACGCGCTGAAAGAGCCTGCAATCCTAAGGGTACACGCACGCCCACAGCGTTTTGTATGACGAGATCTCCAGTACGGCGATGCATTTCAACATGCCCGTTTAGATATGCTTGCCTTTGCTCTAGATCCCAAGAGCTATCGAGTATGAGGTTCGTCCCAGGCGCGATAATTTCTGGCACTTCATTCTTGGTTACCGTGCCATGGTCCGATTTTTTTTGTATTGAGGCGTCTTTTTCCTCGCAGGTTTTTGATGAAAATCCTTTCAAAAGAGCCTGACACACACTCGGAGGTAGGGCAGACGTATCTATGGCTATAAAGCCAAGCATATTTGCCATACCCAGCGTGCTTTGTATTTTTTGAGCAAGGTGGCGAATATCTATTCCTTTTACCGTCCCACTTGAATAACTTTTCTCCGTCGCACTGTAATACAGAGCATGCAAATCAAGCTTTGCTCTTTCAATCTGAGCTTGCACACGCCCAAGTTCTAGCAAAGTGAGGGCGTATTCAGACGGACTCTCCGTTTTTTGCTCAATCTGAGGAGTAATCAGTTCGGATATAGTGAATTGCAGCGGAACGGGTGCACTAAGCTGCACCTCTGGCAGGCCATGATTGGCAAGCTGCGTCAGCATCCCGCTCCAATGTATTTCCTGTATTGCGCGCATTTTTTGGGCTGCCGGCGCAGACTCTTTTCCAGATAAGCGTAATTGCCCTTGGCTTGCCAATTTAAAATCGATCGGTTTTTTCTGAATCCGCCCTTTTGCCTGTAGCGCTAAAGTGTGATGGTTTTGCGTACCTGCTAAATCAATATGAAAAGCATCGAGCGCTATTTGAGGAAGCTTAAGACCTTGTAAATCCGATTTCCATGACAGCGCACCCTTCATACCTTCTTCGAGTAAAGCCTCACCTTTTGCAGATTGCAGATGATTTTCTCCTAGAGATACCCCCAGCGCTTGATAATGAAGCGCAAGCCTAGGATGGGCGAGACTTCCATAAAGCTCCCCCTCTGCTTTGAGCATGCCCTCTAGACCCCAACCAATGTGCGATAGATCAGGTGCATTGAGGTGAAAGGTCAACTGATTCGTTTTACTCCCCAATTCACCCTGCGCTTCCAAAGTATTACCTGCTAAGGCTAACTTCACGCTACTAGGTAATAGACGCGCACCTGCTGTATGAATTTGGCCTTGGCCCTGCAATGGTTTACCTTGGTACACACTATCGCGTAGCGCAAACTCAATATGTAAAGAAGGCTCTGCCTCTTTCGAAGGGCGCACTACATGCTCTAAAAGCGACCTAATGGCTGCCGAACTATGCTCGCCTGTAGAAAGAGCATTGGACAGCGCTTTTTTGCAGGCTGCAGGATCAGCAGAAGCTGCGCACTGCTCAACCTGCATACGCTGCCCTTTCAAGCTATGTAAGAACAAACTGGCATGAGAAGAAGCCTTCCAGTGGCTCTGTACGTTCACATACCCAGATAAAACGGATGTCAAAGCATGTTGTGGTTCAGGCGCGGCATTAGCTTGCTTGACAAAACGCTTACTAACCACTGGATTGAGCCAAACAAAAGGATTGAATTCATCGAGTGTGCTGCGTATTTCATAAGCAGGTTGATGCGCAGGCGCATTTTTTTCTAAAACACCTAATACCTGTGCTCGGCCACGCCCTGCAGTAAGCTGCCCCACCCAATTAATCTGCTCCGGTTTGATTTGCGCTTTTATACGCAACTCCAAAGGTACAGTTTGAGATTTTTTATTTTGTTGAGGCTTCAATGTCGTTTGAAAGCGCGTGATGGTTCGACTGAGCTCTTGTTGCCTGCAAGCCTCTGTAAGCGCAGCTTTTTTACGCTCTTGCAAGTCAGCAGATGCAAGATGAGGGAGCTCGATGCTCTGCATATCACACGGTTTGGAATCGACCAATGCATCCTTGTCTGAAGCCTCATTTTGCTTGGCATTAGCAGCAGAAGGAGATTCCAAAACTATCTCTACCTCTTGCTGATTAGGTGCAGGATTCAAGGTCCAAGTCAGCAAGCCATTTAAATGGCTTGGAGCTAATAATTCTAACCATCGATGCAAATTGAGGGACTGTACCTTTAAATTAAGCGCTCCCTTTCCCTGCAAAAAACGCCCTTTTCCTTCTAATAATAGATCTGCATCGGTATCTGCGTGTATATCGCTTTTCACAAAAGGCTGCTCCCGGCGCTTAGACACCGTAGAGGCCCCCTTTTTCCCGTTCACCAATACACTAGGAGTAGCAGCAACTAGCCCCTGAAGCATACGCACTTGGATGTCTGAGAATACCTGTTCATGCGCATTCAAACGAAGATGCGATTGCGCATTGCGCAAAGGTAATTTGTGCTCTAGAAGGCTGCCAGGTGCTGCGTTGCGCAGTATTACATCCCCTTCTACGGTTAGTTGTTGTACCTCCTCAGACACTTGCACATTTTTTCCAGAAGCCTGCAAACTTTGTTTAAAAGCTTGCTTCAATCTGCCAGCTGAAGAGGAAGGTATAGGCGCTTGCGGCACTGGTGCAGGCCAGAATTTCGCTTCAAGATGCAAATCAGCATAGGGTGCATCCAGACGAAAAGCCCGTGGATTAAAGTGATTCACCGTAATATTAGCGCCTTTGAGCGGCATTTTTTTTAAAGGCCAAAGGTCAATGCGCCCTCGCCCATTCAGCCTATGCCCACTAGCGGATATATCTACTCCCATCTCATCTAATGAGCCCGATAAGCGCACATCAAAGCGCTCTTCTTTAAGCGATGGGTTCACAGAGAGGGAAGGCTTTCCATTTTTTTGGAAAAATTTCGCATGAGTCTGCGCATTATTTGCTATGAGGCTAGCGGTTCCTGATAGAGCAAAAGGATGATTGGCTGCCAGTTTTCCCTGCGCTTGTACTGCACCATAAGGAGTTTGTAATTTGTTAATACGTAAATAATGCTGCTGCTCTTTGCCTTTTTCGATGGTGTCAAACTGCACATGTATTTGCGACCATTCGCTCGATTGTGTGCCTTGTGAAATACGTAAACGCTCTATAGACGCTTCTTTGATTTGCAACAGTACAGGCGTTGTGAGCTTTTGAGGCAAGGTTTGAGAGCTAATCGATTTTTTGCTCTTAGGTAATGGTGTCTGCTTTACCTCTATTTGACCTATACGAATAAAAGGCACGACTAAACGCCAAATCCACCTAGAATCCATGCGTTCCCAATGCCATTGACTCTGCAGTTGGTCGATAGCAATATCCACTTCTGCATCATGCCATCGGACATCTCGTAAAAAAATACCTTTTTGCAAAGTACCGCTCTCAAGCACGCCTTGCAGCCGATGTCCAGAAAGTATTTTGGCTCCCATAAAGGCATAACGCGTGCCAGCCTCTGTGTGCCACATATACAATCCACTGAGTGCCAGCAATAGTAATAAAAACGATAGCGCTCCAAAGATCGTAGCGGGAACCCACCGCAAGAGTATGTTGCGAGGGGTACGCTTTTTTACAGGCATTTCTTTTTTTGCCTTGACACTGGAGGGGTCTTTTATGGACATAGAGAGCAGGTACGCAGAGAAAAAGAGTTGATTCTAAAAAGCAATGCCCAATGTAATATAAGGATGGACAGCATGATTACGTAATCCATACGCCACATCCACATTAATAGGCCCCACAGGGCTACGCCAACGAGCGCCTAGACCTACACCTTGATAAAAAATACGCTCAGCCCAGGTATCTGCAGCAGTACCCGCATCATAAAATGCCGCCACTCCCCAATCGTGATTAAACCAGTATTGATATTCAGCACTCCCTGTAGCCACATATTTAACAGGCAGTACAGAGCCTGCAACCTCGTTCCCAATACTCTGATTACTATAACCTCGGATTGAATTGCTGCCTCCTGCACGGAACAGCAAAGAGGCAGGTATTCCTACTGAGCCCCCTGACGTAAACACACCACCCCATTCCACACGGAATACCCCTATACCCCTTCGCCCAAGCGGCACATATTGACGGCCACTAAAATAGGCGCGTCCGAATGATTGTCTTGTTAAAACGCCTTTTGCTGCAGCATTGGCCTCGAAAAATAAAAGACTGCCTTCACGCGGAAATAATAAATCATCCACATCACGACGTAACCAACTCCACCCAGGCACTAGAGCTCGACTCCAACTTGAAGGGGCACTGTCTTGTATTAAACGGTCTCCATAAAACAGTAAGGAGTACGTATATTCATAACGGCTTTGTAAACGTACACGTTGCACGCCGGTAGTTACACTACGGATATCTGTATTCTCAATATCGCTGCGCTTGTAATGAGCCAACACACTATAGATATAAGCGCGTTCATCGGGAGGGGTAGACAACTGAAAACCTGTGGATTGCTGCTTAGGATCCCATTGACCTTGCGTCTCAAGCACCCACGCCCGTCCAAACATATTGTTATAACCGTATTGTCCCTGTACATGCGGCCCAATATCTGAGTTATACCCTACCCCAAAACGCAAGGAATGATAGGGATATTCACTAACTTTGACCTTTACTGGAGCTACCCGCGTAGAAGTATCGTCTCGTGTTGCAGTACTCGGCTTGGTAGAACTTGAGGACGATGGGGACATTTCAATACTACGCATAACCTGGTGTGGCGAAGACATATCACTGGTTAGCGCAGACTTGAGTTGAATGTCTGAGAGACGCTGCCCATTCTCAGCACTCACATCCACAATAACACTAGCAAAGTAAGGGGTACTTTGAATGCGCCTTTGCAACTCCAACAAACGTTCGCTGCTGTAAGGCTCCCCCACCTGCAAAGGGTTCACATGATGAATAATACGCTCTGGATAGCGCTGTAAATCCGCAAACTCAACAGGGCCCAATATAAAAGGAGGGCCGCTATCGAAGCTTACCTCTAAATAGGCCCGGTGCTTCTTAGGATTAATAAGCGCCTGAGAAGCGATAATTTTTGCGCCCAAATAGCGCTCTGCTTGCAGCGTTTTTAATGCCACTGCTTTGGCATCATCCCATGCACGCTGAGTAAAGACATCGCCCTCACGTAGCGGCCAGATCTTACGTACCGCCACTTCACGATCTTGTTGATCTGTTCCACGTGCTTTCTCCCTATGCGATAGAGCTAATTTTTCTGCTTCCTCTGGCGTGCGCCACGGATGTTCAGCTAATAAAGCGCCCTTAAAAGAAAGCTCAACCGCTTTAACTCTTACAGGCTCACCGGGCTCGACACGAATAGATACTATTTTGATTCCTTCTACAGAAGGAATCACCCACCCATCTAGACGCGTTTGCACAGAACGCTCAACCCGCACTTGTATTTCAGGAGTAAAATATCCTTGGGCCTTAAGTAAAGCAGCAATTTGCGAAGTCGCGGCAACCACCAGAAAATCGAATTGCCCAGTCGTCATGTCAGAACGCGCAGCAAAACGCACAATATCGAGATGCTTCTTTAATAAGGCACGTATATCCTTTGGAGCATCAATGACTACACGATATGGATCAGCAAGCGAAGCCGAACCTTGCGAGCTGCTTATAGGATTGGGTTCTCTATACGGCCCAATGGGCTCTTGCGCACAAGCAAGAGCGGACAAAAGAAATAACGCACCCAACCATAGTGCATTGCGATAGTTTTGGCCTATAGGCAGCATGCGATTCCCAAAAAATATTTACAAAAACAATTATGATGGGCAGGCTTATACACTTAACCTACATATAGCATTCACAGGATACCTCATGGAGTACCAATCAGAACTCACCCAGTTTCTAAACCAACTGAAAAAAACGCACCCTCAGTTAGAAGCTCAACAGCGCGCAGCACGTTCAATATGGTGGGACAAAGCGCCCATTGATCTCGATGAGCGCCAACATGCGCAATCGGCTAAGGCACCGCAATCAGCGTATGTGTATTACCAGAATTTCTAAAGTATGCGAGATTAGGGCATGGCCTGCATGTTAGGGTTCCGCATTTATACCAATGTGTTTTGCCAATCTACAATTTATTGCGCGGCCGCAAGGTTGAGTGAGGCATAAACGCAGGGGCAAGAAGTACTTTTTATAGGGAAATTTTGTATTGTTCCGCTGTTTCGCCGTCTTCCTTTGTGTCTGATCAACCTAATTATTCAGGTTAATACGCTATTCCCTACTTATATGATTTAGTACTTATTTCACATTTCCTACAAGAGCCTTTTTCATAAGGCATAGCACCTCTATTTAAGCTAGCTTGTTGATACTAAATAGGGCTCTTTGGGAAAGGTTGGAGTTTGATTCTAAAAAGGTTCTAAGGGCACTGCCATGAAAAAGCTTGCTACCACACAGCTCTCCTCGAGAGGGCAACTCGTCATTCCTGATTTCATCAGAAAGACATTGAACCTTGAAGCAGGAGATCAATTTATTGTATTTGCCAAGGATGATGTCATCATCCTTAAAAAAATTGAGATCCACGCCTCTACGGTAGAAAAATTTGAAACCATCATCGATGGCGCGCGAGATCAACTCCGTTCAGCAGGATTGCAACCGCTAAACCTAGATACTCCTACCGCTCAGAAGCAAAAAAAACGATGAGCATAGTTTTGTAGTTTTTTGATATAAAAAAACCATCCTTTGAAGATAAAAGGATGGTTTTTTTTGCGCATTCCTGTGCTCAAATTATGCTGGGCACCGCTTTACTGCGCCAACTTCTTTTGCTGCGCATCTGCGCGTAATGCTGTTTCTTCTTGCATCACTCTAAAACTTGCTTCACAGGCTTCCATTTTAAATTTTACTGCTGGAAGTTTTTCTAAATGCCGACAGTGCACAGCTATTCCTACTGCCCCCACTATCGCCATTGCACTTACCAAAGCACACGCTATCTGCAGCGCCAAATAAGGAAATGTCACCACACAACAAGCCAAAGCAGCTATACAACCAGACAACGCTAAATAAATAGGCATAGTCGTCAAATGTTCTTTACGCCACTCAAGCTCGGGAATCAACGCCTTTAAAGCCGCTCTATCCTCAGCAGCAGGCGAGTCACTAGGGAGAAGTAGCCGATTATCGAGGGGCCACATAAGCCTGCTAAAATTTTCTATAAACACACTACTTAATCCTTAGATATATTTTTTAGACCGCTACATTTTCAAAACTTTATCTCAATCGCGAATTATACTGAGTAACGCGAGTAACTTTCTATTTTTTTAAAATCGTTGCGTGTTTTAGGAAAAAAATGGGCTAAATAAAATTCTTATTCTATTTGCAAAGACCATACCCCGCATTGGGCTATAGATACTATTTTTGTAGGTTGGTGGTGAGGCACGAACCCCAACATGCGCGATCTCACTTAGATCACTCCATTGCGATCTCTCTTAGAGCTCATAGCGCGCCACAATTAACCCAAGGGCGCCCCGTCTGCGTGGAATTACTGTACTCATTAGAGAAAGCTTATTAACGCGCATGGAGAAAACAGGGAGGGCCATTGGCAAAGGGAGGTAGTGAAGCATATCCCAGCGCGCAGTAAAGCCTATTGTAAAACCGGCTCCAAATGATAAGGGCCCTATTGGCTTAGTCATCCACTGGCGCGCATAGGCAATAACCGGCTGAGGGTGTTTATACGAATCTGAAAATACAAACGCATACAATATATCTTGATGGCCAGATTCATCAGACCAATGTTTACCCACGCCACCACCGAATCCTTTGGCATTTAATTTTGTCTTACTAAAAGTAGCGCCAGTATGCCAATTAAAGCCCGTAAGATATACATCCCAACTACCGTCTTGATAAGGCTTGACTACATGCCCAACCACAGAGCTTTGCCATGCAGGACTGAAATCAGATGCGCAGGCAAACATCGGCCACTCAAATATAAAGGCCACTGCCATTAAACACAGAGTTTTTTTTATTTTCATGGGAGGTAAGCTTAAAAATCCGTGAGTTGGCTCAACTTTTTAGGGTCGTTCATTTTGCAATAAAATATTTTTTTCGAGATTTGGCCTCAGATATCTCTTTAAAAATTCTAACATCTACTTCTATAGCAGTGATGAAAAGAAAGAAGGTTTAGGAGCGATGGCTCTAATTTTATTCTGGAATGAAACTTCTGCTTGCAAAAATACTCGCATATTTTCACGGGTTTTTATTAATTTCTGCTGCCTAGTTTCTTGCGCCACTGACTCGTCAGCTTTAAATTGAGCAGCTTGCGATAGATTGCGCACGGATTGACTTACTTCCAAATCAGGAATATAGAGCAAATTATGGTGCGATACTAAATATTTACGCCTGGCATCTGCAATATTAGTTCTTGTATTTACAGAATACCCTCTATTTTCTGCAGATTGTGTATCGTCTATATAAAATGAATTTTTGATGAAATCAAGCTTTCCATTTAAGCGTTCAAGCGCTCGTGGAAATTTGTAATAATATTCAAAATTCTTTAGAGATACATATAGGTACTGCGCTCCGCCCAATCCTAAAACACAACCAAATAAAAATGACATGGCATAAGCCAGTGCCAAGCTAAATACCAGCAAATCCATTGCTACAGATGCCAAAACAACAGCAGCAACGAGAGAGAGAAATGCAGCAGATATATATAAAAACCCTGCTATATGAAACCCCTTAGATAAAGGCGAGAGTGCAGTATTGTCTTTTAGATTTCTGACATGCTCCATACACTTATTAAGCGAATATTCCGGCTCAGGCAAAGGGGGCATGTCTAAAGTGACCAAAGAGGGGTTTTCTAACAAATAAGAAAAGTGAGCGAAAACATTTTCCCAGCGCCAAACCATAGACAAGATATCTTGATACAATTCATGAATCTCCACTACGTCTTTCTCATCTCTTTTTTCCCATATCATTGCTAGGCGAAACATATTGCCATCTATATCTTTCTTAACCTTACCGATGGTGGGCTCCAGAATTGCTCTGGATGTATCGAGTACTTTTTGAAGATACATATCAATTAATAACAAACCATCCACCCGCCGCCCAATATCTTCAGCGGTCAAAATGTCATCAAGCATCGGCGGAAAATATAACTCCCCCTTCTTTATATTTTGCTCATTAACATATAAATTGTCTTTAGATATTCTTGGCTGAAGATGAGTGAGATAGCTGTTTTGGCACCTTTTGCTTGCAAGACGAAAATTAAGCGTATCTTTAATTTCAAGATGACCAAGAATCATTTTCTCTATGTCAATAACTTCTAGTAAATTTAATATATTCCATTTAGAAGATTTTGATTTTTCAGTATGACTTGCAACTGCACTATGCTCAGCGCCAGAGCCTTCCCTTTCAAGACCGGCATAGTTAGGGGTGCGTGCTGTTATC
The DNA here is from genome assembly GCA_031963225.1 of Mycoavidus cysteinexigens. GTDB lineage: Bacteria > Pseudomonadota > Gammaproteobacteria > Burkholderiales > Burkholderiaceae > JASSUD01. The sequence goes on from JASSUD010000007.1 coordinate 33,949, forward strand.
GATGGGGCAAGTCTTGCCGTGAATCCAACAAGATTCGTAATGGATTGAGTAGGAATGGTCATTGCTAGGCTGCCTTGGACACTGGATCCAGTTGCATTCCAAAAGAAAAATCTTATTAGAAAAATAAGAATAGAAAATTCTAATTGAAAATGAAGCAGCGTAACAGTACGTCGAGTGAATACTCAGGGCTAAACAGTAGAAAAAAATAGGAAGATTACGGATGCAATATAAATCCAAACCCTCCACAACATCACCTTAAATATTCTGAGGTTTACTTCAATTACATGCTCTCTTATTTCCTAAGAAACTCCATCACCTTCAACGCTCGCAAAATTTCTGGGATTCGGGTAGAGGTGCGCCTCTTCGGAGGTTTCTAAACAAGAAGGCTTGCAAGGCTTATCACGCCAATTGCAGCTAATACTGGATTTTTTAAACTAGGTTCAAGAATCACAGAATGTGAACTCGTGCTGCTGTTGCTACTGCCACCTCCACCTCTAACGGCGTGGCCACCGCCACTATGGCCGCCTCCTTTTTTAGACACCCATGGAAATGTGGAGTTTTGATTTTCAGATAGCGCATTCGGATTATGTAGGGTCAGGTTATGTGCATTGCTGACATTGCTTGGCAAACTTTTCGCACTTGCTGCTAGCGCAGTGCATGCCAAGCCTGCTACGCTGTAAAACGAAGACATCTTCTTAGATCCCACGCCTTTAGATTTGCCGCTCTCCATCGTAAATTCTGGTGTACATGTAACGTTGGAGCTTCTAAAAGTAGTTCGTGTATCAGTTGCAATACCCATTGTTTTTCTCCATCGGACAAGTGAAGGTTTGAGCAGCTAAAACATATAGACACCTTAAGTTTTGTCCACATACCCTACCTGCAACATGTATCAGTTAGACGCATTGCGTCCCCGTGGAGTGTAATGAATAGCTATAAAAGCTGGGAAATCCAATCAGAAAAAAGGTACGAGAGAGCGAAGCTATAGATAAGTATCGGCAAAATAGAAAAGGTGAGCGAGCTATGCGGGCAGCTTATTTACGTCAAATAGAAAAGCGGCCAACTTTAGAGATTTCTCGGCATACAGCCGCAGCCTTTGGCATGCTTGCTGCCGCTGTTAAACAAGCTGGCCGCTCACCCAGGCCACACTACAATGATCTTTGGATAGCTACGCAAGCTATTGAACATGGACATGCGCTATTGACCCTTAATGCCACCGATTTTGCAGATTTACCAGGGTTGCGACTCATCACACTTACATCAAAAGCCCCAAATGAGCGAATTTGACCGCGGTTTAGTTTGGTTTCGTCGCGACTTACGCGTCACTGATCAAGCTGCGCTATATCATGGATTAAGCCGTTGTCGACAGGTTTTCTGCGTGTTTGTATTCGACACGACAATCCTTGAACCGCTTAAAAGCGATGATCGACGCATCGCATTTATCCAAGATTGCTTGACCTCTCTACAAGCGCAGCTAGCACGGGCTGGCGGCAGACTTATTGTGCTGCATGGGGAGCCACAGCAAGTTATCCCAGCGCTGGCTAAGCAATTAAACATTCAAGCTGTGTTCATCAACCGCGACTACGAGCCGCAAGCGCTTGAGCGTGATAAACGTATAGAAGCTCAATTACAGCGCCAGGAGTGTGCGCTGTTTGCTTATAAAGATCAGGTGATTTTTGAAACCGATGAAATTCTGACCCAAAGCAAAACTCCCTATACCATTTTTACCCCTTATAAAAACGCTTGGCTAAAAGCACTACGACCGGAGCATCTTGCCCCTTTTCTAGTAGACCAATGCTGGTCTTCTTTAGCCTTGCCACCGGCCAATTTACCGACCCAAATTCCATCATTGAAAGAACTAGGTTTTGCAGAAGCAGCCAAACGACGTATTACGCTTCCAGCTGGCAGTGAAGGGGCAGCGCAGCTGCTCGATGACTTTCTGCCGCGTTTAAGTCGCTATCATGAAAAACGCGATTATCCAGCGCGTAAAGGACCCAGTTATCTTTCCGTGCATTTACGTTTTGGTACCGTCTCTATCCGCACCCTCGCTCAACTTGCGCATGCGCAAATGCTGCGTGGTGATCAAGGAGCGGCTGTATGGCTGAGTGAGCTAATCTGGCGCGACTTCTATTTTATGATCCTGTTTCACCATCCATACGTCGCAAAGCAGGCTTTCCGCCCAGCATATAACCAGATAGATTGGCTCTCAGGTGCTCGCGCAGAGGAGTATTTTGCTGCATGGTGCGAGGGGCGCACTGGCTATCCTTTGGTCGATGCAGCGATGCGTCAGCTTAACCAAACTGGCTATATGCATAACCGGCTACGCATGGTGGCAGCGAGTTTTCTAGCTAAAGACCTGGGGGTTAATTGGCGCTGGGGCGAGCAATATTTCGCAGAGCAGCTAAACGATTTTGATTTAGCAGCAAATAATGGTGGCTGGCAGTGGGCGGCTTCAACTGGATGCGATGCGCAGCCTTATTTTCGGATTTTCAACCCCGTTGCCCAATCACTCAAATTTGACCCACAAGGTGATTTTATTCGCCGCTACGTTCCTGAACTTAAAGGTTTATCTGGAAAAGCAATTCATACACCCTGGCAAGCCAATCAGGAGAGCTTGGCCCAAGCTAAGGTCGAGTTGGGAAAGACTTACCCCTATCCATTAATCGATCACAGTGAGGCACGCAAAATCACTTTAGCACGCTACAAAAAACATTCTTAACAAGTGAATACGGAGGCAAGGCGCAAAGCGCTAGCAGAGGCAGGCAATACCAATTTCCTCTGGCACGATTGACGTCATACCTGGATTTCTTGGCTTGCAATGAGGGTAGCAACCTTAGCGGAATTGCAAGAATTAGGGGATGGTAAAAATCTGAGATGGTGGGACGGTATGCACACTTTTCAGTGGATAATTTGCGCAAAGTGATGGTGCAGCACGCGCTAAAAATTATAAAAACACGCTTTTGAAATAAGTACACCGCCTTATCGCCAAAGGCATCGGTTCTCCTCACACTCCGTCTTATTTCACAGTATTACAAAATGGACTTCTCATGCTTGCACGCGTTTCTGCTCGATTAACTGAATTAACGCAGTCCCCTGCTACTGCGCTTGAATGCGGTAAAGCAGCATTAGAGCAAGCGGAGGAGCATCAAAAAAATAGAGAGTTTGAGCAAGCACAGAGCAGCCTCCATACCGCCAACGCCGCGCTAAAGGATGGCGTGCCTGCTAGAAAAGAAGCAGAAGCCCGACCCCTACTGGGGCAGGTCTATCAAAAACAAGCCGAACTTTTGCACCGTCAAGAAAGCTTTAATGCGGATGCCGTGCGTGAGCGCTATGCGCGCGCAGTTGAATATTTCGCCAAGTGTACGGATTCGGTAAGTGTGGCGCGCAAAGTAGAGGTGCAAAGAAGATTGACTCTTTTGCCAGGTGGCGATGATATTGCTCAAATAGCGCGTACGGTGTGGGAACAGAGTCAGCAGGCGCTGGAGGTGAAAGAGACTGCATTACTCAATACACGAAATTTGGTGAACGAACCGGCTGTGCTGGACGTTTTAGCAGAATGGGTGAAGCAGTACCCTGCCTTTGCAGCATACCTGTACGCATGGATAGAAGCTTCAAAAGACCCGGATGCGCCGGTAACAACAGGCGCAGCCAATGCCATTACCATCTTGGTGCGAGCCAGTGTGCCATTTAAGGAGGCAGATTTACGGGGGATACGCGTTCCCGGTGCGGATTTAAGTTTTGGGGTATTTGATAAAGCAAAGTTGCAAGGTGCAGATTTACGCAATACTTCTCTTCGTACTATATGGCTCCGTCAGGCGGATTTACGGGGTGCCAAGATGGAGGGGGTGCAGTTTGGTAAGTCCCCTTTTTTCAAAGTAGAGAGAGAGGTCGGTGCCTGCACGTATTCACCCGATGGACAAACCTATGCGGTAGGACTGTATAACGGCCACATCCATCTCTATAACACGCAGAGCTGGGAGAAAATCGGCACGCTAACGGGCCATACGGATTGGGTCACGAGCGTAGTGTATTCGCCGAACGGTCAGCAGATCGCATCGGGGAGTCATGACGAGACGGTGCGGCTGTGGGATGCGCACTCTGGAGCGCTTACTGCCGTTTTAAAGGACCATACGAGCTTGGTTAGTAGCGTGGCCTATTCACCAAATGGTGAGCAGATCGCATCGGGAAGTGATGATCATACGGTGCGGCTGTGGGATGCAGCCTCTGGAGCACTTACCGCCACTTTAGAGGGCCATACTGGTTATGTGAATAGCGTGGTGTATTCACCAAACGGTGAGCAGATCGCCTCGGGGAGCCAGGATCATACGGTGCGGCTGTGGGATGCAGGCTCTGGAACGCTCACTGCCACATTAACGGGTCATACTGATGTGGTGACTAGCGTGGCGTATTCGCCGAACGGTCAGCAGATCGCATCGGGAAGTTATGATCGCACGGTGCGGGTTTGGGATATAGACTCTGGGGAGCCACTCCGCACTTTAAAGAGCCATACTGACTGGGTTCATAGCGTCGTGTATTCGCCGAGTGGCCAGCAGATCGCGTCGGCGAGTGGGGATGAGATGGTGCGGCTGTGGGATGTAGACTCAGGGGGGCTTATCGACACATTAAAGGGCCATACTAACCGGGTGCAGAGCGTGGTGTATTCGCCGAACGGTGAGCAGATCGCCTCAGGGGGGTGGGATAAGACGGTGCAACTGTGGAATGCGCGCTTTGTTCAGCCTAGCCATAAAGTCATTGGCCATACTAACGAGATTCTTAGCGTGGTGTACTCGCCGAATGGTGAGCAGATCGCTTCAGGGGGTTGGGATAATACGGTGCGACTGTGGAATACAGACTCAGGAGAGCTGACCGCCACGTTAAAGGGCCATACTCACGCGGTTCGTAGCGTGGTGTATTCACCGAACGGTGAGCAGATCGCCTCGGGCAGTAGTGACCATACGGTGCAGCTGTGGGATGCGCACAGTGGTGATCTCGACCGCACCTTACAAGGGCATACCCACTGGGTTACTAGCGTGATGTATTCGCCGAGCGGCCAGCAGATTGCCTCGAGCAGTTTTGACAATACGGTGCGGCTGTGGGACGCACAAACTGGGGCCCTCGCGCACACCTTACAAGGGCATACCGACGGTGTTACGAGTTTGCTGTATTCGCCCAGCGGCCAGCAGATCGCCTCAGGTAGTTATGACAAGACAGTGCGGCTGTGGGACGCGCAAACTGGGGCCCTCGCGCACACCTTAAAAGGGCATCGCGACTCTATTGTGAGTGTGGTGTATTCGCCCAGCGGCCAGCAGATCGCGTCGTGCAGTTTAGACAATAGGGTGCGGCTGTGGGACGCGCAAACCGGGGACCTCATGCACCCCTTACAAAGGCATACCAAGGGTGTTATTAGCGTGGTGTATTCGCCGAGCGGCCAGCAGATCGCCTCGGGCAGTTGGGACCATACGGTGCGGCTGTGGGACGCGCAAAGCGGGAACCTCGCGCACACCTTACGAGGGCATACCTACATTGTTACTAGCGTGGTGTATTCGCCGAACGGTCAGCAGATCGCCTCGGGGAACGGGGATAATACAGTGCGGCTGTGGGACACGCAAACGGGGGCCCTCGCCCACACCTTACAAGGGCATACCTACGGTGTTGTGAGCGTGGTGTATTCGCCCAGCGGCCAGCAGATCGCCTCGGCCGGTAATGACTGTACGGTGTGGCTGTGGGACGTGCAAACCGGGGCCCTCGCGCATACCTTAGAAAAACATACCTGGATTCTTAGTAGCATGGTGTATTCGCCTAGCGGCCAGCAGATCGCCTCGGGTAGTTGGGACAAGACGGTGCGGCTGTGGGACGCGCAAACCGGGGACCTCACGCACACCTTACAAGGGCATACTTCCTCTGTTAATAGCGTGGTGTATTCGCCGAATGGTCAGCAGATCGCCTCGAAGAGTGATGATCAGACGGCACGGCTGTGGGATGCAGCGTCAGGACAGTGTGTGGCTGTGATTCGAGATTTCAATGGACCTGTCACCAGTCTTGCCTGGAAGGTTACCCCCAACGGCCAGTACTTAGTGGCTGGTAGTAGAGATACATCGGTTCGTGTGTGGCAAGTGATAGAAGCAGAAGGTGACTGTCAGGTGCGCTTGTGCTGGAGTTCAACACACGCTGCACTTAACGTGAAAAAGGCCTCTATTTGGGAAGTGCAAGGCTTAAGCCCGGTCAATACACGACTCTTGGAACAACGCAGGGCAGTGGGTCTACCCTCTGATACGGCATGATGGAATAAAAAAGAGCATCGCCAAGCTCTTTGGAGTAAGGGGTGCCTATCCATTTTCAATCGCTGTTGACAGATGATCTATTTTTTAGAAAACAGATAAATATTATAGCGCCACACTCAGCCTACAAAAAAAGTAACTACTCTTCTTGTAGGCTGAGTGTGGTCTAGTTTACTGCGGCAACCCCCTTAAGAAATACGCTTGGATAGCTCTTTCTTGCCTATTAGACACAGCGTGAGTGCTGCATCTTGTAGATCCTGCTGTGCAACTAATCCTTCTACACAAGCTTGCTTTGCTTCATCTGTACACAAAATCATGAATGCTTCAGGGAGTATTTGAACACCGTCCTTTAGTGCATTATTGATTTCAGTCGATATACGATCTAATACGATTGTATGCGTGCAGCCGATCATCGCATACTCATTGTCGGCATCTCCCGCCAGCTGATTGAATAGCTTTTGATCAGAATTAGTATCTAATGCTAAATTAAAAATAAGAGCTACGGAGAGAGAATTTAAAATAATAATATTAACCGATATTTTTCCAGTAATTTCTTTTATAAGTTGTTTATTTAAATATAAATCTGATGATTTTTGGTTAGTATGTGCGGCGGCTATGGTTCAGGTTTTGGTATTCGCTAGTAAAGCGTCAAAATTTAAGCTTGCTGTAAGCGAAGTGTTGGAAGAATATCCTAGAGTAAAAAGCGTTATGAATACTTTCGAGGTGGTTGAGGGTAACTTAAATATAATTAGAAAATACACTGATTAAGTAATCAATATATTAAATTCCATGAATAATTTCATCGAGTATGAACGCTTTTCAACAGAGAATGAAATTTTCCCATCGAAAGGTATGCAGTATATTGAAGCTCAAGGATATAGGAACAACGCTAATAAAATACTACAGCAACTTTCAGGGACATTAGCAAATATCAAACAAATTTCTCTTGAGGGAAGGTCAGCATAACTCGGCAGAAAAGGCAGTACGGTTGTATGGCAAGGAAACAGGCCATTATTTTTTGTAATAGCAATCTGATCGTACAGTCCCCCTATTTGACAAGAGCAATATTGATTTTTAACGATTTTATTGGGCTGTTCCTTACCACCATTTCGCACCCTTTTGTACTGTTTATAAAAATAGAATTACCAAAAAGTCCCCAGGGGGGCATGGGGTATAGTCAGGTAATCTATAAAACTAAATTAATTTTCCAGAAGGAAATAGAAAGAACTGAAATGAAATATTAAAAAACTATTATTGCGCCCATAAAAAACCGATGCGGAAACATCGGGCTTTTTTAGAGTGTTGAGCACAGCAAAAAACCTAGAATAACTCTTGGAAACCAAATCAGGCAAATTACAAGAAATATTAAAAGCAGAAAAACTGCTAGTAAATGCATCTACATTTGTAAAAAAACGCGAAGCAAAATTACAAGCACATACACACATCAAAAATGTAAGGAGTTTCTTGGGAATCCAGCCGCTACTTTCACGGCTTAAAAATTGATATCCCCTCTTAAGGCGCAACAAGCGCGCTGCGTACGCTTTGTTCAATTTATGCTTCCATACTGATTTTAATGCCTGAGCCGCTGTGTTTTCCCATTCCTGAAAAATTCTAGGTATCACCTGATTTCTGCCGCTTCTTTTAACCTCTAGTATTCGCATAAACCTCGTTTCCTGACTGGCGCTTCATATCCCATTAAGCCTTGTGGGATGTGTGCTGGTCGTTTGTCAGCGCAGCTTTTTTGTCGAACAATGAGAAATGGGTTTGGCACATTTCTTGTATCTCAACTTCATTTGAAAACGAATAAGTCAGCGTGCATTTGAAATGGTTTATTGATGCGCCGAGAAGCTGGTCTTCGATTCGTGCGCAGGCTTAAAGCTAAAACGAAGAAAGAAAAATATGTTCTCAAGAATCAAAGCGCAGGTGGCGAAACACTGGCAGCTGAAAGCGGAAGCAATGGATTGTGCGCAGGTGTATTTTAGGCAGTAAAAACATGTTATGGCAAAGCAGAAAAGAATCAAGCGCTGAACGATTCGATTAAAGCCAAAATTCGCGAAATTACTCTCTAGAATCATTGCTCGAATAGAGATTCTGAGAGGCCGATTGAATAAAACAGGTGGGGATAAAGGTGGACAAGATAGGCAGCCTAATCCGTAGCACTGGAGTCACTTTAATCTCTGCTCGTGATCATCACCAAGAAGCGCTTGATTATCAGAAGCAAGGTAATCTGGAAAAAGCGCAAGCAAGCTATCTGAAAGCGTTGAATGTTGCGCAGCAGGCGCATCGTATTGCGCACCAAGCGAATCGTACCAATTCAACTAAGGCCAATGTAAATAGGATATTTGCTCAAATTAATCAGGATTATGCTGGCCTGCTGGAAAGATTAGGCCGTTATGCTGATGCAGAAAAAGCCTATCAGCAAGCAAAAGATTATGGGAAAGAAACTTGTGAGTTAGAGCCCGATCATGCTGAAAGTAAAGCTTTGCTCGACGAAATTAAGTTTAAGCACAAACAATTTCTAAGCTTGCAGGAAAAAAGCACAGCAATTGATCAAGAGCACAAAGAGAAGGTTCCTTCCGTGCCACCGCCTGATCGGGTTCAGCCGGCTCTGCCCGCGCAGAGACTACCGGCGGTTGTTGTTATTCAGGAAAAAAGTGCGCTGGTAGACCGTTTGTTTGAAAAAGCGCTCTCAACGCTTGCCTCGTGGGAGGTACCGAATAAACACAGCTTATTTCTGGTGTATGCGCATAACAATCCGGCTTGTGGAGAAGCCAAAGCGGATATTTCCAAATACTTAATCGAAAAGCTGTCCACCATCCGCGCTCTCCTATATTCAGATCAAACCCCGATGGGACCAACGTATTCGAATTCTGTAGAAGAAGCGAAAGACGGCAAGCTCGAAGATATCTTAACTAGCCAACTCTGTCTCCTGCCAGTTAAGTTAAGAGAGGGGGTAGAGCCGATTGATAGAGTGGTGGTGTGCTGCTCAGAGGTGTTGGGGAACTATCTAACCTGGTTGCACTATGAAGATTTTTATCAGGCACTTCGCGCAGCTTACCGTCAAGACCTTGAGCAACGGAGTACTGCAGCCATCCGTGAAGTTGTCAGAAAGTTTTCCCAAGAAGATCCTTATCAGTCAGGCTTTCATCAAGTGCTCACCGAAATCGCTTTCTTGCAAATTCGAGCCGAAGCTAGACCCGTTGAGCATGGCATTATTCCGGTGTCACTCACGCCGAATAGTTATTACTCCTGTCTCGCTCGTTTTATTTCAACAACGACAGTTCGTATGGAGGACACCATCCGCTTGGAAGGGCAAGAGGTGTATCCCAATCAAAGCCGGCATGGCGTGTTATTTAAGCTGATCGAACGTTTGTTAGCACGCAATGATGAGGCAAAAACGCTTTTAGATAAGTTTTGGGAGGGGTATGGCAAGCTTATTACACAGTTAAAAGAAGTACCCATAACCTTGAGTGCGCTGGAGTTTGACAACCTCGTAGAGGGCATTTTCAAAGAAGTCGAGACAGTATGGCTTAAACAATTGGCGCGTACCTTGAGAGAAATCCTAGAAGCACAGAGACAATCCCTGCAAGCGCCCCCTGAACCACTGGCGATACTGGGTGAAAATATCAAAAAATTTAAGCAAGCCTATCAACAAAGCTTAAAAGGAACGGGGGAGAGCGATGTTTTATCCATGTACGTCCCCCTTCAAGGTATCAAAAAAGGCCCACAGGGCGAAGAGATTGTAGATCTTGACGCAGAATTAGAACGCTTCTTTGCCTCAGAGGCGAGTGTATTTTTATTACTGGGGGATGCCGGCGCTGGGAAATCGACCTTTAATCGGCATTTGGCACTTAAAAAACTGACGGAATATCACCACATCTCTCAAACTTCTGATGAACCATCATTGATCTTTTTTATTGAACTCAGAAGTATTGAAAATCCCAATAAGGAAGTCATCCAACAATTTTTACAGAGTAACGGCTTTGATTCAGCGCAAATTGAAGCGTTACGGACTCATTCACATCAGCGCTGCATTTTTATTTTTGATGGGTACGATGAAATCAAAGAGAGAAATTGTGATTTTTATGAACTCAATAAATTATGGAGTTGGGAAAAAGCGAAGTTTGTGATCACAAGCCGCCCTGAATATTTGGATGCGACTTATCAAACGTACTTTCGTCCTAAGGCATCCCCTGAAGCATTGTGGGAAATGTGGGTTGCCCCGTTTTCCTCAGAACAACGCACTCGTTACATTCAGCACTATGTCCAGAAAAACAATCCACCATGGAGCATAGCGCAATACGAGCAGGCATTGAATCAATTAACGACACTGGGTAAGGAGTTGGAGCGACCAGTTGTATTGCGCATGCTGTTGCAGATTTTGCCTGGGTTGGAGGCAAACCATCCAATTGCGACGAGCTTAACGTTAGGCTCAGTCTATGAGCAGTATTTCCAACATTGGTGGGGAAATTGGCAGGGTCGTTTGGGGGCAATTCCCTTAACCGATGAAGAAAAGAGAGCTAAGCAAGAACTTGCTGAACGCGAAGGCGGGTTTATCCAACAAGGCCTTACCTATATACAAAATTGCGCGCTAGCACTAACCAAGGCGAAGTTGACGATCGCTAAAGATAATAAAAACTTTAAAAATCGATACGCAGAGGTGTACGAAGCATTTTTTGAGGAAGGAGCCAAGGCACGACTGTTGCGTTTTAATGCGCCGTTCCAAATTAAACAAAAGCAACATTATGCTTTTTCGCATAAGTCGATGCAGGAGTATTTAGTTGCGCGCGCCATTTGTGAGCCTGAATTCGAGGCCATGGATCCCCATCCAGAAGATGTACTCAATCAACTTTCGTTGGTAAACGAACCGGTTATCCTTGATTTTCTGGTTGAGCAAGTTAAGACACACCCACCGTTTAAAGAGCACCTTCATGCCTGGATAGAAGCTTCTAAAAAACCTGATGCTCTTGTAACGGTAGGGGCAGCCAATGCGATCACGGTGTTAGTAAGAGCAGGGATAGCGTTTATTAGTGCGGATTTACGGGATATTCATATTCCTGGCGCAGATTTGAGCTATGGCATATTTGATTCTGCACAGCTGCAAGTGGCGGATCTAAGCAATACGGACTTAACTGGCATATGGTTGCGTAACGCAGATTTAAACGGAGCGCGCATGGACGGGGTGCAGTTTGGGGAATTGCCAGGCTGGCAGTTAGAAAATTCTGTGAATGCCTGCTGCTATTCGCCCGATGGACGCTACTTAGTGATGGCAACTGGGCCTTGGAGTAAGCCAGGAGTTGCGCTGTATGAGGTCGAGACGGTAGCGCATGTGCATACGTTCGAAGGGCATACCGACGAGGTGACAAGCGTCGCGTTCTCAAGCGATGGACAAACGCTGGCATCAGGCAGTAAGGACAAGACGGTGCGGCTGTGGTCGGTCGCCAAGAAAAAGGGGGTGTACACATTCGAAGGACATACCAGCTCTGTGAAAAGCGTCGCGTTCTCTAGCGATGGTAAAACGCTGGCGTCGGGCAGTAGTGACTGTACTGTGCAGCTGTGGTCGATCGACAAGAAAGAGTGGTTGTATACGTTCGAAGGACATACTAGCTCTGTGCATAGCGTCGCGTTCTCTAGCGATGGCAAAACGCTGGCCTCAGGGAGCAGTGACCATACGGTGAGGCTGTGGTCGGTCGCCGAGAAAAAACCGTTGCACACGTTCGAAGGACATACCAGCTATGTGGATAGCATCGCATTCTCAAGCGATGGCAAAACACTGGCGTCGGGTGGAAGCTTGCTGCAGCTGTGGTCGGTCGCCGAGAAAAAACTGTTGCACACGTTCGAAGGACATACCAGCTATGGATGTATGCACGTCGCGTTCTCAAGCGATGGCAAAACGCTAGCCTCAAGCAGTTTGGACAATACGGTGTGGCTGTGGTCGGTAGATGAGAAAAGACCATTGCAGACGTTCGAAGGGCATACCAACATCGTGACAAGCGTCGCGTTCTCAAAGAATGGCAAAACGCTGGCCTCGAGCAGTATAGATCATACGGTGCGATTGTGGTCGGTCGCCGAGAAAAAACCATTGCGCACTTTCGAAGGACATACCCACCAGGTGAAAAGCGTCGCGTTCTCTAGCGATGGCAAAACGCTGGCCTCGGGCGGTGATGACGGTACGGTGAGGCTGTGGTCGGTCGCCGAGAAAAAACCGTTGCACACATTCGGAGAACATACCTTTGCGGTGCATAGCGTCGCGTTCTCAAACGATGGCAAAACACTGGCATCGAGCATGGATGACCATACGGTGCGGCTGTGGTCGGTCGCCGAGAAAAAGCCGTTGCACACGTTAGAAGGACATACTAGCTATGTGAAAAGCGTCGCGTTCTCTAGCGATGGCAAAACGCTGGCCTCTGGCAGTAGTGACTGTACTGTGCGGCTGTGGTCGATCGACAAGAAAGAGTGGTTGTATACGTTCGAAGGACATACCAGCCCTGTGCATAGCGTCGCGTTCTCTAGCGATGGCAAAACGCTGGCCTCAGGCAGTATTGACCATACGGTGCGGCTGTGGTCGGTCGCCGAGAAAAAAACGTTGCACACGTTCGAAGAACATACCAACCAGGTGACAAGCGTGACGTTCTCTAGTGATGGCAAAACGCTGGCCTCGGGCAGTTTGGGCAATGAGGTGCAGCTGTGGTCGGTCGACAAGAAAGAGTGGTTGTACACGTTCAAAGGACATACCAGCTCTGTGTATAGCGTCGCGTTCTCTAGCGACGGGCAAATGCTGGCATCAGGCAGTTATGACCATACGGTGCGGCTGTGGTCGATCGCTTCAGGCCAATGTTTGGCCGTGATTCAAGGTTTTAGTGGGTGTGTCACTTCTGTTGCTTGGTACGAGAGTGCTGAAGGAGTCTGGCTGGCAACGGGAAGTACCGATAAAGTGATACGCCTTTGGCAAGTGCATCGGGATGGTGAGGCGTGCCGCGTGACATTACACTGGGCCTCAGCGCAAACAACATTGACGGTACCAGGGATGTCCATCCGAGAGGTGATCGGACTCAGTGCGAGGAATATTCAGCTACTTAAGCAACGCGGCGCGACGGGAGAACCACACCAGACAGAGGAGCAAGAAGCACGCTTATTGGTGACAGAAAGAGCAGAAGCGCAAGCATTCCCTCTACCTGCCCAAGCAGATTACCAATCTGGATCGATGTATCACAATTTCGCTTGAAAACAAGCGAGTCAGCGTGCGTTTGCAATGGCGTAGTATTAATATGCCCACGGGTCAATAATGACAACTCCACATTCTTGAAAGTCCATCACACTTCTGGTAGCCACAGCTGCGCCCCGAGAGCGGGCAATGGCGGCAATCTGTGCGTCAAAGGCTTCCATCGGCCGGCCTAGCAGGCGTCTGCCCGCAGCAATAAGCGCAAATTCTTGAGCCGCAGCATCATCGAATGGCAGCACTCGTCCAGCAAAATCTTCCTCGAACATTTGCTTGGCCGCAACTTGCAGGTTGTTGCGTCTACGTCCTTCAGGTAATAGAGCCAAACCGAACAGGATTTCAGCTTGGGTGACGGTGGTGGTAAACAAACTAACATTAGCCTGAGTGGCAAACCAAGACAATACGCCCTCGGCGGGCTTGGGGCGCATCAGCTCAGATAGCGCATTCGTATCTAGAACAATCATCAGTCGAAACTCGGAGGAGTACGCAAGGGATTTTGTTCCATCTTAGGCAAGTCGATTCCACCGAAGGCGGCAAATCGCTGCTGGATAACTTGGCCAAGGTTACGTGCAGGCCGATACTCTTCTGTGAGCGCTGCCCGCAGAATATAGCGGGCTTCTTCTTCCATTGAACAGCCATGATTAGCTGCACGGACTCGAAGCCGGGTTTTCAATAGATCCTCCAAGTTCCTGATCGTAATACTCGCCATAGGTTTCTCCTCATGCAATGTACAAGTTAATTATAATGAGTGATTTCATTGATTGCAATGATTGCATTGCGGTGGGTTGTCGCGCTAGATGAATGGCAAACCGCGACGCTCAAACAGTTAATGATCGAGCTGTGGCGTGAGTATTCACCAAAAGATAGATAGGGCATATAAATTTTATATTGCGCATACTCGCTACCACTCCCCCATTAATTTTGCTGTCAATTTGCTTAGCGGAATCATTGTTTACTGTCTGGAACAATAAGCCTACATTATCTGTGCAGCGTCTCTGCTCAGACTCACTTATCCCGAACTGACGTTACCTGAAAGCAGTACATTTTCTCATCCATTGAGATTTTTTCAGCTTTGATTGGCAAGAAACTCCTCTGTTGCTAAATGACATTTAGCAATTCGCAAGCGCTGCTTCCCCTCTCCGGAGAACTACGTGTATCAACTGATTTCTAATGCTTATTTTTACTTCTACTATCCGAGCCCAGCACTGTTTTTTATATAGCGTTTCAAATTTAAGCAGGTGCGTGCTTTGTTCAAAAGTGACGAAATTAGCGGCTGTTACTTTCCGTCAAATTTGTGAGGCTGGTTATGGGGGAGGGCTGCGCCGTACTCCATCTGATTTTTATTTAATGTACAGATGGCTAACTGGAAAGATATTTCATCTTTATTGACAGTGAGGTCATACGGCGCCCCGTTTAGCTTAAGAAATATTTTTATAAGAAGAAATTACTATGAATCATTATTGTAAAGTAATTATTTTTATGCTCTATGCGATCTTGTCGCCTCTGTCATGGGCACAGAATCAGAATTTTGTTCATCCAGGGATTTTTGTTAGCTCTAAACAGCTTGATTTTGTTAAAAAGCATTTAAACGAAGAGCCTTGGAAATCAGCTTATACAGAGATATTAAGTAGCCCTCTTGCAGATCTCGATTATAAACCTACTCCCTGGGAAACAGTAGAATGTGGGTCTTATTCTAACCCAAATTATGGATGTACTGACGAAAAAAAAGATTCGCAAGCAGCCTATACTCAGGCGCTGCTATGGCGATACACAAACAATACTCAGTATGCGGAAAATGTTAGACATATTTTAAATGCATGGGCGAATACATTAACGGGCGGGCATAAAAATTCGAATGGCCCTTTACAAGCGGCATGGTCAGCACAGTTATTCACACGCGCAGCAGAAATAGTCAAATATACATATGCAGGCTGGCCTCAACCAGAAAAAGACAAAGTAACAAGAATGTTTGCGCAGCAATATTTGCCTGATATTAAAAGGATGTTTTCAGGTAGGTACAGCTGCCACAATAAAAATTGGCACGCAAGCGGTATAGAAGCGATGCTGAATATTGCCATTTTCAATAAAAATACTTCTCTATTTAATGATGCCATCAGCAAGTGGCGCAGCCTAGTTCCATCTTATATTTATTTAGAATCGGATGGACCTCGCCCTCGTGATGCGTCCTGGTGCTCTCGTAATGATCAGCAGATTGTTACTCATTGGCACACTCCGTCAAGTTTTGTGGATGGACTCTCGCAAGAAACTTGCCGAGATTTCGATCATACCGCCTATGGTTTAGCCGCTATCATCAACACAGCTGAAACTGCGCGATTACAGGGGATCGATCTTTACTCCGAAGCGCGAGAGAGAATAACTAAGACGATGGAGTTACATGCAAAATATCAGAATGAAAGCGATTTGCCTGCATTATGCAAGGGTAGTAGTGCATTTAAAGGGGATACGCAAGGCACATTTGAAGTTGGATATAATCAATACGCCTTAAAAAATGAATTCTCTTTACCACAAACGAGTACCTTCCTTGAGAAAACACGTCCAACTAAAGGGCATTTTCATTATCAGTGGGAAACGCTTACCCATGGATTAACAGGCGACGTTAAATAGTGGCCGCGATGGCAATTTAATAGAAAAATTATTAATTGATGGGCGTCTCCACTCCGAAGCAGAGTGGAGACGCATCTCGCTATATCCTCACGCCAAGCCTCAATTTTACCTTCGCATCGTCCATAGATAAGAACCCATATGCATTGAAGCACTTCTGCTGAATGATAATAGCGCTCAAAAATATTGCCCGTGCGCGCGGCATGGCACAGGTGGCAGAGAGTGCTAATCTTGGGCGCGAAAGAAACCCACT
This sequence comes from Mycoavidus cysteinexigens, assembly GCA_031963225.1. Lineage (GTDB taxonomy): Bacteria > Pseudomonadota > Gammaproteobacteria > Burkholderiales > Burkholderiaceae > JASSUD01. The sequence goes on from JASSUD010000007.1 coordinate 50,318, forward strand.
AACAGACGGTGCAAAGCCCAGTTATGACACCATACTTAAGCTTATTCAGGCATTAGGACTGAAATTGCAGGTCCAATCTATTGCTTAAATCACTTCAAACGCGCACCCCCCTGCTAAATTCAGAGGGTTGCGAGTAATCTAGTCTACTGCACTATTCGGAACTATTGCATCTTAGGAATCCAGCCGCTACTTTCACGGCTTAAAAATTGATATCCCCTCTTAAGGCGCAACAAGCGCGCTGCGTACGCTTTGCTCAATTTATGCTTCCATACTGATTTTAATGCCTGAGCTGCTGTGTTTTCCCCTTCCTGAAAAATTCTAGGTATCACCTGATTTCTGCTGCTTCTTTTTACCTCTAGTATTCGCACCTCGTTTACTGACTGGCGCTTCATATCGCGTTAAGCGTCGTGGGATGTGTGCTGGTCGTTCGTCAGCGCAGCTGTTTTTTCGAACAATGAGAAATGGGTTTGGCACATTTCTTGTATTTCAACTTCGTTTGAAAATGAATAAGTCACTGAACGATTAGATTAAAGCCAAAATTTGCGAAATTACTCTCTAGAATCATTGCTCGAATAGAGATTCGGAGAGGCCGATTGAATAAAACAGGCGGGGATAAAAGTGGATAAGATAGGCAGCCTAATCGGTAGCACTAGAGTCACTTTAATCTCTGCTCGTGATCATCAACAAGAAGCGCTCGATTATCAGAAGCAAGGTAATCTGAATAGAGCGCAAGCAAGCTATCTGGAAGCGCTGGATGTTGCGCAGCAGGCGCATCGTATTGCGTACCAAGCGAATCGTACCAATTCAACTAAGGCCAATATAAATCGGACACTTGCCCAAATTAATCAGGATTATGCTGGCCTGCTAGAAAGATTAGGCCGTTATGCTGATGCAGAAAAAGCCTATCAGCAAGCGAAAGATTATGGGAAAGAAACTTGTGAGTTAGAGCCCGATCATGCTGAAAGTAAAGCTTTGCTCGACGAAATTAAGTTTAAGCACAAACAATTTCTAAGCTTGCAGGAAAAAAGCACAGCAATTGATCAAGAGCACAAAGAGAAGGTTCCTTCCGTGCCACCGCCTGATCGGGTTCAGCCGGCTCTGCCCGCGCAGAGACTACCGGCGGTTGTTGTTATTCAGGAAAAAAGTGCGCTGGTAGACCGTTTGTTTGAAAAAGCGCTCTCAACGCTTGCCTCGTGGGAGGTACCGAATAAACACAGCTTATTTCTGGTGTATGCGCATAACAATCCGGCTTGTGGAGAAGCCAAAGCGGATATTTCCAAATACTTAATCGAAAAGCTGTCCACCATCCGCGCTCTCCTATATTCAGATCAAACCCCGATGGGACCAACGTATTCGAATTCTGTAGAAGAAGCGAAAGACGGCAAGCTCGAAGATATCTTAACTAGCCAACTCTGTCTCCTGCCAGTTAAGTTAAGAGATGGGGTAGAGCCGGTCGATAAAGTGGTGGTGTGTTGCTCAGAGGTATTGGGAAATTATCTAACCTGGCCGCACTATCAAGATTTTTATCAAGCACTTCTCGCAGCTTATCGCAAAGACCTTGAGCAACGGAGTACTACGGCCATTCGCGAGGTCGTTAAGCAATTTTCCCAAGAGGCTGCTTATAAGTCTGGTTTTCATCATATCCTGACGGAAATTGCTTTTTTACAAATTCGGGCAGAACACCGCAAAGATCAACACGGCATTATCCCGGTTTCGTTAACCCACAATAGCTATGAGAGCTGCCTAGCGGATTTTATTCCAGCAACCACGGTGCGCATGGAGGATGTTCTCAGATTTGAAGCGCAAGCCCAGACAGGGCGAGTGGTATACGCCAATCAAAGTCGACACTGGGTATTGTTTAAATTGATTGAAAGGGTTTTAGTTGTTGATAGCGATGAAGCTAGAACATTTTTGAATAAGTTTTGGCATGGATACGAGGATCTTATTGCGCGCTTAAATGAAGCGCCCTTGGCCTTAAGTGCGCTGGAGTTTGACAAACTCGTAGAGGGCATTTTCAAAGAAGTAGAGACAGCATGGCTTAAACAATTAGCGCATACCTTGGACGAAATCCAAGAAGCGCAGAGACAATCCCTGAAAGCGGCCCCTCAACCATTGGCGATACTTGGTGAAGATATCGAAAAATTTAAGCGATCCTATCAACAAAGCTCAAGAGGAACGGGGGAGAGCGATGTCCTATCCATGTATGTCCCACTTCAATGTATTAAAAAAGGCCCGCAGGGTGAAGAGATAGTAGATCTTGACGCAGAATTAGAACGATTCTTTGCTTCAGAGGCGAGTGTATTTTTACTACAGGGGGATGCCGGCGCTGGCAAATCGACCTTTAATCGGCGTTTGGCACTTAAAAAACTGACGGATTATCACCACCTCTCTCAAACCTCTGATGATCCATCATTGGTCTTTTTTATCGAACTCAGAAGTATTGAAAATCCCAATGAGCAAGTCATTCAACAATTTTTGCAAAGGATAGGTTTTGCCCCAGTGCAAATTGAAGCGTTACGAACTCACTTGCACCAGCGCTGCATTTTTATTTTTGATGGGTACGATGAAATCAAAGAGCGCAATCGTAATTTTTATGAACTTAATGAATTATGGCTGTGGGAAAAGGCTAAGTTTGTGATCACGAGCCGTCCTGAGTACTTGGATGCGAATTATCAAACGTACTTTTGTTCTAAGACATCTCCTCAAGCATTGTGGGAAGCGTGGGTAGCACCATTTTCCTCTGCGCAACGCTCTTGTTATATTCAGAATTATGTTAAAGAAAAAAATCCGCCCTGGAGCGTAGCGCAATACGAGGAAGCCTTTACTCAATTAACGCCGCTCGGTAAAGAGTTGGAGCGGCCGGTGGTGTTGCGCATGCTGTTGCAGATTTTGCCTGGGTTGGAAGCAAACCATCCAATTGCGACGAGCTTAACGTTAGGCTCAGTCTATGAGCAGTATTTCCAACATTGGTGGGGAAATTGGCAGGGTCGTTTGGGGGCAATTCCCTTAACCGATGAAGAAAAGAGAGCTAAGCAAGAACTTGCTGAACGCGAAGGCGGGTTTATCCAACAAGGCCTTACCTATATACAAAATTGCGCGCTAGCACTAACCAAGGCGAAGTTGACGATCGCTAAAGATAATAAAAACTTTAAAAATCGATACGCAGAGGTGTACGAAGCATTTTTTGAGGAAGGAGCCAAGGCACGACTGTTGCGTTTTAATGCGCCGTTCCAAATTAAACAAAAGCAACATTATGCTTTTTCGCATAAGTCGATGCAGGAGTATTTAGTTGCGCGCGCCATTTGTGAGCCTGAATTCGAGGCCATGGATCCACATCCAGAAGATGTACTCAATCAACTTTCGTTGGTCAATGAACCGGTCATCCTTGATTTTCTGGTTGAGCAAGTTAAAACACAACCACCGTTTAAAGAGCACCTTCATGCCTGGATAGAAGCCTCTAAAAACCCTGATGCGCTTGTTACTGTAGGTGCAGCCAATGCGATCACGGTGTTAGTCAGAGCGAGGGTGCATTTTATTAGTGCGGATTTACGGGCTATTCGTGTTCCTGGGGCAGATTTGAGCTACGGTGTATTTGATTCTGCGCAGTTGAAAGGGACAAATCTAGGCAAGACGAACCTAACTGGCACATGGTTGCGCAACGCAGATTTAGCAGGGGCGCGCATGGACGGGGTGCAGTTTGGGGAGTTGCCAAGCTTGCAGTTAGAAAACGGTGTTAGTGCTTGCTGCTATTCGCCAGATGAGCGCTACCTAGTAGTCGCAACTAGTAAATGGGATAAACCAGCAAAGCTTGCGCTGTATGAGGTCGAGACGTTAGCTCATGTGCGTACGTTCGAAGGACATACTGACTCGGTGACAAGCATCGTATTCTCAAGCGATGGCCAAACGTTGGCCTCGGGTAGTAAGGACCAGACAGTTCGGCTGTGGTCGATTGCCGATAAAAAACCGTTGCATACATTCAAAGGGCATACCGATTTCATGCCAAGTGTCGCATTCTCAAGCGATGAACAATTGCTGGCATCAAACAGTGCTGACAATACGGTGCGGCTGTGGTCGGTAGCTGAGAAAAAGCCGTTGCCCTCGTTCGAAGGGCATACTGACTATGTGGCAAGCGTCGCGTTTTCAAGCGATGGCCAAACGCTGGCGTCGGGCAGTCATGACAATACGGTGCGGCTGTGGTCGGTCGCGAAGAAAAAACAGTTGCCCTCGTTCGAAGGACACGCCAGCTCGGTGAAAGGCGTCGCATTCTCAAGCGATGGCCAAACGCTGGCATCCGGCGGGGACAATACGGTGTGGCTGTGGTCGGTTGCCGAGAAAAAAACGTTGTATTCGTTCAAAGGACATACCGAAGAGGTGACAAGTGTCGCGTTCTCAAGCGATGGCCAAACGCTGGCGTCGGGCAGTGATGATAAGACGGTGCGGCTGTGGGATGTCGCCAAGAGAAAACCATTGTACACGTTCAAAGGACATGCCCATGGGGTAACAAGCGTCGCGTTCTCAAGCGATGGCCAAACGCTGGCCTCGGGCAGTTCTGACAATACGGTGCGGCTGTGGTCGGTAGCTGAGGAAAAGCTGTTGTGCGAGCTCGAAGGGGATTGCTCCTTTGTGTTTAGTGTTGCGTTCTCAAGCGTTACCCAAATGCTGGCCTGGGGCGGCATAGGCACGAGGGTGCAGCTGTGGTCGGTAGCTGAGAAAAAGCGGTTGCCCTCGTTCGAAGGGCATCGCGCCTCGGTGGCAAACGTCGTGTTCTCAAGCGATGGTCAAATGCTGGCCTCGGCCAGTTGGGACAATAAGGTGGGACTGTGGTCGGTAGCCAAACAAAAGCCGTTGCACTTGTTAGAAGGGCATACTGAAGGGGTGCAAAGCGTCTCGTTCTCAAGCGATGGCAAAATTCTGGCATCGGGCAGTCATGACAAAACGGTGCGGCTGTGGTCGGTAGCATCAGGTAAATGTTTGGCCATAATTCGGGGTTTTAATGGAAGCGTCAATTCTATTGACTGGCGTACCAGCGATGAAAGGGTTTTGCTAGCAACAGGAAGTAACGACAAAGTAATACGCCTTTGGCAAGTGCATCGGAACGGTGAAGCGTGTCGCGTGACATTACACTGGGCCTCTGCACAAACAACATTGGCAGCGCCAGATATGTGTATTCAAGATGTGATCGGACTCAGTGCGAGGAATACAAAGCTACTCAAGCAGCGCGGCGCGACGGGAGAGCCACACCAGCCTGAGGAGCAAGAAGCACGCTCATTACCGACAGAAAGAGCAGAAGAGCCAGCATTCACGCTACCTGCCCAAGCGAATAACAGCTCTGGATCGATGCATCCCAATTTCGCTTGAAAACAAGCAAATCAGCGTGCATTTGGAAAGTAGAAATAAAAGAGAGTGGTTTTTCATTTTTGATAGGAGTGATTTTAGAAGGAAGTAGCTGAATTAGAGGATTTTTCTTTATTTTTTACTATTAATAACTTTCCTATTAATAAATAAAGCAAGAAATGGGGTTTATTATGAATGAAATTATGTCCACGGCATCTTCATCAAGATCATCAGTCAGTTACCCGTCTATTAGCGCCGCCAATCAATCTCAAGGAGAAAATGATTCGTTAGAAATACTAGGAGATTCCCTTGTTAATGCTGAAACTTCCCAAGTTCTAAACGAGCACGGTCTGCCTGTGTCTGAGCGCCGGTTCTCCCTCGGTCGGCCGCCTATTCCTCCAGCGCATTATGTGCATAGAGAGCAGTCGGACCAATTACTCAGACTGCTGAGAGAGAAGCCCAGAGCGCTGATTGAAGTCATCGGCTTGCCCGAGGTGGGTAAAACCACGCTGCTTCGGCGCTTGATTGTTCCGCAGGATGATTCCTTCGCATCCTACGATTTGATTGCTTGGATTGACTGCAGCAGTATGAGCTGTGCCTATGCGGATATCCAAGCTATTAGTAATACGCTTGGCCATGGCGGCCTAAGTCCGCAGGGAGCTTTGCAGCAAGTGGCGAACTATGTGCAGCGACATCCGCGTTCACTCTTGATATTGGATGGGTTGACACTTGGCAATGTTGATTTTGTCTTGAAAGATCTAAAGCCTTCCTTTGGGTCTGCCCAACTAATCTATACGACGATCCAGAGTTTGAGCGACATGCTTGGCCAAAGCTTAGAGCGATCCGTCGAGTCTCTTTCTCTGAACCCTTTTACCCTGGAACAAGCGACGCAGTTAGTTCAGCAGTGCCTGCCCAAAGTGTCCGTTGAGGCACCTGATTTTGATCAGGTCATTGTGCTGACGGGGGGGTATCCAGGTGTCATTCAGGCGTTGTGTCGGTGCTATCAAAAAATTGTGGTGGGGACTAGGAACTTTTCCGACTTTTTGAAGCAAACGGGGAAACACCAGGGGGCGAGAGATGCCTTGCTAAGCGAGATTGCGCGGGAGAGCTTAGCGTCACTCGAAACGGAGGCGAAGAAGGGTCTGATCGCAGCTCGGACATTGGATATCCTTAAGCAGGCGGCCTGGCTGGGAGACCACAACATCCCGTTTATATTTTTTGTAAATGTACATCGGCAAGTTGATGAAGACGCTATAAATAGATTGTATGAAGAGCCGCTCGCGATTCTGGATAACGGTGACCCAGAGACTCTTAGAAACACACAAAATCTTAAGCTTAACCCAGCCTTTCTAAGCGTAATACGAAAACGGTATCAGTCAGAACAAAACCAATTGCTTGCAAAAAACATTCAACGCCTGTCTGAGGTCTTCAATTATTTGACTAATAATGAAAGCAAAAATGGTCCCAACAATCAGCCAGAAGAGTTAAAAACCTATGCAGATCCGGTGCGAACACTCCTGGATACCTGCGCCGAGGCTCCATTCGCAGAGAATGTGCCCTTACTGAGTCAAGTGCTTACGTTGGGCTGCAGTCTAGCCAGATTCTACTACCTGCATCACGGTGAGTTGCGGCTGGCCTACGATTGCCTGCAAAAAACGCAGCGCTTCTTTAAGCAGGGGCTATCCGAGAAACTCATCGCGCATTTTGCACAGACGCCAAAGAAATTTACCCCCCGATCCATTTCTGAGGAAGAAACCAAGTTACTCAAACTGTATGCACAAGAATACCTGTATCAATTGGCCACCATTGCTTTTCAGCAGATTCCGCGCGGCCAAGGCCAGGTGGCGATGGAGGCAAGTCAGAATTTTGAGAAGAGCTATGCTATTCAGATTAATTTGGGCGAAGCGGGTGATCCTGAATCGATTGCCTATACGCTGCGCAACTTTAGTCGAGCTTTGCGTAAGCAGGGGCGTTTAATTGATGCACTCGAAGAATATGAAAAATTACAGCAATGGATAAACTTGGAGCAATATTCAGAGGTGTTCGATGAGCGCACGAGGGCTGAGCTTTTGGTTGATTGGGGGATTATCCAGAAGGAAGTGGAAGATGCTAAGCCGGAGGGTCAGCGATACTACCAGGATGCGATAGATATTCTTTGCGAGACACACCGTATTTATCGGGAACATGACGCGCCGAATCGAGATCAAGTATTAGGGACGCTGTCTATTTATCTTGGAGAGGCCTATCTGGCTGCCAATGAATTTTTGAACGGTATCACGCACACCTGCCAAATTCTCTATTACGATGGGGAGAATCGAGAAAGACGGGCGCGCGCTTACTTCAATCTAGCGCGGGCATTTGAAAAGGAGGAGGGGTATGAGGCCTTGGCTAAGCTCTTCATTGATCAGGCCATATCTCTCCAAATCGAGGCCTATCAGGCTACGACAGAAATCTTACGCCAAAAAATAGAACAAAAATTACAGCAACGCTATGAGCAACCCGAGTCACTCCAAAGCCGTGTCCGAACAGCCAATTGGACGCAAGCGCAGCTGACAGAATATTGCAAAAAACAACTGTTAGCAGGTAGTAAGCCGCAGAACGTCTTGTCCGGCGAAACGATTACGGATTTGGAGCGCACTGCTTACGAGTGGTTATGGCAGAGAAATTCGGAAACAGACCTCGTTGCAAAAAAAGACTATTTTGATGATAAAAGCAGTGTGCTCGACGCACAGGAAGAAATCTGGAAGAGAAAACGTGTGTTACAGAGTCAGCGAGACGAACTGTGGTATCGCAGTTTTGCGGTAAATATTCACTTGGACGAGGAAAGGAATCGACACGCCAGATATTTTTCCACTCAACTCAGAAGCGAGCTACTGGCTCAAATTACTCAGCAGTTGCGACTCGCGAGTGGGGCAAAGGTGCCGATGGATAAAACCGAAGTAGCAACAAGGCTGATCCAGGTATTGTCAGGCGTGTTGCCAAAAATAGAAATTAGTAGCACGACAGGAATCACTGGTACGGTAGATCTAGCAGGCATTGTGCGGGAATTGACGGGAGTACTCAGCGAGTGGCGTCACAGTCATGTAGCGGCGGACGCCGAGAGCGTAGCAGCACTCTTCACAGAGCCTGATCCACAGCAAATGCAATTGTCTGCCCGTATCCAGCGGGAGGTAGAGGTGATGGCCTACTATGCAGCTTGTTGCTGGCAGCCTATGCTATCGGGAAAAAACTGGCAAGAGGAAGATATTCGGAATCTGGCCAAGTATGGCGCGCGTCGCGTGATGGATTACCTGAAAACAGGGCGCCCCGACGGGCTATCTCCTCAGGAACGGGTGGTATACGCCTTGAAGAATGGTAAAGCGAGTACCCAATTGATTCAGTGTAAAGAAGGGAAGGGGGGATGGTTGCCGCAGGACTGTTGGAGCATCCAAGGATTCTTTGCCGAGCCTGGTGTTAAGGTTAAAACGGAAGAAGAGGGGGAAAGGTTGTATTTTCCGTCCTGGCAAGTACGTCCAGACATTTACGGGTATCGCTTCGGATCGCCGATTGAGGTGCGCGGCGGACAATATCATGGGCCGTTTAAGAACAAGGCTGAGGTGCAACAAAGAGCAAAAGAGGAGCGATACCAGCAAAATCCTTGTACGGTGATGTGACTCCCAGCAGAGGAGATGCAAGCGACCTATTCGCTGGACTAGAACTGATCAACTGAGGAGGAGTGTTGATGAAGTTTAATAGTCCTATCTCCCAAGCCCTTATAGGCAATCAAGCGAAGGTTGTCAGCAGCACAGGTAAATTGGTACAGGTCTGTACCAATTTACCTGTGCTGCTGACAAAAGTCCGCATGTCAGCTTTTAATGGCTGATCTATCTCTGCTGCGTTGACACCATTGATCAACACGAACTCGTCCCCTCTGCTGATTTATAGCAAGCGACTTGTCTTACTCGAAAAACAGAATAGAACACGCGGCTTTTCTGTTTTATTTGAAGGGCATGCTGACCATGGGATGGCAACCTTGGAAAAAGCTCCGCCAAGCATCAGCAATAGTCAAAGAAATCAGGTATTAAGATTATTCTTGACTGTTGATTTGACAATATTTCAGAAGCTTGTAATATTGGAACTGCTACTGCTTACAGTAGCTAGGGATTGATACTCCTGATATTGAACCAATAGGAATTGAAGTAAAGCTGTTTTTTTATGGCGGACCTGTTTAGGTGCGCCTTGACGCGAGTCCTGCATGGCCTCTTTTTACTGGCAAGTAATTGTCCGTATCAAAGTCATGAATGAGTGATCCCTGTTAAAGGGTGAAGTTATTGCGACCGACAGCTTCTTTCCTATTGGGGAAATTGTCGGGTATCACACCTATTCGGGCCTGCCACCCCTTTGATACAGGTAAGGGCAGGCATGAACCTAACAATAGGAAGATGCCATGTATTACCCACATTCATATCCCGCTCCCCCCAGGGACTCTTCTTTATCACCTCGTACTCTAATCGTTAAACCTGGTAGGGGCGCTGTCTTTTCACGAAGCGTGCGACGTTCCGCCATTTCAAAGCCACATTGTTCTTCTGCTGTATTTTTCCATAAAAAACTCTCTAGAGCCTTCTGTGCTCGAAGTAAGCCTTCCTCTTCCAGCTTGATTCAAGCAGGGCAGGGTAGTTTTGCCGCTACCTGTTTGCTGACGCACAACTAGGGAGGCAGTCATGCCAAATACATTTAGCGCGACTTCAGTCGACGGTGCTCCACGCCTGTCTTCTACTAAGCCGCTTGAAGATAAAGGTACTTCACCGCTGCGTGAAGTACCTGAGCGGTCCATTCTTAAGCATCGTTTTACACTATCGGAGTTAAAGCAGGCATTGGATGCTGCCAGCAAGATACTTAGTATGGATGGCGAAAAAGATCATGCCGTGTCTGCGGATAAGATCAATAACATCAGCGTATCAAGGTGCTTTGATTTCAATGTTCATCCGGCAATCGAAAACCATCAACCAGAAATTCAAGGAGTCGATGCGCAACCTACTTCAGACACGGCAGATTTTCATCTAGATGAAATTGCCTATGCTTTTGCCACATTCGACGATCTTCTTGTCTCGATGAGAAGACGTGAATATGCAAACCTGCCTGATTTTGAGGAAAGTTGCAAAGCAGCCAAATCTTTTAAGAAAAATTTAATTGAACTTGAAAATGGCCTTGAAGGAATAAAGGAAATTTTTAAAGATGCATCTCTTTTTGAAGAAATTTCTGAAGATACCTCTCAAGAAAAGTTTCAATATTTTCTAGATAGGCTAACAAAAATAAAAATGGCTTTAAAACCATTAAAACCTACACTGGAAAACCTAAAGGCAATCAATAATTCTCTAAAAAATAAATTACCTTCTCAAACACAATTGTACATTCTTCGAGTAGTGTCCGTTACTTTAACTATGGCTGGGACCATTTTAGCCATTTTTTCTATCTCAGCCACACCATTATCTGTTTTGATGTTACTAGGTAGTTTTGCTTTGGAGACACGGAACTACCTGCTTGAACAGAAAATAAAGAGCTGGAAGTCTTTTGAGAGTTCTTTAGAGAATTTTAAAAAGCATAGTCCCATCAAGGAGAAAAAAGTGTTTCAAGCTCTATCGGTTTTAGCAAAAAATGTAAATACTGCTAATGAAAATGCGGCTCAAATGATGAAAGTGATAGAAGAAATGAGAGCTGAAATTAAAGCGCTGAAAGAAGAGAGGAATCAGTCGACCGACGTGCAATCTAAAACAGAAAACAACGTGGTCACCTCAGTCAATTCGTCTAACGGGCCAGAAACTAACCCTAATCTAAGCATGGTCGGTTAATTCAGGCTTAAAGAGCATTG